>QHYM01000123.1 GCA_003223295.1 Acidobacteriota bacterium | reverse complement strand
TGCCAAGTCGCAGTTGACCTTTAGGCTCGCCAAGCCGGTCACCGTCCCGGCGAAAGGCTGAAGCCAGAAACAGCAATTAGATCAACGATTGCGGCCCCGGTCAGCTTGTTCTGATCGGGGCCGCCGCCTTTTATTTATCGCCGCATCCTCTCTTCCTCGATCATTTCTATCCACAGTTTCAATGTCAGATCCTCGCGCTCCGGATTCCCCAGTTGCCAGCGAAGCTCTCTCCCATACCGTTCCTTGAGAATTTCCAGATCCCGAGGAACAAAACTCGCCAGATGTCTCACGTCATCGCGGTCCCGCTGAATGTTGCGCTCCAGCTTGGATAGCGCCAGATCGTACGGGTCCAACGCGCATAAGCGAAGATGCTCGTACGCCCCCGGAAACATTTCCGTCAGCCGCTCTTCGTAGTCCTCCGGGACCTTGGCCACGCCCACAGAGTCCAAATAGACCCTTGTATTTCCTGTGAAGCTCTCCGCCTTGGACTCCAGCAGCGGCGTACGTTCCTTCCCCGGCGCGACGACCAGCACATCGAGATCCGACGTTTCTCGCGAAAACCCGTAAAGCTGTGTCACCACAAACCCGCCCAGGCAATCCAGGCGCGTCTCGCCCGACGCCCGCTGGTCGAGTTCCTCCAAAAACGATCCCCAAGGCTCGGGAATTCTCTTAGCCAGTTGCATGGGGAAGATTTTCCGCCTTCATATCCGTCAGCAGATTCCAATGCTCCGCTTCCGCCGGGCGGTTTCGCCGAAGCCAGTTTCTCTCCGCTTCCGTCAGCGAATCGTGGCAGAGCGTATCTTCCCTTGCCAGACGAGAACGGTCGAGTACCCCGGCGTGTTCCTGCAGCCTCTGGAAACGCTTCGGGTCGTTCGACTTGACCGCCAGTTGAGACGCTAGCGCGGTCACAAACCCCAAGCGATTCTGCCGATCCAGCAGCTTGGCGTTTGGCACCAGCCAATCCCAGTCCATGTCCGCATAGCGCAACACCAACCACGGCAGCCCTTCCACCACCCTCGAGTCCAGCTCCGACGCGTTTAGCGCACTAAGCAGCACTTCCGCGGGGTTGTGCTGCGCGCTTCCGCGTACGTGGGCGAATCCTGGATAACCCAACGCCGCGAGTTCCGCGCGCAATCTCTCGCTAACCCGGGCTCTGTCGGCGCTACTCAGCAACGCAGCAAAAGTCTCCGTGCGTAACGGCAACGTCGTCGGAGGCGCTTGCAGCGTCTGCGCCGCCTTCCGCGCCAAGCCATGAGGCAGTGCGCGAACCCCGTGCTCCAGCATGGAAAGATACGCCTGCGTCACTCCCAGTCTTCCCGCTGCCTGTTGCTGGGTCCAGCCTTTCTGCAACCTCGCTTCTTTAAGTTCTTGCCCCTTCATACGCCATCCCCGGTCTCCGGTTCTTTATCTCAAAACATATAACACATTGCGTTATATTACGCACCGCCTTCCCTCCCGTCACGGCGCCTGCCCAAACCTAAATCGCCGACGCATCCTGCTCAGAAGCCATTTCCCGGTATCGACACAAGGCATTTGCAAGCTGCATCTGCCGCGGGCTGCGGCACTCCGGCTCGAATAGCCGCGGACTGCCCACCACGATTACTGCCGTCATCGCCCGTGACGTCGCTACGTTCAGCCGGTTCAGGCTATACAGAAATTCCATCCCGCGCGGTGCTTCTTCCGGCGAAGACGTCGTCATCGAATAAATCACCACCGGTGCTTCCTGTCCCTGAAATTTGTCCACGGTCCCAATCCGCATCCTCGGCAGCCGCGCCAACAAATCCGCCACTTGCGCGTTATACGGAGCCACAATCAAAATATCTTTTTCCTGGAGCTGCCGCTTATTGCCTGCTCCGTAAAACCATTGCACCTCGCCTGACAGCAACCCCTCCACAATCCGTGCCACTACCTCAACTTCCTCCGTGCTGGAGTTCCGATTTCCGGCATGCTCCACCGCAACGAACCACAATCCCGCTTCCTTGACCCACTGGTGCCCTGCCATCACGCGGCTTCTCGTAATCGCATGCGAACTCAGCTTGCCCTCATAAAAAACTTCGGAGGTAAACTTGCAAACGTCCGGATGTAACCTCCAGCTCTCGGGCAACAAGAATCCCATGTCCTCCGAAATCGTCTTGCGCTCACCGAGCAAGTGTTCCAGCGCGGATTTCTCCGCTCCTTCGGGATGGCTGCCCTTCAGTGGCCGCTCCAACTGTTGAGGATCACCGATCAGCACCAAGCTCTTCGCCGCCTGTGACACTGCGAGCACATCCGCCAACCCCATTTGTCCCGCTTCGTCGATGAACAACACGTCCACTGCTTCAAACGCCTCCTCAGGGGACCACAGCCACGATGTTCCCCCGAGAACATTGGCTCTGCCGGAGTGCAGCGCCTCGAACGCCTCCTCATTGTCCTTCTTCGCTACTGCGACGCCGTCGCTCTCCTCGCCGTCCCGCTCTCGGTGCATGCAGCGCACTCCGTCTATGCCTTTCTCATGCGCTGCCTGGACCACCGCCTCCAGCAAGTTGCGAATAACTTTGTGGCTCAGGGCGGTTATCCCGATCTTTTTCCTTTCTTTGACCAGCTCGCAAATCATTCGCGCGCCCGTATACGTCTTTCCCGAACCAGGTGGCCCTTGAATGGCAAAGACGGACTCCTCGAGCGCCACCACGATTCGGCTCGCCGTGTTTCCTGGCTTTTCCGAGGCCAGCGGCTTTAGCGTCTCTCCACCTAGAAGACGCGGCGGCCTTCTCAGCAACAAGTCTCGCCCCGCGCGATGCTGCCCCGGCCCATCCGGCCCGTTTACCGCCACCCACTCGCCCATCCGATCAAGAGAACCCGCCTGAGCATCTGTGGGCAGCGGAGTGTCCCACATATAGACCGTCGGGGGATGGACCTCGGCGGACTTCTTCGTCTTCTTGATGTCCACAATTCCTCTTACATGGTCGATAGCTATTACTTCACCGAACTTCTCATCTCCGAAATACACGCCCTTGCCGGCACGCACGTTGCTCTTTTGTGGGTTGAACGTATAGCGGTCCGTTGGCACGTGTCGTCCAGCGTCGATTCTCTTCACAAAACGCAACCCTGTCAGGCCCACTCGCTCGTCGAGCAAGTCTTCGTCATTCATCTCTGCCAGCCTGTAGCCTTCTTGCCAGGCCCTTTTATCCTCGCGGCGATGCCAGCTCAGAAGCTGCGCCAACAGCCATTGAGCCGACTGCAGTTCCGACCGCGCCTTCGGATCGGTTGGAATCCCGTCGCAAAGGCGCTGTGTCAACTCGGCCGCTCGATCCAACTTTTCTTGTAACTTCTCTGAAGGATCTCCACCCTTTTCCGGCGGCCGCGGCACTTCCTTCCCTTCCGCCACCAGCTTCCGCCGCTCCTCTTCCAGCCAATCCCGCAGCTTCGCCGTCGAAAAGCAGTCCTCGCCGTTGTATCCCTCCATCGCTTCTCGAACAGATTCGGGCAACTTCTCCTCTCCCCAGCCCAACTCCAGCCGGTGTTCGACGTACCGCATCGCCGCACGCGAAACATCAAGCGGTATCTTCCGCTCAAATCCATAAAACGCTTCGATTTTCTTCAGCGAATACTCTTCCACGCTCGCTCGTACGCCCTGTTTGAAGGCCTGATGCAAATCCACCAGCACTCCCGCGCGCAGCATGCGGTCAATTTCGTCCTCGCGCGTCGCGTGCATGCCCATCAGCCGTTTCAGCGTCCCCGGCTCGTACGCGCCGAAGTGATACACGTGCATCTTCTTGTCCGCCTCCCGCCTCCGCATGATTTCATCCACCAGCCACTCGAAGCCCTTCTTCTCCTCCTCGCGGTTCAGCGCCCATCGCTTCTCATAAACCAATTCGCCGCCCGCATCCCGCACCGCAAACCCAAACAAATATTGCAGGCCCTGTTCCCCCACAAACGGATCGCCCTCGAAATCCATGAACACATCACCCGTCGAAGGCTCCGGTAGCCGGCAAAATCCCATCCCTTCCGCCACCGGTAGAAGCAGCTCATGCTTCAACTTCTTCTCCGTCCGCCCTTCCACCTGCACACGCGCCTGCTCGCGCCTGCGTTCATAGGCTTCTTTCGATCCGTGCCTCGGCCTTTCCTTCAGCGGAATCGGCAGCGCCGCCAGCTTCGCCATCGTTGCTGCATTCCACGCCTCAAATTGATCCCGCTGCTGCCGCCGCATGTCCGCCACCAACGACAAATGATCATCCGCGCGCCTTCGTGCATCACACTCGCGGAACCATCGGCAGACGTTGCAGTGCTCCACCGGCT
The DNA here is from genome assembly GCA_003223295.1 of Acidobacteriota bacterium. Lineage (GTDB taxonomy): Bacteria > Acidobacteriota > Terriglobia > Acidiferrales > UBA7541 > Acidiferrum. The sequence goes on along the minus strand of QHYM01000123.1, from coordinate 51,104 downwards.
CCGGATACGTTTCCGTCTCCGTTTCCGTTTCCGCCCCCGCCTCCACTCCCACCGCCTTCCGCAAACGCTCCCGCACGTACCGGTAATACGCCGCATACTCGGACACGCGATACTTTTCGCCCGCAAACCCTTCGCCCGGCGGCACCACCCACAAAAACTCCGGCATCGTCCCTTGAATTCTCCCCACCAAGTCCGAATACAGCGACAATTGCAGAATCGTCGCCGCCTTCGTCTCCCGCGCCAGCTTCGTATCCGCCACTTCGTATGACCACGCCCAGCGCTCGCTCTTCGTCGCAACACGACGTAACACATCCGGCCGCCCAAACCATTCCCCGTCGCTTAGCGCTCCTTGCGCAATCACCTCCGCGCCGCGCTCCATCAGCGCGCGCGTTTCCGCCAGCAGCCGCTCTTCTTCCTGGTGCGGAATATGCCCCAGGTTCTCGACCGTGAGCCCCTGCGCGCACAAATGCGCCAGGTACTCCCGCTCGTGCCGCTCGCCACGCTCCCGAATCACCGCCAGATCCGGCGCCGCCCACTCCGGTTCCGCGCGCTTCCCCTGCGCAACTTGCAAATCCAGCACGGTCAAATGCCGGCACGCCAGGTGATTCCCCAGGTCCGTCGCCGCCAGCCGAATTTGTCCCTTCGCCAGTTTCATCTTTGTCGCGCTATGCTCATTCCCACAAAAAGGCTACGCCCTTTTTCGCAATTGTAGTGGCGAGTCTTTGCGGCCGGTTCGTTCCGGCGGGAGCCGGAATGTGCCATTTTGGGAAGAAAAGGCTACACCCCGGCAGTTTTTTGCAACAGTGGCAAACACAGGACTTAGAGCATACGGAACTTGGAAGAATATACGGAACATTGAAGATGGACGCGATCCTTCTTGGCTCAGGATAAGGGGGGAGTACAGCCACCCGGCGATTTCGTATGGTTTATAAAAAAAAAGGGGCTTACTAAATCTGATTGTCCTGTGTCTGCCACAGGGTGGAGGGATGCGTTCGGCCAACGTCACTTGACGAATTGGAGAGAAATGGTCGCGTGCGAGACGGGCTCGGCGAGGTCCTTCGGAAATTCCACGACCAGCTGCGCTCCTCCGTCTGGCTCCTTGAAGAGCTTGGCCCCAGCCACGGACGCAATCTGTCCGGCGTTCCAGACGGAAAGCCGGTACTGGCTGCCTGACCGCCCCGAGACGGCGAGCGTCAGGCGGTCGCGCGCCGGCGTCCAGGTCTCGGAGACGACTCGCAAGCCTTCGGACGTGGCTCCGATGGCTGGCAGAGTGGAGGTGTAAGCCACGCCAAAGTCGTCTTTGAGCCGGATGCGCAGTGTGTTTGCTCCGCCGGAGACGGGAATGCGTACAAGCACATGCTGATCGACACTGTTGGCCTGCACATGAAACGGCACGGGGCGCCCATTGAGCGCAGCGCCGAGGACTTTGGCCCGCAAACTGACCGCAGGCGCAAACTCGACAGCGCGCGGGGAGTTGTCCGTGACTTCCCCCAAAGCTTTCACCTCCAGCGTGATGCCTTCCGGGTCCTTGGCATACTGCAAATCCACTTTCGCGGACCCGATGGGCACGCTGCGGACGGCGAACGAAGTCCAATCGGCAGGAACGTGCGGCGTAAGTGTGAGCGTTCCCGCCCCGGCATCCGTTTGTAGACCCAACATGCCGCGCATCAAGGGACTCACCACCATGGCCGCGGACCAGATTTGGTGCGGCGAGCTCGTCGAGAGCGATTGGTAGTACGCACCGGAGAGAACTTCGCTGACGTGGCCCAGCGAGCCGTCAAACGTGAGCAGCGCGTTGGCCCGCAGATTCTCATAAGCGGGCAGCACGCGGTGATAACGATACTCGCCGACAGCCGCCCAGCCGGTGAACAGCGGCCACACGGAGCCGAAATGGTAGCCGCCGCCGCTGAATTTCGGCGAATGGCCGGAGATGATACGCATGCCCCAGTCCGTCTGCTGATCCAAATCGGCGAGCTGCGTAATCATCGAGTCCGCTTTGCCTTCATCGAGCAAGCCAAACCACATCGGCACGGTGGCGAGTACGCCGGGTTCGTCCACCGCGTGATTGTCCTTGTCCAGCGCAAAGGCGAAGCGTTTTTTGTCAGCGAGCCAGAACGTTTCGTTCATCAGCGGCCGCTGCTGCCCGAAATTCTTGGCGAGATCCTTGCTCGCATCTTCTTTGCCGGTAATATGCGCCAGATTCGAGAGCGCGCGGAGCGCTTCGATGCCCAACCCGGTTTGATAGAGCTCTGTTTTGACCGGAAGCAGCGGGCCGCCTTCCACCCAGCCGTGGCCGACGCCAAGATTTTTCGGGAAGCCGTGCTCGTCGTAAGTCGAGCGCATGAATTCATAAGCTTTCCAAAGGCGGTCCCATTTTTCTTTTGCGAAGGCCGTGTCGCCGCTTTCCATGACGTAATCGTTCATCGCGATGATGTACAACGGCGTGGCATCCGCCGATGCATACGGATAAGGATAGCCTTTGAACCAGTCCACAAAATTCGCACCCTGCGAAATCTCGTGGGGGATCTTGCCGTCTTCACGCTGGAATTTGCTGATGAACGAAAGCGCCGTGCGCGTCGTCGAAAAATCGCCTGCGGCATTGAGCGCCAGCGAAGTCCAAAAGGAATCCCGGCCGAAAAACCAGGCGAAGCCTGGGCGCTGGCTTTCGCCGGAAGTGCGGTAGCCAGCGACCAGTCCCGTGCCAAGATAGGGATTGGTCACGAGGCCCTGAAACATGCTCACGCGCGCCCAATCGTAGGCTTGCTGGATTTGCGTGTCGGGAAGATCGATGCGGACGGTGCGCGCGAGATAGTCCTGGTAATACTTTCGGGATTCTTGCAACAGCGCCGCGTAATCTGCCGTCAGATGTTGATATGTTTTCGCCGCGGCAGTACTGCCTTCCACGGAGCCCGCGATGACGATCATTTTCGTGTCTTTCCCTTTTGCAGTGGCGCCGAGACGGAAGGAACTGGTCTGCGATTCCGAATAATTGTTCTGGAATTCGGCGCGAGGGTCGGTTGCCGTTGGTGAACCGACGTACGCCACAAATTTTCCCTGCTCTTCGCCAAAATAAAATGCGTGTTGCCGCGAGCTCCAATCCAGGTAAGACGCTGCGAGGGCTGCCGGCCACATCAATTGGAAGTCCCGATGAAACACCGCTTCGACCTCGAGAGGCTGCTCGGTTTCGACGTCCAGCAGGATGACGGCGCCTTGCGCGTCCACGGGCACAAAAAAAGTTTCGCGCACCGTGAAAGTGTCGCCGGCATAAAGAATGGTGGCGGATTCCGGGCGCACGGTGAGGGTTCTCGCAAGCGTGTCGGCGGGGAGAACTCGGCCTTCGGTGAGGAAATTCAAATGAAATTCGCGGAAAAGTTTCAGCGGATAAACCCACGCTTCCATTTTGCCGGTTTCATTTCCGAATAAGGCCGCACGCGTTCCGGTGACCGGCAGGAATTCCCAGGGCCGCACGGTGCGCGAAAGTTCCATAGGCGCGGGTGCTTCCTTCGCTTGCTGGCACAAGGCGGGCAGAGCGGAGATTGTAAAGCTGATGAGGGCGGCGAGGCACGCAGCCGTTCGCATGAGCAAGCACCGGCGAAACTGCCCTACGCAAAAACTAGAAATGTTGGACAAGGATTTGTATTTCTCCTGGACTCGTTAGGTCGCAACTTGCATTGCCCGGCAGGGCTTACTATAAAAGAAAGCGCCGGATTCTAGCACGGGCTTCTCCAGGAAAGGTACGCCTCTTTTGGCTTCCACGCGCCGTAAATTCATTCGCTCGCTTTGCCGCTCGGCGCTGGTGCTCCCGTTCGAAAGAGTTCTCGCGTTGGCAATTCCCTTTCGAGCGCGGCGGCTCTCTTCGGGGACTGCTCTTCCGGCACCCCCGCAAACACCCGCTCCTACTGCAAAGGACCTCGGCGTTACTTTCTTGAACGTGGCGCGCGAATCTGGCCTCCATGCCAAAACGATTTTCGGCGGCGAGCACAAAAACAAATATCTCCTGGAAACCACGGGCTGCGGAGTGGCTTTCTACGATTACGACAACGACGGCTGGCTGGATATTTTTCTGGTGAATGGCACGCGCCTGGAAGGCTTTCCAGCGGGGCAGGAACCGACCAATCATCTTTTCAAAAACAATCGCGACGGAACGTTTACCGACGTGACGGTCAAAGCCGGGTTGGTGCATGCCGGGTGGGGCCAGGGAGTTTGCGTTGGAGATTACGACAACGACGGTTTCGACGATTTGTTCGTGACGTATTTCGGCAAGAACGTGCTGTACCACAACAACGGCAACGGCACGTTCACGGATGTCAGCGAGAAGGCAGGCGTGGCGGGCACGGGCAAGCGCTGGAACACGGGCTGCGCATTTGTGGATTACGACCGCGACGGGCGCCTGGATCTTTTTGTGGCGAATTACATTGATCTCGACTTGAAAACCGCGCCGGTACCCGAGTCCGGGCCCTGTCTCTACAAAGGAATCATGGTGGCGTGCGGGCCGCCCGGCCTCAACGGCGGAAAAAACATTCTTTATCACAACAACGGGGATGGCACGTTCACGGACGCCAGTGAGAAGTCGGGGATTTTGAAGGCGAACGGGACTTATGGCTTGGGCGTGCTGACCGCGGACCTGGACAATGACGGCTGGCCGGACATTTATGTGGCCAATGACTCGACAGCGAGCGCGCTGTATCAGAACAAGACGAACGGAACGTTCACGGACATCGCGCTGGAAGCGGGCTGCGCGCTGAGCGCGGACGGCAAGCCGCAAGCCGGCATGGGGATTTCCGCCGCGGATTACGATCTCGACGGGAATCTCGATCTCGTGAAAACCAATTTTGCCGGGGACACACCTTCGCTGTATCACAATCTGGGCGGAGCGAATTTTGAAGACGCCACGTTTCAGGGCGGACTCGGCAAACACACGCAATATCTCGGCTGGGGCTGCGGCTTTTTCGACATGGACAATGACGGCTGGGCGGACATTTTGATTTGCGACGGGCATGTCTATCCGGAAGTGGAACAACTGAAGACCGAAGCCGGCTACCTGCAGCGCAAACTTCTTTACAAGAATTTGCGGAACGGACAGTTTGAGGACGTTTCCTACGATGCGGGCCCGAGTATTTCGACACCCGTGGCGGCGCGAGGATGCGCCTTCGGGGACTTTGATAATGATGGCGACCTCGACGTGGTGGTCAATACGGTGAACGATTTTCCCCAGCTGCTGCGCTGCGATTCCGTGACAGGCAACAACTGGATCAAGATCAAAACGATCGGAACGAAATCGAACCGGAGCGGGATTGGAGCGCGGCTTCGCTGCGTCACGCGTGCGCCGGGCGAGAAAACTGCGCATTCGCAAATTGACGAAGTGCGCAGCGGCGGCGGGTATTTTTCACAAAACGACTTACGAGTGCATTTTGGAATTGGCAAGGCAGGGAAAGTGGAGCTGCTGGAGATTCGGTGGCCGAGTGGGACCATGGATACTTTCAAGGACATCAAGCCGAACCAGGTGATCTTCGTTAAGGAAGGCGAAGGGATTGTTCGGACTATGGCGTTCGAGCCGGAGAAATCCAAGAAATCGTGAGTAATGCCTCCCAGGCTGCGAAAAAAAGTCCCGACAAGCCGGCTTTCCGAGCGGAGCGAGGAACCTGCTCTTACTGAACTCGAGAAAAAAAGCAGATTCCTCGGGCAAGCACCGCCCTCGGAATGAGGACAGCCGCGTTTTCATCAGCTTGCTGGTTCACACTCTCTCCTGTTCACACTCTCTCCTTGACAACTTAGGAGAGCGTGGCGTATCCTCCTAAGCCACTTAGGAGGCTCGATGACTTCGCAAGCGCAAATCCTTCCCGGAACGCTCGACCTTTTGATCCTTAAAGCGGTTTCTCTCGGGCCGCTGCACGGATACGGAGTGCTGCTGCGCATCGAGCAAATTTCCCACGGCGCGCTGCTCATCGAACAAGGCGCGCTCTACCCAGCATTGTTCAGGCTGGTCCGGCAGGGCCTGCTCAAAGCAAGCTGGGGAACTTCCGACAACAATCGGCGGGCAAAGTTCTATGAACTTACTTCCACGGGGCGCAAGCGGCTGCGGCAGGAAGCCGACGGCTGGAACCGGCTGGCTGCAGCCATCGCGTCCGCCCTCGACACACAACCGGAGGAAATATGAGTCTATTGTCGTCGCTTCGCTCCACCGTCTCTTCGCTCCTTCGTCGTGAGCGCGTTGAGAGCGACACAGACGAAGAGCTGCGCGCGCACGTGCAGAATCGCGCCGACGACCTCCTGCGCTTGGGACTGGATCGGGCCGAAGCGGAGCGGCGCGCGCGGATCGAATTCGGCGGGCACGAGAAATTCAAGGAAGAATGCCACGAAGCACTGGGAACGCGCTTCCTGTACGCGCTGTTGCAAGACTTGCGCTTCGGCTTGCGCATGCTGCGAAAATCACCCAGCTTCACAACCGTGGCCATCTTGACGCTGGCGCTCGGCATTGGCGTTAACACGGCGACGTTCTCACTGCTCAATGGGCTGGTGCTCCGCAATTTGCCGGTTCCTCACGCCGAGCAGTTGGTTCGCTTTGGCGCTCATGATCCCGGCGACGATTACGCTGCGTTGTCGTTGCCAATGTTTCAGGAGTTCTCCCGCAGCCAAAAGGTGTTCTCGGGAACCTTTGCCTGGTGGGGCGACATCGTCCTCAACGTGGAGACGGAAGGCACGCTATCGCGTGCCGATGTTTGGACGGTCGACGGCAATTTCTACCCGGAGTTGGGTGCCTGGCCGCAGATCGGCCGCCTGTTCAGTTCCGAAGAAGAGAACCTAAGCGCAGCTGCTGCCTCTCAAGTGGCCGTAGTGAGCTACGGCTTCTGGCAGAGCCACTATGGTGGCGCGCCGGATGTCATTGGCAAAATGCTCAAGATCGAAGGAATCCCGTTCACCATCATCGGCGTAACGCGGAATCGATTCACCGGAATGAGCGCCACTCTCGAGATGGAAATAAGCTTGCCCCTTCCCGCAACGCACCTGCTCGGCGGGCAGCCGGACTTGCAGAAGTATCTGAAGCGCCGCGACGCGCGCTGGTTGGAAGTAGCAGGGCGGCTGAAACCAGGCGTCACGCTGGAACAGGCTCGTGCCCAGCTGGACTCCCTGTGGCCCGGAATTCGAGAAGAAATGGCTCCGCCCGATAAAACGTCCGCGGAACTAGGCAGCTTTCACGAGCTGCAGCTAAAGGTGGAATCCGGAGCGAAAGGAGGTTCGCTTCTGCGCCACCGCTTCGAGAAGCCTCTTTACACAGTGCTGGCTATTTCCGCCCTCGTGCTGCTCGTCGCGTGTGTGAATCTGGCCAGCCTGATGCTTGCGCGCGCCGCCTCGCGCAGCCATGAGTTGAGCGTGCGCGTTGCGCTCGGAGCAGGCCGCGTAAGGCTTGCGAGTCAAATGCTCACAGAGAGCCTGGCGCTGTCCGCAGCGGGCTCCATTGCGGGATGCGTGTTCGCGTATTGGGCAAGCCGCGCCTTGGCCGTTTTCATTCTCAGGCAAATCTACATCGTGCCCGCCGAGCTGAACTTGTCACCCGATTGGCGCATCTTGGGATTCACGGCCAGCGCGACGATAGTGACTGGTGTGCTCTTTGGACTAGCGCCCGCCTGGCGCGCCACGCACGAAGATGCCAACGCGGCTCTCCAGCAAAGCGCGCGCACGCTGGGAGGCGGGACCGGAAGACTCGGCAAAGGATTAATCATGGTGCAAGTGGCTCTGTCCGTGGTGCTGCTTGCATCCGCAGGGTTATTCGTCCGGAGCCTCGAAAAATTACACGCAGTGGATCCGGGCTTTCACACTCGAGCCGCACTGGACGTGAGCCTTTTTCCGAAGCCAGGCGGCTATAAGAATCTCGCGCTGGTGGATTATTACCGCGAGCTGACGGATCGCGTCTCGCACCTGCCAGGAGTAGTCTCCGCGGGAATGATGCATACAAGGTTTGGAAACGTCCTCGAGTGGACCGAGCGGGCACGCATCGCTGGAACCGAGGCCCAAGGCCAGGAGGCGGATTTCGAAATGGCCATGCCGGGGTTGTTTGAAACCGCCGGGATAAGCCTATTGCGTGGACGCAGTTTCAATTGGCAGGACGACGAACATACGCCGAGTGTGGCCATAGTAAGCAAGAACTTCGCTGAGAAGCTATTCCCAGAAGGCGATGCCATCGGCCAGCACATCGATGTCCTGACCATACGCAAGTGGCAAAACCTTCAGATCATAGGCGTGGTGAGCAACGCCAGCCTGTACGACATTCGCAAGCAACCACCGCCAACGGTCTACCTCCCTGCAACACAATACGGCGACTACATGGGATGGTCCCATGTACTTGTCCAGACGACCTTCCCGCTCGCTACCATTGCCGGCCCGCTGCGGCAAACCGTCGAATCACTCGGACACGAATACGTCACCTCCATTAAGACGGTCCGGCAGAATATCGACCGATCGCTCTTGCAGGAACGCGTTACCGCCATGCTTTCGGGGTTTTTTGGAGCGCTTACGCTTTTGCTAGCAGCGATTGGGCTTTACGGTCTGATGGCTTATACCGTGGCTCAACGGACCCGCGAGATCGGCATCCGCTTGGCTTTGGGAGCTGCGCGCCTGCGCGTCCTGAAGATGATTTTGCGCGAAGCGCTCGCCCTTGTTCTTGCTGGAGTGCTCATGGGTCTGCCTGGTGCGCTTGCGGCCTCACGGCTTATCGCTCACATGCTTTTTGGGCTTTCGCCGAATGACCCCGCCACTTTAGCGTTCGTCACTAGCGCCTTGCTAGTGGTTGGTACCCTTGCCGCGTATTTGCCGGCGCGACGGGCGATGAAGGTCGATCCAATGGTCGCCTTGCGCTGGGAATAAGGCGAAAAGGAGGGAACGATGAACCTGGAAGCTCACGTTCGGGCGTGGTTCAACGCGATTTTTCGCCGCTCCGAAATAACGAATGATGTGGACGAAGAGCTGCGGGCGCACGTGCAAAACCGTGCTGACGATTTGCAGCGCTCGGGATTGGCTCGCAGTGAGGCGGAGCGGCGGGCACGCATCGAGTTTGGCGGGCATGAGAAATTCAAGGAAGAATGTCGCGAAGCGCTGGGAGCTCATCTCCTGCACGCGCTGTTGCAAGACGTGCGCTTCGGCGTGCGGATGCTGCGGAAATCACCGGGCTTCACAGCCGTGGCCATATTGACGCTCGCGCTGGGGATCGGGGCGAACACGGGAGTCTTCAGCGTTGCGAATAGCGTGCTGCTGAAGCCGCTGAATTATCCGAGGGCGGAGGAATTGGTGGCGCTGCACCAAATTGCTCCGGGCGCGGCAGGACTTGCGGATTTCGAAAATGGCCTGTTGCTTTCGCCTTCGATGTATTTCACCTATGCCGAACACCACCGCGCATTTCAATCCCTGGGAGTGTGGGTGACGGACACAGCGAATGTCACAGGATTGGCCGAGCCGGAACAAGTGCGGACTGTGGACGTCAGCGACGGCGTGCTTCAGGCACTTGGTGTTCCGCCCGAAGTGGGGCGCTGGCTTTCAGGGGCGGACCAGATTCCGGGCGGCCCGCAACGGGTAATGTTGAGCTACGGATATTGGCAGCGGCGGTTCGGAGGAGACCGGAGCGCGATTGGGCGTAACGTCCTGGTGGATTCGCGGCCCCGGGAAATTGTGGGCGTGATGCCGAAAGGGTTTCGATTCGCCGATACGGACTTCGATGTAATCGTGCCGTTCCAATTCGATCGGGGTAAGTTGATTCTGGCGGGATTCGGATACCACGGAATCGCGCGACTGAAGCCGGGTGCGACAATCACGCAGGCGAACGCGGACATAACGCGGATGCTGCCGATCTGGATGGATTCCTTTACGAACGGGCCGGGAACGAATCCGCATTTTTACGAGACGTGGAAAATTACGCCGATGATTCGGCCGTTGGGACAGGAGGTTGTGGGAAATGTAAGCGAAGCACTATGGGTGGTAATGGGAACCATTGGGTTGGTGATGCTGATCGCCTGCGCCAATGTGGCGAATCTGTTGCTGGTGAGGGTGGAAGTACGGCAGCAGGAGTTGGCCGTTCGCGCGGCGCTGGGCGCGAGCTGGGGGCGAATCGTCCGTGGGCTTCTCGTTGAAAGCGTCATTCTGGCGCTGATGGGCGGGGTGATTGGCGCCGGCCTAGCCTATTTCGGAGTGCAGTTTTTGGTGGCGATGGGTCCGGCGAATCTGCCGCGGTTAAGCGAAATTTCGATTGATGCGCGGACACTGGGATTTGCTTTCCTGATTTCGGCGCTGTCCGGGCTGTTGTTTGGACTAATTCCGGCGTTCAAGTATGCGGGACCGAGAACCCCACTGGAGCTGCGCAGCGCTGGCAGGACCATCAGCGTAAACCGGGAGCGGCATCGTGCCCGGAATCTGCTGGTTGTTGGCCAGGTGGCGATGGCATTGGTGCTGCTCATCTGCGCTGGGCTGCTGATTCGGACGTTTGAGGCGTTAGGAACCGTTGAGCCGGGCTTTACGGATGCGCGGCATTTGCAGTTGATGCGAATTTCGATTCCAGAACTGTTGATCCCGGAGGCGGAGCGTGCTGCGCGAACACAGAACGAGATTCTCAATAAGTTGGCAGCCATTCCTGGAGTCAAGGCGGTGGGCTTCGCGAGCGACATGCCGATGGAGGGATTCGATTCGGGTTGGGACTGCATCTTCGCCCAGGACAAGACCTATCCCGATGGGGTGATGCCGCCGCTGCGATTGTACAAATATATTTCCCCCGGCTTTTTGCATACAGCAGGAACGCGTTTGGTTGCTGGACGGGAATTCACGTGGGATGAGGTGTATGGGCTGCGGCCTGTAGTGATGATTTCAGAGAATCTGGCGCGCGAGATGTGGGGCACGCCCTCGGCGGCGATTGGCAAACAATTGCGGGAGTTTTCGCCGATGCCGTGGCACGAGGTAATCGGCGTGATACAGGATGTTCGGCAACGAGGCGTGCAGGAGATGGCTCCGGCAATCGTGTATTGGCCGCCGATGATGGAGTATCTATTCGGACGTAAGACGGCCGAGACGGAACGGACGCTGACGTTCGTTATGCGAAGCGAGCGCGCGGGGACACAAAGCTTTCTCGACGAAGTTCGAGCGGCGGTGTGGTCCGTGAACGCGAACTTGCCGCTGGCGTCCGTACGGACGATGCAGGAAGTGTATGGCAAATCCGTTGCGCGAACGTCCTTCACGCTGGTCATGCTGGGGATCGCGGGCGCCATGGCGCTGGTGCTGGGGATCATCGGCATCTATGGCGTGATTTCTTATACGGTGTCGCAACGCCAGCGCGAAATTGGAATTCGTTTGGCGCTTGGGGCGCAGCGTGGAAATGTGATGCAGATGGTGCTGAGGCAGGGCGCGAATATGGCGCTGCTGGGCGTGGCTATCGGAGTGGGCGTCGCGTTGGCATTGACTCGATTGATGGCAAGCCTGCTGTTTGGCGTCACGGCTCACGATCCGATGACCTTTGCCGCGGTCGCCGCGCTGCTCCTCTTCGTTGCGCTTCTGGCATGTTACGTTCCAGCGCGGCGCGCCTCCACGGTCGATCCGATCGTCGCTTTGCGCTGGGAATAGGGCGAGGGAAGAAGGATGAATCTGTGGGCTCATATTCGGGCTTGGTTCAACGGGATTTTTCGCCGCTCTGAGATAACGAGTGAATTGGACGAAGAGTTGCGCGCGCACGTGCAGAATCGCGCGGACGACCTCGTGCGCTCGGGCTTGCCTCGTGCCGAGGCCGCGCGCCGCGCGCGAATCGAATTCGGTGGCCACGAGAAATTCAAGGAAGAATGCCGCGAAGCTTTCGGCACGCGCCTTCTCGAAGTGTTCTTGCAGGATTTGCGTTTCAGCGTGCGCATGCTGCGCAAGTCGCCCGGGTTTGCCGCCGTCGCCATATTGACCCTGGCGCTCGGAATCGGCGCGAACACCGCCATCTTCACTCTTCTTGATCAGATTCTTTTGCGCATGCTGCCGGTGAAAGACCCTCCGCAACTGGTCTTGCTGGAAATCGTGGGGCACTATTATGGCAACAGCTCCGGCGACAGCGTGGTCTCCTACCCGATGTACCGCGACTTCCAGGAACACCACGAAGTTTTCTCCGGCATGTTTTGCCACCGTTTTACTACGGCCAGCCTCTCCTTCGGTGGCCAAGCGGAGCGCGTGCGTGTGGAGCTGGTTTCCGGCACGTATTTCAGCGTGCTTGGAGTCCATCCTGCTTTAGGCCGCACGCTTACGCCGGATGACGACCGCGTGCCCAACGGCGAGCCCCTGGTGGTGCTCAACTACGCCTTCTGGAGGCAGCGCTTCGGCGGCGATCCCGCCATCGTTGGAAAAACACTGCTGGTCAACAACCGCAATATGACCGTTATCGGCGTAGCGCAAGCAGGATTCGACGGCGTGGAGGCCGACCGGTCCGCGAATTTCTTCGTGCCCATCATGATGCAAGAGGCTTTCATGGGCGAGCGCAAGACTCCGCTGCTAACCGACCGGCGCACGCGCTGGGCTCAGGCGTTCGGGCGCTTGAAACCTGGCATAACCCGGGAGCAAGCCAAGGCGGCACTTCAGCCGCTGACGCATTCCATGCTCGAGATGGAGGTGCAGGAACCGGCATTCCGGCACGCCTCGGCTTACGATCGCGAGCAGTTCGTGAAATCGCAGGTGAACGTTTTGCCTGGCTCGCAAGGCTACTCGTATACGCGCAATGATCTGAGAACGCCGCTCTGGGTGCTGATGGCAATCACGGGATTTGTGCTGCTCATCGCGTGCGCCAACCTGGCCAACCTTCTTCTCTCGCGCTCCGCGGGCCGCCAAAAAGAGATCGGCGTCCGCCTGGCCATCGGCGCCAGCCGCGGCCGCATCTTTCATCAACTCCTGATCGAGAGCCTGGTCCTCGCTACGCTCGGTGGTCTCGTAGGGCTGGCACTGGCGTTCTGGGCGGATCAGGCGCTGATGGCCATCTATTTGCCCGAGGACTCTTCAGGCTTGACCATTTCCACGACGTCCGATGCGCGGATTCTTCTATTCACTCTGGCCATTACATTTCTCACGGGAATAGCCTTTGGTTTCGCGCCCGCACTGCAGTCCACCAAACCGGATCTCAACAGCACTCTGAAAGATGAAGCCGGCTCCGTGGTCCGCGGCGGGCGTGGCGGCTTGCGCCAAGCGCTGGTTATAGCGCAGGTGGCGTTTTCGCTCGTGCTTCTTGTGGGCGCAGGACTCTTCCTACGTACGCTGACAAATCTTCGCGGGGTCAGCCCCGGTTTCCCAGTCGAGCGGCTCATCGGCTTCGAGCTCAATCCCTGGCTCAACGGCTATACAGCCGAGCAGTCGAAAGACTTTTACCAGCGCTTGACTGAAAACCTGCGCACGATTCCCGGTGTTCAGTCGGTGGGCCTGGCGGCAGTGCGCATTTTGCAGGGCAGCGAATGGGATAGTGGACTCACCGTGGAGGGTTACTCGCCCTCAAGACCGGACGATCATCCGGAAGCGTACATGAACAAGATCAGCCCGAATTATTTTGCCACGCTGGGCGTGTCGTTCATCGCCGGGCGCGATTTCACGCTGCAGGACGGCCGCCCAGTGAAGAAAGGCCCGGATCAGGACGAGGAAGAGTCCACGATGGCGGTCATCATCAATGAAACGTTCGCTCGGCGGTACTTTTCCGGGAGGAATCCGATCGGTTTGCACCTTGGCTTCGGCACTGATCCGAGAACCAAAACCAACATGGAGATTATCGGCGTTGTGAAAGATACGAAGTATACCGGCCTGCGGGATGACATTCCCGAACAGGCGTTTCTTCCCTATCTGGCCGCGGGTTTCACCGGGCAGAGCCGAATGACCGTGTACCTGCGAACGGCCATCGATCCCGCTCCCGTGATGCGGGCGGTACGCGAAAAAGTTCGCGCGATGGATGCGAGCCTTCCGGTTTATGGCATGCGTACGACCGAGGAAGAAATCAGCAATTCGCTTTCCACTGAGCGCATGATCGCCGGCCTTTCATCGATTTTCGGATTCCTTGCCGCGCTGCTCGCGACCATCGGACTTTATGGAGTAATGGCCCACGCCGTCGCACGGCGCACGCGGGAGATCGGGATTCGCATGGCGCTCGGCGCCGAAAAGCGGAGCGTCCTGTGGATGGTTATGCGGCAAGTTTCGCTGCTCGTCGCGGTTGGTCTTGCTGCGGGCATTCCCGCGGCTCTCGCCCTAGGCCAGTTGGGTGGGCGCTGGATTTCGGGAATGCTCTTTGGCGTGCCGGCAACTGATCCCATGAATATCGCGCTGGCTGCGTTGCTGATGGCCGGCGTTGCGCTGCTGGCGGGATTTCTGCCAGCGCGGCGAGCATCACGCGTCGATCCGATGGTGGCGTTGCGATACGAGTAAGGAATGCTTTCTTTCAGAAGCGCCATGAAGGACGGAAATCGATCGGTGTTAGACTTTCGGAGTGATGAACCGAAAAAGCTCCACCGCTCTGCTGTTCGTGAGCGCGCTATCGTTCGCCGCGGTTGCCTGGGCCACGCAAGCTATCAGTCTTCCATTCGGCGCTTGGACTCGTGCCTCGAACGAGCCCATCCTGTCTTCGCAGGGCTCGACGTGGGAATCGGCCGGCACGTTCAATCCGGCGGTTATTCTCCATAACGGGAAAATCGTCATGCTTTACCGCGCCCAAGACGCTGCGGGCACTTCTCGCCTCGGCTACGCCGAAAGTGCAGACGGGATTCACTTCACGCGCCGTTCCGAACCTGTTCTTTCACCGGAAGCTGAATATGAGAAAGACGGCGGGGTCGAAGATCCGCGCCTCCAGAAGTTCGGTGACACTTTCTATCTCACCTACACCGGCTACAACACCATTGTCCCGGCGAAAATCGATGGCAAGTATTGGATGTACTGGCTCGGCACAGCCGCGGACAACACCGACCAGATGGGCCTTTCCTACTCAAGCGATCTGATTCACTGGACCGAAGCCACCAAAACTCCGGTCCTCCCGCGCCGCCCAGGCAAATTTGATTCTCGCGTTGTCGAGCCGGGCCCGCCACCGATTCTCACCGAGCAAGGCATCGTGCTGATTTATAACGGCGCCGACGACCACCTTGTGTATCGCACAGGCGTGGCGATCTTCGATTCCCATAATCCCCTAAAGGTCCTCTATCGCTCGGATGCTCCAATTTTCTCGCCAGGAAAAGAATGGGAGAAAGTTGGCCAAGTCCCCAACGTCGTCTTTGTGGAAGGTATGGTTCCACAGAAAGATCGCTGGCTCTTTTATTACGGTGGCGCAGACAAATACATCGGAATCGCCGAAGCCGACGCAAGATGAGACTGATGTAGCATCATTCATCGATGCCAGTACTACGGCTTGCGGGGAGCGGAGCTTGCGGGAGTGCCGGAGCCTTCTCGCAGGGTGTGAATCGAGTCGACGGCTAAATTCTGGAAGTTCTCGACAAGCCCGCTGGGCCAGCGCACTTGCACGGAGTCAATCTTAGCCGCGACGCCAAGGCCAAAATGAACGCGCATGTCGCTATTCGAGTCGTAGCTCGAGCCGCTGCGCACTTCATCGACGAAAGTTCGCGCGCCGGCTTTCACGGTGATCTTCGCGCCGATGCCATCCCGATTGGACTTGGTGCCCACCGTGCGAAGGGCGATCCAATGATTCCCATTGCGCAGGTCATTCACCAGCAACATCGGTGGCGCATTCATATTGCTGATCACCGCGGAGATACGGCCATCGTTCCACAAGTCGCCGATCGCCAGCCCACGCGACGAACTGGCGGCGCTGATCGCGGGACCAGCGCTGGCCGAGATGTCGGTGAACGTCCCGTTGCCATTGTTGTGATACAGGATCTTCGGCTCACGAAAATTGCTGCCGAGATGTTGGCTGTCGACTTCGGGATAGACGTGACCGTTGACCAATAACAAATCCGGCCAACCGTCGTTGTCCACATCGAGGAACATCGTGCCCCATCCGAGATACTGGGTGTTCAACCCAAATCCGGCCGGAAAGGTGTCGAGCCCATGCCGGCCTGCTCGCGCCCGTCGTCGTTGAAAGCGGCGCCGGAGACGACGGCAACGTCGGTGAACGTGCCGTCGTGATTGTTGTGATAGAGGATGCTTGCGGTGCTATCGCACGCGACGAAGATATCGGGCCAGCCATCGTCGTCGTAATCCAGCGTCGATACACTGAAGGCGTAGTGCCCGTTGGTCGTGTCGATGTTGGCTTTCTTCGTGACATCCTCGAAGGTGCCGTTCCCGAGATTGTGATAGAGGATGTTTTTCGCCCACGGCAATCCGCGCGGCCCGCACATGACTGGAACGCCCTTCCACATGCAGGAAGGCCGCTCTCCGGGCGCGAGCGCAGTGGCCGAGTCGTAGTCCACGTAATTCGCAACGATCAAATCGAGCTTGCCGTCGCGGTCGTAATCCACGAACGCACAGCCGGTACCCCAGTTTTTCCCGTTTCCCGCAACGCCGGCCTTTTCGCTGACGTCCGTGAACGCGCCGTTCCCGTTGTTGCGGTACAGAACGTTTTTCCCATAATAGGTAACGTAAAGGTCTTCGAATCCATCATTGTCGTAGTCGCCGACGCACACTCCCTGGCCCCATCCGGTGTGCGTGAGCCCTGCCTTCTCGGTAACGTCCGTGAACGTACCGTCGTGGTTGTTGTGATAGAGATGGCTCCTCGGGGCTTTGCCAGGGGCGAAACCTTCCAACTTGGTGCCGTTCACGATGAAAATGTCAGGCCAGCCGTCATTGTCGTAATCGAAAATCGCAACGCCCGTGCCGGTTGTTTCGATGATGTATTTCTTCGTGTTTTCGCCGCCGAAGACGACCGGTGCGGTAAGCCCAGCCTTTGTGGCCATGTCCGTGAAATGCGCGATCGGCGGGGCCGTTTTGGTCTGGGCGGCCCCGGCGGCCTGAGTCGCGGATTTGCCGATGTGCAGGGAAAGCCAGGCACAGAGCCCCAAAAGAAAGAGCGAGCGGAGAGAAAAGGAATGGAGAGTCATCCAATCTCAAGAATAGTAAGGTGGAGGCGGGCACGGGTCAACCCGGCGGGCAGAACGGGGCCGTTCCGCGTGTAACGAAAATGGCCATCCGCAACCATGCTAAGATTTTTGCTGTTGCGTCAAGGGATTCTCTCGCGTGAAACCAAGCCTAGTTCGTCGCCGGAAACTTCTTGTTCGGATCTCTGCCGTTCTTCTCTTTCATTCCTTCGCGGCTGCTACCGTTTGTAATGGGCAGTCTGCCAGTTCCGCGCCTTCGGACTCGGCATCGAAAGCAACAACGATCTACAAGCGAGGTTTGGCTGCGCTTCAAAAGGGAGACCTGGATTCCGCCCGCACTGCGTTCGAAACAGTGGTGCGCCTGGCGCCACAGAGTCCCGAGGGACACAACTCCCTCGGCTGGGTGTTACTCGCGCGAGACGACGTCGACGCTGCGATCCATCAATTTCAAAAGGCGTTGACCCTGAAGCCAGATTTTGTGCAGGCACACGTGAATTTCGCTAACGCGCTCATCCGCAAGGGAGACTTGGCAGGCGCGCTGCGCGAGTCGCAGGAAGCCACGCGCCTGGCCCCCAACGATTCGGAGACACATCGCACGCTGGGACGCGTGCTCGACTTCTCCAAGGACTTTGACGGCGCGATTGGCGAGTTCCGCAGGGCGATCGAGCTTGAGCCACAAAGGCCGGAATTGCATGACGACCTTGGAACCGTGCTGACGCAGAAATCGGACGCGCAAAGCGCGGAAGCGGAATTCTCCGAGGCGGTGCGGCTACAGCCCAACTTTGCAAAGGCCCATCTTCACTTGGGCGTTTTGCAGTATCAACGACAGGCGATCATGGAGGCAGCCGCGCACCTGCAAGCGGCAGCGCAACTGGAACCCTCCGACCCGGGGAGCCACTACTACTTTGCGCAGGTTTTGAAGGCGCAAGGCAAGGCAGCCGCGGCGATTGACGAGTTGCAGGCTTGCGTCAAGTTGAACGCGGACTATCCTGACGCCCAAAACAGCTTGGGCATGCTCTTGCAGCACAGGGGCGAAACGGAGCGGGCCATGGTGGCTTTTCGCCAGGCGTTGAAATTGCAGCCGGACAATCCTGACGTCCACAACAATTTGGGGCTCACTTACTTGCAGAACGGGGATGCTCAAGGAGCCGTTGCCGAATTTCAGGCAGCAATCCGTTTGCGCCCGGAGGACAGCACCTACATCGGAAATCTCGGAGCGGCGTATCTGCAGGTTTCGGACTTTGATTCCGCCGTGGCCAATTTTCAGGCGGCCTTGAAGCTAGCCCCGCAAGACGCAACCCTGCACTATGATCTGGGATTGGCGCTCAAGCTAAAGGACAAACTGCCCGAAGCCATGGCGGAGTTTCGCAGGGCAACGGAACTGGATCCCGGGCAGGCCGACGCGCACTACACCTTGGGCGTGACGCTCTGGCAGCAAGGCGACTTTGCGGCGGCCGCTGACGAACTTCGAGCCGCAATCAGTGCCAAGCCGGATTACGCAGAGGCCTACTACACGCTGGGCACGGTGTTGAAGCAAAAGGGTGAGCTGGCGGAGGCCGCAAAGGCGTTGCGGGAAGCGATCCGTCTCCAGCCGGAGTTCGCCGGCGCACACACCACACTGGCAGCGGTGCTGCGGCTGCTCGGCGACGCGGAAGGCGCCGCAGCGGAGAGCCGCGCCGGAGCGGACCTTGCGAAACGGAAGACCAACGAGCAGGCGGCACTCTTTGCCACAAATTCAGGACGGCGCTTGCTCAACGCGGGGGATATCGATGGCGCGATTTCGCAGTTTCGCGCGGCGATTCAATCCGTGCCGGAATATGCGCCGGCACATTACCAGCTCGGATTGGCTTTGCAGCGAAAAGGCGACAAGCAGGGCGCTGCCCAGGAATTCAAGGCAGCAGCCGAACTCGATTCGCGCTTGAAGCCTCCAACACCGTGAGTTTCTTGCGCTCGCGTAAATTCGAAATCAAGCCGGGACGGCATGACGCGCAAGGCTACGATGGCCCTTTGCGCAACGCGATAAGTTCCGTTCCCACCGGCACACCGCGAGCTACTTTCACATGGATGACCGCTTCGAAGGGCTTCAATTCGCCGGAGTCGGAGACGGACAGCCGGAGCAACAATTCTTCGAGCGAGGCTTGCTGGCAAACATACTCGACAGCGGCTTGCGTACCGATGGTTGTGGCGCCTGCCAGAATCAATTCCGAATGTGCAGGGTTCAATCCTCGTTTTAGGGCTATGATCGAATAGTCTTCCGTCAGCGTTTCGTCAGGCTGAGTAGGAAGAAACTCTTTCGGTTCTCCCGATTCCGGATGAGAGTTGATGATTTCCATAGTGCCCATGCGCCTGCCCGAAGTGATCTGTTTGAAGATGAATTCCTGGGTATTTGGCAGCTCCAAGAGGGTCAAGTTTTCCGAAGGAGACCCAATGAAAATGAGGTCGTTGTTCTTGGCATCGTCCAGGGAAAACAAGCTACCGCGCTTGACGCGAATTTGCTGATGAAGCTCTCCGAAAACACTATCGAGGGCGTGCACGGCCAGCACTTCGCCGACCCCCGTGTAATGATCCAGGATCGCCGCGCCGGAATCCTTGGCGCGATTGTAATAGCGCATGCCCACGTATGGCCGGCCCACGAAAGCGGCGTTACTGAAGATAACCCAGGGCTCCTGCGGGCCGGTGAGAAACCCCTTCCAGAAAACGTGAAAGGCCAGCGGCAAATCGGGGGTGTCGCTACTCAGCCGGGCTTCCGCGGTTTTTCGCGTCAGGAAGCGGTCCGTAGCGACGGCCACGACAGCGGACAGGGCAGCCGCCACCAGGAGAACCCCCGCGTACCACCTGCGGCTAGTTTGGCTTGCGCCGATCGGCTCGAGCGAAGACTCGTGTGATGCGCCCACGTGGTTACGAGCGGTACTCGCGGGACGTTCGTGAAAAGTGAGAGCATACGTGCCCCGGGGGAAGTCGACGGCAATCTGGTCGTCGGCGCCTTCCGACGCATAGTATTCGGCCAGCTTGCCCCGAAGGCGTCCCGCTTGAACGCGAACGGTGGAGTCCAAATGGGGATCGAAATCGCTCGGACGCCCAAATACCTCCGTCGCAATTTGATATTCCTTGGGGGAAGCACCGGGGTGGTCCAAAGCGTGATCCGCCAAATACCGCAGCAGTTTGCATAGGGATTCAGAGCCATGCAAGGCATGACTGTTAAGGAGTTTGTCGACCTGCCCCCGGAAATAAGCCCTGTCCGCCACTCTCCCACCTTGGCCCGACATTGTAACACCATTGGTAACCAGGTTCGCACTTCATTGAAATCCGGCAACTTACGCCAGGTAACCGTATCAGACCCCAAGACACTAGACTAGTTACTCAAAAACCTGATAGAAGCCATCACAATTGCTCGTCGGCCCAAGTTTGGCTGCCCGCGTGTAGTGTCTCCTTTGCTCAGCAGAGGACATGGTCGCGGTATTTGAGACCTGACGAAAAGGTGCAGTTCGAGGAGTTTGGGGGCTATTCGCTGCGAGCCTATCGGTTCGACAGATTGCCGTTTAAACCATTTTCATTTTAAAACGCTCTGGGTGTGCCAATCACAACTGCGGCGGCAGTTTTGCTTTTGTGCTACGCATTGAAACGGGCCTGTGCGGTGAATGAGCTGCTCTGAGGCAAGCAATTGCATTCAATTTCAAGTTTCAAGCGATTCAGGAGAATGCAGAGTGTTCAGGAGGGGTGCAATGAAAAGGCAAGTTAGTTTGGGGTGGATTTTGGTAGCGGGTTGCTTGGCGTTTTTGTTGTGCACCAGCACGGCGTCGGGCCAGGCTGTCTACGGGGGCATAGTTGGGACGGTGACAGACCCCCAAGGGAATGCAGTGGCGGGTGCGAAGGTCACTGTAACCAACCTCTCAAAGGGTACGACAGAAGAAGCGGTCACGAACGAGAGCGGAAGTTACTCTGTGACACACTTGATTCCAGACAACTACAAGGTTCATATCGAAGCGGCAGGATTCAAGGCGCATGACGTAGCCAGTGCTCGCGTCGATGTGGACAGCGTTGTTCGCGTCGATGCTCAGTTACAGGTGGGCGCGGTCACGCAAACGGTCGAGGTCACGGGCGAGGTTCCTCAGCTTCAGACCGAAAAGGCTGACGTCGCAACGGTCTTCTCGTCTCGAACCGTGGAAGACCTCCCCATCTATAACAGAAACTTTACGACATTGCAGTTGCTTTCGCCTGGGGCACAGCGTCTCAACTGGGGTCACGCCGCGAGCGAAAACCCACAAGGTTCGCAGCAAATTGAAACGAATGGGCAGCACTTTGCCGGTACAGCGTTTGAACTCGATGGCACAGACAACCAAGATCCGATCCTTGGAATCATCGTTGTCAATCCGAATCTCGATGCCATCGCCGAAACGAAGATTATTCATCAGGATTACGATGCGGAATTTGGAAAGGCAATCGGCGCTATCGTGACGACGCAGACTAAATCAGGCACCAACGAGATCCACGGATCGGCGTTCGATTTTGAGCGCTCCAATTCCAATTTCGCCCGCAATCCGTTTACACAGGCGCCAGCAAAGGGTGGCGTGCCCAGTGGTAACTGGAATCAGTTCGGAGGTACTGTTGGTGGGCCCATTAAGAAGAACAAGCTCTTTGCTTTTGGTGATTACCAGGGTCAGCGCAGCCACGTTGGCGGCACGTCCTCAGACCGTGTGCCCACCGCCCTCGAAAGAGGTAGTGTCAGCGCCGGTACCGGAGCCAACCTTAGCGATTTGGGCAAAAACATCTACGATCCCTGCACGGACAAAGTAACGGGCTTTACGGCAGCTTGCAACGTCGCACCCGCGAACAGAGCTCAGTTCCCAGGCAACGTGATACCGGCAAATCGTTTGTCTGCCCAGGCGCAGGCTCTGTTAGCTCTGATTCCCCTGCCTAACGCTACGCCGTCCACGCCGCTGGGTGATAATTTTTTCAGCTCCGGCAACAACACCCTCGATTCCAATGGCTTCGATATCCGCTCGGATTTTGTCGCCACGAGCAAAGTAAACGTCTTTGGGCGTTACAGCTTTCAGCAGTTCAAGCGTTCTGGCCCAGGCCTTTTCGGCGTCGATATCGGCGGCCACGCGCTGCCAAGCGATCCCTCCGTCGGCGACTTCGCCGGGAACTCGTCGGTCCGCAACCAGAGCATCGCCACAGGTTTTGACTACACGTTAAGCCCGACACTCTTGACGGATGTCCGCTTCGGCTACATGCGCTACCGGGTGAATGTGAGCCCCGGGGGCTTTGGCACAACACCCGCCACAGACGCTGGCATACCAGGTGTTAACTTGGACGCGGTTACCTCGGCTATGCCGGCGTTCACCATCCAACAGCCCGGAGCTTCTGAGTTCCTTTTTGGCTACTCCTTGCACGTGAACCAGTGCAACTGCCCCCTCATCGAGCAAGAACATCAATACCAGTTTGTGAATAATTGGACGAACATGCGCGGCAAGCACAGCATTAAATTCGGTGCAGACGTCCGCTATGCGTATAACCTGCGCGTGCCCAGCGATTCTCACCGCGCCGGCCAGTTCGATTTCAACAATGACGCTGCCCAGGGGGCAATAGCTGGTACTGCTGATGGCGGGGCTGGCTTGGCTGGATTTTTGCTTGGTTTGCCCAGCCACTTCGAGCGTTACGCGAGCCAATCTCTCAATGCATACGAGACGCAGCCCCGGCTGTTTTTCTACGGTCAGGACACGATCCACTGGACGCCGAAACTAACCGTCAATCTTGGGTTGCGGTGGGAAATCTACAGGCCGGAATCGGCAGCCCGAACGGGCGGAGGCGGCTGGGTTGACCTGGCCACCGGCGAAATGCGCGTTGCGGGCCAGAACGGTGTAGATCTGAGAGGGAACACGAGCACGAGCTTCAAGCATTTCGCTCCCCGGCTTGGGATTGCGTATCAAGCGAATTCCAAAACTGTGGTCCGGCTCGGCTACGGGCGAAGCTATGACATCGGTGTGTTTGGCTCTATCTTCGGCCACGCAATCACGCAAAATCTGCCGGTCCTCGGAGCTCAGCAACTCAATTCCAACACCGGCGGATTTGTGTTCAATCTCGCTCAAGGTCCGCCAACATTCGATCCCGCAACCAAGCTCGGGGGCACGCTGGCCACCAGCAACTGTAACGCGATCACCGACCCGAGCGGTGTGGTCGGTGGTGTCTTTACTCCCGATAAACCACAGTGCGTCGGAGTTAATGGCCGTCCGCTTGTACCCGACAACGTCTTCTCGCGCGCGCGGCCCTTCAACAACCGGCTGCCTACCGTCGACCAGTGGAACGTCACAGTGCAGCGGCAAGTTACTTCGACACTCTCCGCAACCCTTGCCTATGTAGGCAACAAGGGAACTCACCAGTTTGCCGGTGGTGGCCCAGCATACGGGGCCAATGAGCCCACGGTAGTTGGCTTTGCGGCTGGAGTACCGAAGAACAACCGTCGACCTTTCTACAACTTGTACGGATGGACCCAGGGCATCGATTATTTCGGAAACGATGCAGATAATCATTACAACTCCCTGCAGGCCACCGTCGAGAAGCGTTTCGCGGGTGGTTTGTCCTTCCAGGGCAGTTACACGTTCCAACACTCCACGAACTACGACGGAAGCTACTACAACATCGACCGCAGAGTTGCCTATGGCCCGAATGACGACTATCGTAACCACCTGCTTATCCTCACACAGGTTTACGATCTCCCGTTTGGCCATGGCAAGCGGTGGGCAAGCGACTTAGGGCGCGCAGCCGATCTCTTGATCGGGGGCTGGTCTATCAACAGCGCTACCGTCATCGGCAGCGGCCTGCCGTTCGCTCCACACCCAGACTCTTGCAGCCCGTCGAACGATACAGGTCCTTGCAGAGCTGATATCGTCGGATCCGTGAAGAATGGCCCTCGCTCAGGAAACCCGGAGACGCCCGGCTACTGGTTTACGCCTGCCCCCGCGGGAACCAACGACCCCAATTGCGCCCTTAAGATTGACCCTGTAACGGGCCTACCTGTACCTACGCAGGCGCTCAACGCTCCAGGTTGCACTCGCGGTTCATGGGCCCAGCCTGCCGTGGAGACGTTCGGAGACGTCGGACGCAACACTTTCCGCGGACCGAAATTCTTCAACACGGACTTCTCCGTGTTCAAGACCTTTAGCGTCACTGAAAGGTTTAAGACGCAGTTCCAATTTAACGCTTACAACGTCTTCAACCACGTTAACTTTGATCGCCCAAATAGCTGCGTCGATTGCAGCAGCGCCGGCAACATCACGGGCCTTGCTTTCGGCTCGACGATGCGCCGACTGCAGTTCGGACTGAAGGTCAATTTCTAACAAGGACGAGGACACCCCTACCACCCCGACGGGGAGCCCTGACCGGCTCCCCGTTTTTTTCTGAGCGTGTTCAGAAGGCCCGAGCAATCGACTTGGCAAATGGACAGGGCGCTCATGAGGAAGTAGAATTTTTTGGCTAGTACGCTTCCAGGGAACCATTCATGCGTCGCTCTACCTTTACCGCACAACCGAGAGCACCCTTCTTTCCTCTCGTCGCAATGGCGTTTTTCCTTTTGATATGGCCCGCTTCTCCAGCGGCCCAAAAGACGGCCCTGCATCTTGACGGTACGCCGGCAGACCCTTTTCAGGCGTCTTCGGGGAAGCCTGTGGTGTTCGTCTTCGTGCGGACAGACTGCCCCATCTCCAACCGCTACGCGCCGTTGATCCAGCGAATTAGTTCACAATACGGCGACAAAGTAAGTTTCTCGCTAGTCTATCCCAGCGAAACAGCATCTCCTGAGAAAATTCGCCAACACGAGCGGGATTATGGCTACAAGCTTCCCGCCCTGCGCGACCCCCAGCACGTGCTTGTTGCTCAAGCCCAAGCCCAGGTGACCCCTGAGGCGGCTGTTTTCGACGCCAAGCGCCAACTGCTGTATCACGGCCGCATCGATAACCTGTACCAGGATTTCGGCCATGCCCGCCCCGCAGCCACGACCCACGAACTCGACGACGCCATCCAAGCCGCTCTCTCCGGTAAGGCCGCGCCACCGAATCAGCCAGGGGTCGGGTGTTTCATCACGAACGTCCAATGACCTGCTCAGTCCGAACTATTGTTGCGTGCTCGCTTGCATTGAGCTCCCTAACCGCGGCAGCTTTTGCGAAGCACGAGGGCCCTGCTGTGCGTCGTCCCAGGCCGACTGCACAACAGGTGACTTTTAATCGGGATATCGCTCCGATGTTCTTTCAATACTGTGCCCCGTGCCACCGCCCCGGCGAAGCAGGTCCGTTCCCGCTTCTCACCTATGCAGACGCCAAGGCGCGCGCCCGCCTAATCGCTGCGGTAACGTCGACTCGCTTCATGCCCCCCTGGCTGCCGGAGCCGCAGGAGTCCAAATTTGCAGACGAACTCCGTCTGTCAGACGAACAGATAGCCGTCATTCAAAAGTGGGTCGAGCAGGGAGCGGTCGAGGGCGCTGCCGCCGATCTTCCTCGCGCCCCACGATTCGTCCCCGGTTGGCAGTTGGGCCAGCCGGACAAAATTATCGAAGCGGAAAAACCGTACACGCTTCCCGCCACTGGCTCCGATATGTACTGGAATTTCATTTTTCGGACTCCGGTTGACCGCACGCGCTGGCTGAAAGCCATCGAGATCCGGCCCGGCGACAAACGCGTGGTTCATCACGCGAACATTCTTGTGGACCGCGGTGAGTCTGCGCGCCGCCAGGAAAAAGAGCCGGGCGCCGGTTTCTCCGGCATGGAGCTCAAAATCGAATCTGAATCCTTTGATCCCGATAGCCACTTCCTTTTCTGGAAGCCGGGCACCGTGCCTAAACCCGAGCCCGACGGTATGGCTCTGCGCCTGGACAAAGATACCGATTTGGTCCTGAACATCCACTTGCAGCCCTCTGGCAAACAGGAGAAGATTCAGCCAAGTCTAGGGCTGTACTTCACCGACAAGCCGGCAACGCTCTTCCCTCTGCTGCTCCAATTGGAAAACGACCGTCAGCTCGACATCCCTCCCGGTGAGAAGCATTTCGTCGTCACGGACCAATTCACGCTTCCGGTCGATGTGGATCTGCTCGCCATCTATCCTCACGCGCACTATCTCGGCAAGGATTTGCAAGCCCTCGCGACCTTGCCCGACGGCTCCACAAAAACACTTATTCACATTCCCCAATGGAATTTGAACTGGCAGGCTGTTTATCGCTACGCAGTTCCACTGGCGTTGCCAAAGGGCACCGCGATTTCCATGCGCTACATCTACGACAACTCCAGCGAAAATGTTGCCAATCCAAATGATCCTCCGCGCCGCGTCGTGGCCGGAAACCGCTCGAGCGACGAAATGGCCCATCTATGGCTTCAGGTTCTTCCGCACACTTCTTCTGATACCGCCTTCGATCCGCGCATGCAGCTGCAGGAAGCCATGGCGCGGCACGACGTCGAGAAGAATCCTGGGGACTTCGAAGCGCAGTACAACCTTGCGGCTATGCTCATGGCCCGCGGCAAGCAAGCCGACGCGATCCAACACTTCGAACAGGCAGTCCGCCTTCACCCTCAGGATGCCACGGCGAACAATGCGCTTGGCGCGTCTCTCTTAGCCGTGGGCCGATTCGGCGAGGCCATTCCGTATTTTTCCGCGGCACTCAAGACACAGCCAGACAATTTCGACGCGCACTACAATTTGGCAAATGCTCTTGCTTCTCAGGACAAATTCGTTGACGCGATTGAACATTATCGCGCAGCCGTCCGCCTGCGTCCGGACGACGCCAATGCAGAGGCGAATTTGGGCGGCGCGCTGGCCGAAACCGGCAATCTCGCGGAAGCAAAGGTTCATCTTCAACGCGCCTTGCAGATTGATCCCAATCACAAGTTGGCGCGCGAGAACCTTGAGCAGATCAGCCGGGATTCGAAGCACCCGTAACTGGAGAAATTACTTTTGGTGGAGAATTCCATACCGCGGAAACGGAAGCTGGGGCTTGCAGCGAGTTGCGCTCTCCTGAGTGGTTTTCTTCCCGTTTTCGGTACAGCTCTGCCGCACAAACCTTCGTACGAAGAAATGGCTCAGTCACCAGAGTCAGCCAAGCAAATGCCGAATAGTTCAGCGGATCCGGCGTTTACTGAAGCACGGCGCTTGTCGCAGCAAGGGAAGTTTGACGAGGCGATTGGGCAGTTGGAAGCGCTAGCTGCCAAACAGCCGAATCTGGAGAGGCTCTCACATGAGTTGGGGATCGTCTATTACAAGAAGGGCGATTATCTGAAGGCCGTTGCAAGTTTCAAGAGAGCCCTGGAAGAGGAGCCGGGCGATAGCGAAGCCATTCAGTTGATGGGTTTGTCTTATTACCTCGCAGGGCGGCCCTCAGAAGCCATCGCGCCACTCGAAAAAGTCCAAACTTGGTATCCCAGCGCGAATGTCGATGCTTCCTACATTCTTGGCATTTGCTACATGCAAACCAAAGACTATCCCAATTCGCGCAAAGCGTTCGCCAAAATGTTTGCTGTTCCCTCCGATTCTGCGGCCAGCCACCTCTTCACCGCTCGCATGATGTTGCGCTTCGACTTTGACGTGGTTGCCGAAGAATACGCGAAGAAAGCGGTGGAGTTGGATCCCAAACTTCCGCTGGTGCATTCCTTGCTCGGCGAGATTTACCTCTTTAAGTCGCGCATCCCCGAAGCCACTGAGCAGTTCCAAAAAGAATTGGAGCTGAATCCCGGCGACGCCGCGGTGTATTACAAGCTGGCGGACGCCTACACGCGTGCACAGAAATACGAGGATGCGGAAAAGCTGCTGCAGCGCTCGATTTGGCTCGATGCCACATCCACGGGCCCGTACATCCTGATGGGAAAGGTGCTCGAGAAAAAGGGGGAATTCGCGCTGGCCGTGCGCGCCTTACAGCGCGCGCTGGCCATGGATCCGAATAATCCCATTCCTCATCATTTGCTCGGATTGGCTTACCGGGAATTGGGCCGGACTGAAGACGCCGAACGCGAACTCAAATTGTCGGAACAGTTGCAGAACCGTACGGAAGCAAAGCCATAGGCCAAAGACCCGAATTAGAAGCATTCCAGGAGAGAAGCCGTGTCGAAGCTCGCTAAGTTTTCCCGTCTCGCTCTAACACTTGGCCTTGGCCTTTTTGCGATTCCAGCCAGAGCGCAGCAAACTGCTCCACCAATAGCTGCGCACAAGCAAACCAGCGAGACCGCGCACGACCCGTGGTGGAAACACGCTGTGATCTATGAAATCTACCCCCGTAGCTTCCAGGATTCGAACGGCGATGGCGTCGGCGACATCAATGGCATTACATCGCGGTTGGACTATTTGAAAGACCTGGGCATTAGCGCCATTTGGATTACCCCGATGTATCCCTCGCCTTTAGTGGATTTTGGCTACGATGTCGCCGACTACACCGCGCTTGATCCTCTTTACGGCACGCTGGCGGATTTCGATCACCTGCTGGCGGAGGCGAAGAAAAGAAACGTCCGGGTGATCATGGATCTGGTTCCCAATCACACCTCAGATCAGTGTTCTTGGTTCAAAGAGTCGCGTTCCTCGCGTACCAATCCGAAGCGCGACTGGTACATCTGGCGCGACGGTAAAGGCCCCGGCGAGCCTCCCAACAATTGGCAGTCGTGGTTTGGCCACTCTGCCTGGCAATTGGATCCGGCGACGAACCAATACTACTACCATCATTTTTACACCGAGCAACCCGATCTGAACTGGCGCAATCCGCAAGTGCGTAAGGCCATGTACGACGCCATGCGCTTCTGGCTGGATCGCGGTGCGGCTGGCTTCCGCCTCGACGCCGTCTCCCGCTTGTTCGAAGATCCGAACCTGCACGACGATCCGATTCTGCCCGGCAAGAATGCTTACGGTGACCCAAACATCCAGCACAAATACACGGACAATTTGCCCGAAATTCACGAAGTGCTGCGCGAAATGCGGCGCGTCGTCGATGCCTATCCCGGAAACCCCGTGCTGATCAGCGAAGCCGATGAGCCGAACATCAAAGAGCTCACGAAAATGTACGGCACGAAAAACGATGAAGTCCAGTTGCCCATGGACTTTCAGATCGCCGACGTGAACAAGCTCTCCGCGCCAGAGTTCCGCCGGTTGCTGGATGAAGCGGACCACAACGCCGCACACGGCCAGCCCGAGTTCTTTTTCAGCAACCACGATCAGCCGCGACAATGGGACCGCTATGGAGACGGCGTTCACAATGACCAGATCGCCAAGCTGATGGCTGCTCTCCTCCTCACCACGCGCCAGACACCGCTCATGTATTACGGCGAAGAGATTGGCATGAGAACCACGCCGCCCACGCGCAAGGAGGATGTCCAGGATCCCATCGGGAAGATCGGCTGGCCGGAAGAGAAGGGCCGCGATGGCGAGCGCACACCCATGCAGTGGGACAATTCGAAAGGCTCAGGATTCAGTACCGCGGACCACACCTGGCTTCCGATCCCGCCCAGCGCCGCGGAATACAATGTCAAAGTTGAATCCGGCGACCCCAATTCGATTCTTTCTTTCTACAAACGTTTGCTCGCCATGCGCCAGAGCGAGCCTGGCTTGCGGAACGGAAGCTATGTGTCTCTGGACCGCGATGATCCCTATGTTCTCGCCTACTTGTGCAAGAATCCCGGCAGCGGCGACTCAATTCTCGTTGTGCTCAATATGAGTGGCGAGCCGCGAACGGTGAAACTGGACCTCGCCTCGCTTGGCTTCAAAGGAAGTTCCGCGAGAACTTTGCTTGCAGCTCCGCTACCCGAGCAGGATTCAATGCCCTTGGCGCAATTTACCATTGCGCCGTTCGGCGTTTTCGTCGGATCCGTTCACTGATCGGATTGGCGGTTCTTCGAGAGCCGATGAGAATAATCACGGATGCCGGCGGGCTGCAGCCTCCACGCCAGCAAGCATCTTCTCGGTTTCGGCGTGGTAAAAATATCGGCCGTTTACGAACACACCCGCAATTTTCTGCGTGTTGGCAATATTCTCAAGAGGATTCGCGCTGAGCAGCACCATATCCGCAATCTTTCCTTCCTCGATCGTGCCAAGCTGCCCCTCCATTCCAAAGAAGCGCGCGGGATTGAGCGTGGCAGTTTGCAGCGCTTCGAGCGGCGTGAACCCGGCTGCGACGAATCGCTGCAGCTCTTCGTGCAAACTGTAGCCGGGAAAAATATGAACGCCCGCGGGCGTGTCCGTTCCTGCAAGGAAAGGCACTCCCGCTTTGTGCAGCATGCGCACGACTTCCAGCTCTTTGTCGACAAATTTCTTGCGCGTGGCGATATCATCCGCGCCGTATCCTTGCGTGATTTCCTCTTTAAACCGTTTCCACGTTTTGTTCTTCCACGGCCCTGGTACATATTTCACTCGCGTGTCTGCGCTAAAATCACTCACGTCCAGAAGATTTCCTCCGCGCTCCCACACCAGCGTGGGGCATTGCCACGTATGGTTCTTCGCCAGCAAAGCGGCCAAGGAAGCCGCGCGCGCCTCATCATAGGTCGCCAGAAACCGCCCTTCAGTTTTGTTTCCTTTCAAAAAATGGTCTTCCGCAGGTGAACTCCCCTCAAAGATTCCGATCAGGTGTTCGAAGCTCTTCATCCCGGCTTCGGACATCTCGCTGGCGCGCATCGCATCTGGCACGTGTCCTTCGAACGCAATGTCTTGTTTCTTCGCCTCATCGGCAATCGCCAGCACCGCATCCCGTGGAATCAGCGATTGCAGCTTGATGAAATCAGCTCCACGATCCTTCAAGTGATTCACCGCGTGGCGTGCATCTTCAGGAGTGGCAATCGCGATCGAACTCGGGAAGCGCGGCTTCGGCCCATCCAGCATCGGGCCGGAAGTAAGGATCCGTGGACCAATCATCCGTCCAGCCTCAATTTCGTTGCGCCAATCTTGCACGACGTCGAGATCGCTACCCATGTCCCGCACGCTGGTCACGCCGCTGGCGATAAAGAGCGGCAGCGAAATGTCCTTAGCATCGGGGAACCAGTCGCCGAACACCAGATGCACGTGCATGTCCCACAAGCCTGGAATCAAGTACCCTCCCTTGCAATTCACGCTATCCGCGTTGCGCGGGTATTTTGCGGATTTGCTCGGCCCCACGGACAAAAGGCGATTGCGTTCCAGGATCACTGTTTGGTCAGCTTGTAGCGTGCCCGTTCGAACGTCCACCACCGTCACGTTATTCAGAACCAGCAGGTCCGCGGTTGCAGGTTTTTGCGCGTGCACCAGGTATGCCGTCAAAAGCAGGGCTAATGCGAACGGTAAAAGGGGCAAAGCGAGGCAGCGAAGCGTTCTCATGCGCCGAGATTGTAGCCTTTTTCCCAAAGAATTCCACTCCAGCCGAAGTGGCAGCCCCTGCAAGACGTGGAGACATCCTCGGCGCTATCATGGAGAGGGGTTGGCGCAGGATCACGCACCGTCTGGAGTACAACCATGAGGAATTTCAAATTCTCATTCGCGTTCTTGGCAATGAGCTTGCTGGCGGCAGGCGTTGCCTGCGCACAAGAAAAGCCGGCTGAGCCGAAATCTGGCATGGAAGGCATGCAACACCAGCATCATGGCGGCTTCATGCAGGAAGGCATGCACCACGCGGTCGCCAAGGGCGTAACGCTTGACGCAAAAGTGGACGCGGCCGCACATACCGTCACGCTCCGCGTCGGCCCGATGAATCTCCCCCCGCACACCGGCCATATGCAAATGCCGCAGCCTGCGGACCAGGTGTGGCAAGTCTCCTTCGACGGCTGGCTCCTGGCGTACCACCCAAGACTGGTGGATGCCACTGGCAACCCAGTTCCCGGAGCCGTCCTACATCACACCGCATTCTGGAACGAAAACCGCTCGGACTTTCTCTGCCCTAACAAGGAAGAGCACATTTTCGGCGCAGGCAGCGAGATGACCGACTGGGCCGAAGTGCCCGGCTATGGCTATCGCGTGCAGAAGGACGACCAAATCCGTATCGAAACGATGGTCTATAACCCGACGGCCACCTCCTACGACAAAGCTTATCTGGAAGTTGTGATTCCCTATCAGGGCGCTGCGGAAAACACTCCGCCACGAAAGAATGTCTACCCTGCATGGATGGACGTGAAGGCCTGCGGAAACTCCAGTTACGACGTGCCTGCGGGCAAGAGCGAGAAATCTGGAACCGTGACCGTGAAATACGACGGCGTGCTGCTCGGCGTCGGCGGGCATTTGCATGACTACGGCAGGCAAATCGTCCTGCAAGATATTTCGCGCAAGGAAACCGTGGCGACGCTCGACGCTCAAGTCAACGAGAAGGGTCAGCTCGAATCCGTGCCCGTGAAATTGTTTGTCCAGGAAGGCGGCTTCACGTTTTCCGCAGGCGACGTTCTGAAGACTTCTGCCACCTACGACAATCCCACCGGAAAGCTACTTCATAACGGCGCAATGGGCATCGCCGTAGGCTATTTCGTCCCAACCGACGATTCCAAGATGCCGGCGCTGCGGCGTAAGATAGTTCACATACACGAAATGGCTGGCAAGTCCCACGACCACTAAAGCGGCTCTTCAACTCCACACAACGCATCCACGCAGAACTTGCTTTTGCGTGTCGTATTAGTCGTCGTCGCGGCGATACGGAGGTTTTGGCTGTGGCGCTACATTTGGCACAGCATTGGCGGCAGGCAAGTTGGGCGTACCGGGCGTCAAGCAGTTACTAGCGTTGGCTGAGCCGCTGGGTGCAGGTGACGTGCAAGCGGCCGAAGGTTGAGACTTGTCGGCGTTCTTGGCGTTTGTGTTCGGTTCATCCTGTGCCGAAGCATGCTCGAGGATGCGCCGCGCATAATCCGCGACCGTCTTGACCCCGGAAGCGTAGTCCGGATTAGGGGAGCGAACGCCGCCATTATAGGCGCCGATAGCTTTTTCCACGTCGCCCCCAAAATGGTCGAGCAAATCGCGCAACAGCAAGCCGGCATACGTCGTGAGCTCGGCATCATTGACGGAGTTCAGGTCCAACTCACGGGGCGGGCGCAGGCGCGCAGGCAGCTGGCTGTAGTCGCGCTTGTCCCGCAGATAAAGCTGGTGCGCCGCGCGCAGCGTTTCGCGCGTAATTTGCCAGGTGCCGATGGCGTAGTTGCTGACCATGACGCGTTTCCGCGTGCGGCGCAGAACGATGTCTCCCCGCTGCGCGCGCTTCTTCCACACCGCGTGCGTCAGATCCCCGTTCACGTCCATGTAGTCGTTTTCCATCGCGCCCACGCCCATGAAGTAATCGAGCGGCAGGTCGTAGAAGTGCGCGACATCGAGAATGTCGGTGGCAAGTTGCGTGGCCTGTTCTCTCGTCAACGGGCGTGGCGCCGAGTCGGTGCCGTCGATCACGCGATTGTCGGTTTGGGATTTGAAGATGAGGAATTGGGCCAGTGCCGGAAGCAGCTTGGAGGAGCTAATCGTTTCGAGTTTCTGCTCCGTCGGCACGTCGTAAGCGACGTCGAACATATGGCTCTGCTGTTGATAGTAGGGATAATCCTTTTGCAACCAGGTGTAGAACTCATAATGCGAGATGAGGTTGCGGCCTTCCAGGCTCGCCACCTGCGGCACTGCGGTAAGCAGATCGTTTTCGGTAACCACGAAGATCTTATAGCGCGGTCCTTTGGGCGTGTTCACCGCCGTCAAAAGCATATGCGAAGTGTCGTGCCCCGCACGCGCTTCGCGTCCGCGCAGATACTCAAAACGTAGAAAAGCTTCCAGCTGATCGTTGAACGTGGCAATCTCCGCAGCGGGAACGCCAGGCGAAAAAGGAATGACCAGCCGCTTATCTTGGATGGCGGCCACCGGAACCCTCGGATGCGCCGAGGCCGGCAGGTCCAGAGGCCAGAGGCGGTAGTCGGTGTACCCGCAGGCGGCAAAGGCCAGCATGCCCGCGGCAACGCAAAGCACATAGCGGACTAGTTTCTGGAAGAACTTCTTGACCGACATGGCCTCAACCTCCTTTCCGTTTAGCCGATCCTCTATCTGAAATTATAAACCCTGCTATCGATGCAAGGCACTCCAAATGCCGCTGGTCATGGCGATTGCATAAATCCCATAACTTATTGATATAAAACGCCTTACAAAAAGACAAAGGCGTAGCAGACTTTGAGCAGAGTTCCACTGGGCGTGTCTGAATTACCACAATGTGGCTGACAGGGCCCGTACGCAGTAAAGCCTCAAGCGATGAGCCTGGCACACCTAGACTTCAGACGCCTTCGACAGTCGAAGGCCGATGCTTCAATTCCTGAAGAGTAGCCTTGGTTTACGCCGTTGCCGTTGCGGTTTTCGTGGTCGCTTCCAGGGTATAAACGACAACCGCCTTCTTCCCACCTTTGGCGGCCGTGGCGTGAATCGAATTGAGATTCACTCCCTTGGCGGCAAGCCGGTTCAGGCATTGCGCCAGTGCGCCCGCCTTGTTGGCCAGCTCGTATTGCTCCGCAGGTGTTTCCTGATACGCAATGCGGGCGGCATCCAGCGCTTTCTTGGCCTTCTTGGCGTCCTCGGCGACGAGCTGAATCGTGCCAGCCGTCCCCTGCGCCGTTCCCAATAGCGCCAGAATATTCACCTTCGAATCCCCGAGTGTCTTCGCGATGCGTGCAACTGTGCCGGGCTGGTTATCGATGGAGATCGTGAACTGCTTGGTTTTGGCCATGCCGCACCTCCTTGTCGCCGCGATTATACGCCTGGTTCGCCACGTCGGCTAAGCTTTGCCTAGATTTGCTGGCCCTTCCAGCGGCCGCGCCGGAAAAGGAGAACTCCAGCCGTGGCAATCGCTGCTTCGGCGACGACGATGGAGATGTACACACCGTTCGCGCCGACGTGCGCGGGGATGGCTAGAAAGTATGCTAGCGGAATTTCGAGCAACCAGAAGCCGAAAAAATGGACCCAAGTCGGCGTAACCGTATCGCCCGCGCCGTTGAAGGCCTGGAGCATCACCATGCCATACGCGTAGGCGATGTTGCCGTAACTCAAAATGCGCAGGCAGGTGGCCGCCAAGGGCACGACCGCGGGATCGTTCGTGAAGAGACGAACGACCGGAGTGGCGAAAACAAGAAAGATCACGCCAATGATACCGAGAAACAGCATGTTGTAGAAGCCCGTGCGCCAAACCGATATTTGCGCGCGCTCGGGCTGCTTCGCACCAAGATTCTGCCCAACGAGTGTGGCGGCGGCGTTGCTCAAACCCCAACTCGGCAAGAGGATGAAAATAAGTATGCGGATGGCAATGGTATAGCCGGCCAAAGCATCCGAGCCGAAAACGCTAACGATGCGTACGAGGCCGATCCAGCTGGTGTGCGCGATGAGGAATTGCAGAATGCCAGTCAGCGAAACGCGCAACAAGCGCAAGAGAACTCCCAGGTTGACGCGGAGTTGACTGCGCAAAATGCGGATGCGCTCCGAACCGCGGAGCAGGCGGTAGAACTGATAGAGCACGCCGATGCTGCGGCCCGTGAAAGTAGCGAGGGCCGCGCCGGTGACGCCGAGCTTAGGAAATGGCCCCCAGCCGAAAATGAGGCAAGGATCGAGGATGAGATTGATGATGTTCGAGACCCACAACAGGCGCATGGCGATGGCCGCGTCGCCGGCCCCGCGAAAGATAGCGTTGTTGAGAAAGAGCATCATGATAACGCCACCGCCGCCGAGCGCGATGCGCGCATAACCGGAGCCTGTAGCGACGATCTGCGGCGACGCACCCATCAAGCGGAGCAGATTGGGTGCATAAAAAAGGCAAGGCAGGCCAACCATGGCCGAAAACACCACGCCTATGACGATGGCCTGAACGCCGGCGACCGCCGCACCCGCAGGATCTTTTTCGCCGATGCGGCGCGCGACCATGGCGGTGGTGGAAAGACTCAGGCCGAACCCTATGGCCATCACCAAACTGAGCATCGACTCCGTAAGGCCCACAGTGGCAATAGCGTCCGCGCCGAGGCGGCCGACCCAGAAAACATCAACGACGGCAAACAGGGACTCGAGCACCATCTCAAGAATCATCGGGATGGCAAGCAGTAGAATCGCGCGGTTCAGGCTCCCCTTGGTGAAGTCCTGATGCGAGCCGCGAAGTGCTTCCCGAATGGAACTCCAAATAGGCGGTGGCGGCACGGTAACGGTGACTTGCTCGGCTGGCATAGAAACCCTTAGCTCTCTGCGTAAGCGCGCATCAAAGATCCACGGCGCAAACGCGGTTGCAGAATGAATTGGAAGAGAACCGGGAAAATCAAATCCGCGGGAGCGGATTACTGAATTTGGGCAATTCGCGGGACAAACATCTTCACTTCCTTGGCGCTGCCCCGGCGCAACCAGCGCGTCGCGATTGTGGCATCGCGTGGGCGATTCCTGAGATGACGGATTCTATCCTGAATCCGTGCTCCGCGGCTAGCGAAATCGCAACCTCAAAATACACAACGTCCAGGTGTGATGATTATGGAAGATCTAATTAGGCGGCAGCGATGCGGCGAATCAAGTCTTCCTGCTCGAATTTCGACTCCGCCCCAATCGTGAAGGCGTCCAGCAGGTCCAGCGAAAGTGCATACCGCAGCGCCTCGTCCTGGCGGTTGCGCAATTCCCCCTGCCCAAGAACCTTCATCCCAATGATGGCTTTCTTGGCCGCGCGCATCTCGCGCAAAACGCTCACCACGGTTTCCGGTGCGGCATCCATATAAGCCCCCACGGGATTGATGCGCACCAAATCGACTTCGACCCACGGTGACTTGGCCGCGGCTCGCAGCGCTTCAATACTGTGGCACGAGCAGCCGTGCGCCCGGATGATGCCTTTCTGCTTGGCCTCGGAGAGCACATCCATCACCGGCTGGAAGCGCTCCGTCCAGTCGCCCTCGGTGAGGCAATGCATCAGGCAGATATCAATGTAGTCGGTTCCCAGCTCCTGGCGAAAACGATCGAGATCGGCCCGGGCCGTGGCTGCGTCGCGCGCCCAGCTCTTGGTGAGGATGGTGACTTTGTGGCGCGGCACGTGCTTCAGCGCCTCGGCCACGTGGGGATGGCTGCCGTAGGAATCCGCCGTGTCAAAGAATCTCAAGCCGTGCTCGTAGCCGTTGAGAAGCAGGTCGGAGAGCCCCTTGATGCCGAGCGCGGTCTGGTGCGAGTGATGCCCGCTGCCGACCGTTCCCGTTCCCATCGCCAGTCGGCTTGTTTGGATACCGGTGCTCCCAAGCGTCACGCCGTCGGAAGCGCTGAACTTTCTTGAGAGTGGGGGCATCGTCAGTGGCCCGTGCCCAAATCCCTTGGGCCCAAATCCCTTGGGATGGATCCAGGCAGCACCCGCCGCGCAAGCCGCCCGATGCAAGAATTCGCGCCGTTTCATAAAGACCTCCACTCCAGCCACGAATCGAAGATTCCTCTTTTCCTTGGACGCGAGAAAGGACCCTTCGGTATCATGCGCCAAGGAATCACGGACGGAAACAAAAGGCGAAAACGGAAAAGCACTCGAAAATCCGGAGGCCCTTTGTCTCACCTTCCGCTCAAACCCTCGGAGGTGATATCCTCCCCCCGCTGTTCGAGGTACACCATGCAAACAACACGAGCCAAGAGCACTAAACCCGCCAGCAAAGTCGGCCGCCGCAGATTCTTGGAGCAAAGTGCAGGCGCGGCCATGGCTTTCTCCCTCGTGCCTCGCCACGTCTTGGGCGGGCCCGGCTTCGTGCCGCCCAGCGACAAGGTCAATATTGCTTTTATCGGCGTGGGAGCGCAAGGCCTGCGCGTCATGCTTCACTTCTTGAAAGAACCCGACGTACAAGGCGTGGCCGTGTGCGACGCTAACAAGGCCAGCGCGGATTATCCGCAATGGGACATTCACGAATTCTGCAAATCGGTAAGGAACCTTCTTGGCGTGGACACCGGCTGGGACTGGCTGAGCCCCGATCAGCCCATTCAATTGACGCATTCCATGAAAGTCACAAGCGGCGTTGCCGGCCGCGAGCCGTGTCAGCAGATCGTAAACGCCTATTACGCTTCTCGGCAAACTTCCGGCAAATACAACGGCTGCTCCGCGTACAGCGATTACCGCGAATTGCTTGAGAAGCAGAAGGACGTGGACGCGGTCGTTGTCTGCACGACCGACCATCTCCACGCCGTGGTCTCCGCGGCAGCCATGAAAAGAAGGAAACACGTCTTCTGCCAGAAGCCCCTCACGCACACAATCGATGAGGCACGAAAGATCGCCGAGATTGCGCGCCAAACCGGCGTGGCCACGCAAATTGCCGTCGGCAATCAAGCTTCAGAAGCCACGCGTTTGCTCTGCGAATGGATCTGGGACGGAGCCATCGGGTCTGTGCGCGAAGTGCACAACTGGTCGAGCCGCCCCTTCTGGCCCCAGGCTGTTGAACGTCCCAAGGAAACACAACCTCTGCCCGAGGGTTTGGACTGGGAGCTCTGGTTGGGGCCCTCTCCCGAGCGCCCATTCCACCACGCGTATTTACCCTTCGTTTGGCGGGGCTGGTCCGATTTTGGCTGCGGCGCGCTGGGGGACATGGGCTGCTACAGCTACGACACAATTTTCCGCGTCTTGAAGCTGGAAGCACCCGTCAGTGTCGAAGCCAGCTCCACCGACCGTTACGATGAAACCTACCCTCTCGCCTCGATCATCCGCTATCAATTCGGCCCACGGAGCGACATGCCCGCGGTGAATTTCACCTGGTACGACGGAGGGTTGCGGCCGCCAACTCCCGAGGAGTTGCAAGAAAGCCAGCCCCGGAAAGCCAGTGGAGAAGAAGACAACGAAGGACTCTTGTTCGTCGGAGATCGCGGCAAGATTTTGTGTGGTTTCAATGGCGCAAATCCGAGACTGATCCCGCAAGCAAAAATGGACGCCTACAAGCAGCCGCCGAAAACTCTTCCTCGTTCACCCGGCAACGAACGCGAATGGCTTGACGCCTGCAAGGGAAGCAAAGTCAAGCCAGGCGGAAACTTCGAATTCTCGGCAAATGTCACCGAGACGCTCCTTCTCGGCAACCTCGCTGTCCGTGCGGGACAAAAACTATCTTGGGATCGGGCAAATCTGAAGGTCACAAACTCGGAGGCCGTCCAGAAACTTGTTGCTCCCGAACGCCGCAAAGGCTGGGAATTGTAACTGGCTTATTTCAGCGAAGGACGCGGAACCTCATAGAACAGGAACTGTACGCCGACTCCGGACTTGCCATTCTGCCGGCTCAACGGTTCTACGTGCGCGACGCGGCCCGTAAAACTCCATTCCCCCACGTCGTCCCCGACAATCTCTTTCGGCATTTTCAAATGCAACTGTACCAGGACGCCCTCGTCTATTTTCTGATCCGTGGCGAAATAAACCCCGTGCGTCGAAATATTCATAGAGGAAACTGATTCTTCCCGAAGAGCGGCTTCCTTCGTCGCATGAAACCGCAGTGGAACTCTCATGATGAAGCGGTGTCCATGACGACGCTCGTGTCCCTGCATACCCATCCTTTTGCATGATTTTTTCTTGAACAGGCTGGCTCGGCAGGGCTTGAACAGTTTTACGAGAGAGGCGCTCCACGGTCAACTATTTTTTGTTCCTACAGGATGAACCTGAGGGAATCCACCTACGCAGAAGTTATGCCCGGGAGGTTTTATGCCAGGGAAAGTCCAGGATGCCGGCGAGTGGGATGCTTTTCGCGAGTGTCGTGGTGCGCCCACCAATCGCGCCAGGCGCTGGCGTTCTTGCCGAAGGACGCCCCGGTGATGGCTTCCAGTGTCGCGTAAACCAAGTTTTGTGTCGCCGCGTCGAGCGAATCGTCATCAAGCAGGTTCAGCAACTCGGGAACGGCGGTCAGCCGCTGCTCTCCTGTGAGCAGACCCGATCGCGACAGCCCGTTCGCTGCCCGCTGGCGGATTTTGGCGGCCGGATCGCACGCCAACAGGTCCAGCAACTCGCCAATGGATTCCTGGTTGCCCAGCATCGCCAGTCCTTCCACAGCCCAGAAGCGCACTTCTTGGTTTCGATCGTGCGCGTAGCGCTTCAGCGTGCGAAACGCTTCCGTCGGCTCAACGCCGCGATTCCCCAGCGCTCCAAGCCTCCAAAGCGCCATATACCGCTCTTCGGAGCTGTTTTGAATCTGGCGTTGCAGTTTGTCCACGCTCTCCGGCGCCTTCATCAGGTTGTTGGCCGCCAAATCGATCTCCACCGCAGCCACGCGCACTCGCGGATCATTGGAGTTGAGCGCCTGGAGCACCAGGTGGAAAAGTCGGTCCGAATCCTCGAGATGGCCGCGCCAGGAGGTCAGGTTCCGGTGAATCAAGCCGAGCGACAAATCGGGCTGATCAATGGCCAGTTCCAGCAAACGCTCCGCTTGCTGCTGTGGCGCCAGGCGCGAGATTTCTTCAACATCGGCACTCTTCGCGCGCACCTGGGGCGTCGAAACCAGTGCCGTCGTTCCCGGTTGCGAATCCGCTGCTACCACCGGATGAATCCTCAGCCAATTCTTGAAATTGCCTTGGAGCCGCCCTGCCAAAAACCCCACAACCGTCGAAAGCAACGCCGTTGCCACTGCGGCCAGCAGGTAGGAATACCTGCGCCGCCGAGCCCCTGCCGGGGGCCGAGGGTCTTTTGTGGGTTGAGGAACAGCGTTGGATGGGCCGGTGGAATTTGCCAAGGTTTCGTCCTTACGATCGGTTCCATGCGCAAACTCCCGCACGGTCTAAGGGCGAAAATAATGGGTAGGCTGAAAGCCAACAATGGTACGCTGGGCCAAGGTCCGCAGAATTTGCAAACAAACCCTGTCACTTCAACACATTTCGGGGGTTACTGGTTCGCACGGCTCCCTGCAAACCCGTCCAGTGGAACAGGGTGCTGCCGAGCCAAGACGGGGCAGAAAGGGACGCTTTGTTACCGGTGGACCCTCTGTTAGAATGAAGAGCTTGGTTTTGCGACTCCGAAAAGCAAGAATTCAGGTTTAAATCAAACCGGGCAGGATAATCGAATGGCACTGAAGTGTGAATTCTGCGGCAAAGCGCCGCACTACGGCAACGTCATCAGCCACGCGAACAACACGCGGCGGCGCCGCTGGAACCCGAATTTGAAGCGCACGCGTGCGATTGTGGCGGGCGTCAAGAAGCATGTTTGGGTGTGTACGGCGTGCATCCGCAATGGCCGCGTGAAAAAAGCCGCCTGAGATTCCAACCTTGAACCTACCCTTTGTGGACCGGCGATTGGTGGGGCGTCCCATGGACCGCTCAAAAGGAATACGCCGCGGCGCAGCCTGGCTCCCGTTAACGGCGCTGGCCCTTTCTGTCGTGACCGGGTGTAACAAGCAGACGCAGCATGCGCCCGACGTGTGGGCGGTCGTCAATGGAAAAGAGGTCAAGCGCGATGAAGTGGACAAATATTACCGCACGCGCGTGAACCCCGAGGGTCAGGAGCCCTCTCAGGAAGAATCCCTCTCCCTCAAGCTGAATGTTCTCGACGAACTCATCATCAATGAAGTTTTGCTCGAACGCGCCAAGAAGCTTGGTCTCGAGGCCAGTGACGGCGAAGTCGAAGATAAATTCACAGAGCTCAAGAGCCCTTACACCGAGGACGAGTTCCAGCGCCGGCTGAAGGACCAGGGAATGTCCGTCGACGATCTGAAGCTCGACCTGCGTCGCCAACTCTCCATTCAGAAATTGCTGAACCGCGAAGTGCTGGCCAAGATCTCCATCACCGACCAGGAAGTGAGCGAGTTCTACAACAACAACAAGACGCAGTTCAACGTGGCCGAGCCGACTTACCATCTCGCGCAGATCAAGGTTACACCGCGCAAGGATCCGCAAATCCGCAATCGCAAGAACGATGACGCCACCAACGAAGCCGAGGCTATTCGCAAGACCAAAATGCTCATGGATCGCCTCAACAGCGGCGCGGACTTCGCCCAGCTTGCCATGGATTATTCCGAGGACATGAACACGGCTTCGACCGGTGGAGACCTCGGCTACGTGCCGGAGTCCGGCCTCAACAGCCCTCAAGTGGATCCCGCGCTCAAGAAAGCGGTTCTCGGGCTTAAGCCCGGGCAAGTGAGCCAGCCCATCGAAGCGCGCGATCAGACCGGCATCAGCTTCCACATCCTGAAACTGATTTCACGCGAAGCCGCCGGCCAGCGCAGCATTTCCGAGCCGCAGGTGCAACAAAATATCCGCGATACTTTGCGCAGCCGCAAGGAACAACTACTGCGCTCCGCGTATCTGGCCATTGCGCGCGATGACGCTCAGGTGCAAAATTACCTGGCTCAACAGGTGATCGAAGCCGCCGGCAAACTGCCGGAAGCTGCCAAGACTTCCATGCCTCAACGCTCCATCGGGCATTAATTATCAGGCAAAAGGGTTTCTTTCCATGGTGTCATCCTGAGGGCCGTGATTCTTGCG
This sequence comes from Acidobacteriota bacterium, assembly GCA_003223295.1. Lineage (GTDB taxonomy): Bacteria > Acidobacteriota > Terriglobia > Acidiferrales > UBA7541 > Acidiferrum. The sequence goes on along the minus strand of QHYM01000123.1, from coordinate 8,757 downwards.
GCCCGCAGGATCTCAACTGAAGAAACCGGCTCAAGTTAGCCGACGATACAAAGCACCTCGCCCGCGTCTCCAACGACGACTCGCTCAACCGTTCCGCTCTTTGGCGAACGAATCTCGCTTTGCATTTGCAGCTACGGTCGCCGAAAAAACATTTCGTCCAGTGACCCTTTCTCCATTAATGTTGGTTCCGTGAATCGGCGCAAATTCCTCCGTCAGACGGGTCTTGCAGGTGCATCGCTCGCAGCTACGGCGCCGTTTTCCCTTCTTGCTGGTTGTGCAGCAAGACGCGGCACATCCTCCTCCGTGAATCGCGCCTATGCGGCTCCAGATACTTCATTCCTTGGCGGAGCGTGCGGATTGCCCCCTGTGCATGTTTCCGCGGACCGCGAGATAAGAACCGTCGTCGGGCTGCGTCCCTTCCGCCCCTCAGGCTTTGTGGTGCGGGCGGAAAAGCTGGACGACACGCTCGTAGTCCACAACTACGGCCATGGCGGAGGAGGAATCACACTTTCCTGGGGAACCGGGAAGCTTGCCGTGGACCTGGGCGCTCCGGGCCACACTGGACCAGTCGCTGTTCTGGGAAGCGGTGCCGTAGGTTTGGCAACGGCCATGCTGCTGCAGGAAGCAGGATTTGCGGTAACGATTTACACAAAAGACTTGCCGCCAAACACAACCTCGAATATCGCAGGAGGCCAATGGTTTCCCTTCCTGGTGTCTGAACCTGATAAACGTACGTCTCTGTTCGATCAACAGTTTCTTGCCGCGGCGGAGTTTGCCTATCGCTGCTACCAGATTATGGTGGGGCCGCGCTACGGAATTCGCTGGATGCGCAACTACTTTCTCAACGACCAGCCATGGGATGAACAAGGCTATCTCGGAAAGGACGGCGTGTTGCGCTCCATGGTGCCAGAGCTGCGCGATCTGTCTGCGCACGAGCATCCATTCCAGGATGCCCCGTTTGTGCGGCAGTTCGACACGATGATCATCGAGCCGCCGGTTTATTTGGCGGCGTTGCTGAATGACATCCGGATAGCGGGCGCGACAATAAAAGTAATGGAAATCCGCGATCGAGGCGAGATCCAGAACTTGCCGGAAAAGCTGGTATTCAATTGCACCGGTCTTGGCGCAAAAGCGCTCTTTGCCGATGAAGAATTAACTCCTCTGAAGGGGCAACTCACCATCCTGTTGCCCCAACCCGAAGTGCAATACGCCATCGGCAAGGGCGACCTCTACATGTTTCCGCGGACGGATGGCATTCTTCTGGGAGGCACTCACGAACGGGGAATTTGGACGCTCGATCCCAATCTGGAAAAGAAACAAGAAATCATGGCCAGGCACAAGGCTTTCTTCGACAGCTTCAAGAAATGCTAGTCTTCTGCAGCTTTCTTTATCCTCCAGATGAATCAACCACTTTTCCTTAAACTCAATTGACCCAGGCGAGCACTTCGCCCGCGTTTACGGCTTGGCCTTCCGCAACGGCCACTCGCTCAACCGTTCCGCTCTTTGGCGAACGAATCTCGTTTTGCATTTTCATGGCTTCCACCACCAATAGGCCCTGGCCTGCCTCAACAGCATCTCCAGCTTTGACCAGTAGGCGCACTACTTTGCCGGGCATGGGCGCAACAATCTGCTGGCGGCCCTCCGCTTCCGCGCTGCCGTGCCGCCGGCCTCGCCACGAACGCGGATCAATAACCTCAGCGTTGAATTCTAGGCCGTCGGTTTGCAGCTGCAGTTGGCCGCCGCCAGATGGCGTTACGCAAACCTCATAGGACCTGCCCGAGAGCAACACAGAGAGAGTGTCCGGCGCAATTTCTACGACATCAGCAATGCCTGATTCGCCGTCGAGCCGCGCTTGCCAGCCGTCACCATGGCGCGCGAACTCGACGATGTGTGTTTTGCCGAAAATGCGGACCTCGTACTTCATGGCATGCGGTCCAGAAGCTGGCGGCGGCCTTCCATTTTCCAGCGTGAGGAATTTTCGTCGGCGGAAGAGGCCTCAGCCCCCTGCGCGGCGCTCTGTTTCGCTTGCCAAATCGCAGCCGCGATGGCGGCCGCCTCGTGCGCCCCGCCCGGATTGCCTTCCCTATTCGAATCCGAAGAGGACGATGCAGCAGCCGCACGAGGCCGCCGCAGCAGTTCATCAAGCCATCGTGTGTGGATTTCGCCGCGCAGAAACTCCGGCTCCGTCAGAATGCGTCGAAATAATCCGGCATTCGTTCGAATCCCCGTGATGGTGTATTCGTCGAGCGCGCGTCGCAGCCGCGCAATCGTCTCTTCCCTGCTGTTGCCCCAGGCGATGAGTTTGCCCAGCAGCGGGTCGTATTCATTGGGCACCGTCCACCCTTCGTAGACTCCTTCGTCCATGCGGATTCCCGGGCCGCCGGGCGTGCGGCACGAAAGAATTTTTCCCGGCGAAGGAAAGAAATTGTTCTCAGGATCTTCAGCGTAAAGGCGGACCTCCATCGCATGCCCGCGTGGCGTGATGGCTTCCCACGCAAACGGTAAGCGGTGCCCCGCGGCGATAGCGATTTGCAGTTTGACGAGATCCAGCCCAGTCACTTGTTCCGTGACGGGATGCTCTACCTGCAACCGCGTGTTCACTTCCAGGAAATAAAAATTCAGCTTTTGGTCCACCAGAAATTCCATCGTGCCTGCGTTCACATAGCCGCCCGCGCGCGCCAGCCGCACCGCCGCTGCGCTCATTTTCTTCCGCAATTCCGGCGTGACAGCCGGCGAGGGCGCTTCCTCAATTACTTTCTGGTGGCGCCGCTGAATGGAACATTCGCGTTCCCCCAGAGAAACCACGCGCCCGTGTGCGTCGGCAAGAATCTGGATTTCAATGTGCCGCGGCCGCTCGAGATATTTCTCAAGATATAGGCGCTCATCCCCAAAGGCATTCATCGCTTCCGAAGCCGCGTCGCGAAACGCCGATTCGAATTCCGCGTCGCTGTAAACCAGCCGCATGCCCTTGCCGCCGCCGCCGGCCACCGCTTTCAGCAACACGGGATAGCCCATGCTTTGCGCCAGGGCCCGCGCTTCGGATTTCTCGGTCGGATCGTTCGTGCCGGGGACTGTAGGCACTTCCACGCGGCGCGCAAGCTGGCGCCCGGCGGTTTTTGAACCGAGAGCTTCCATTGCCTCCGCAGGCGGACCAATGAAGGTGATCCCGGCTTCGCTGCACGCACGCGGCAGCGCGGCATTTTCCGCCAGAAAACCATAACCCGGATGGAGGGCATCGCAGCCCGCGCGGCGTGCCACGTCCATCAGCTTGTCAATGCGGAGGTAGCTTTCACGCGAAGGGGCGGGGCCGATGGTATAAGCCTCGTCGGCAAGCCGGACGTGCAGCGATTTGCGGTCAGCTTCGCTGAATACGCTGACGGATTGCATGCCCAGTTCGCGGCACGCGCGGAGAATGCGCACGGCGATTTCGCCGCGATTGGCAATCAGGATTTTCTTGAACATAGAAACGTGGAGCGAGGGAAGAGTTTAGCAGGAGAGAAAGGCGCCCTGCTAACCATCTGTATCTTCGTGCCTCGTTCCGGTTACTTGAGCAGTTTCTGGAGGTCTCTCCATTTGACGAGCACGATGTGGCTCTCCTCAAGCACCTTCTTGAATTCGGGGCTTGTCACGACATTGTAGTCCCGCTGGCGCCAGGCTGAACCGAAATCGGGATGGTCCAACGTCACTGCTTGGAGCTCCGCATCGTCGTGACCAAGGTGCACAATCATTTCCGAAAACCCCGGCTTGAGATCCTTGATCGCATTGCCATAGAACTCTTTCCATGCTCCAGCGGAAACGGACGGATTGGCCATCACTCCTGAATCAAGGAGGACGTCTTTTTCGGAGAGCAATGGAATCAGTTTGTTCGGATCACCGGGGAACCGCGGCGCCAGGAAAGGCAGATGGTATTCATGAGCCACTTTGATGAGAACTGCAAAAAGCTCAGGCTTTGCAAAAAGGACACCCATGTGACTGTCCAGATGCGTCGGATGAATTCCCGCGGCGATGGCCCGTTCAATTTGTGCGCGGATCTCCCGCTCCGCCTCTTCCGGTTTGATATTTTGCGCGGCCGGTCCAGTCTCTGGCCACAGATAACCGGCAGGATCAAGCAGGCTGGAAACTTTGTCTTTCGCTTCGACAGGACCCCAGCGATAGATTTTCCATTCGCTCGTCAGCGTAAGATGCAGCCCCAAATCCGCGTTGGGATGTTCTTTCGCGTAGGCAGCGACTTCGTTCAGCCACGGACACGGCACCATCACGCTTGCCGATGTCACTGCATTCTTGTTGAGCGCGTCGAAGCTGGCCGCATCCACGGAATGCGCCACGGCGAGGTCATCCGCGTGGATAATGAGCAGTTTCGAATCCGGCGGATAACCCAGGCGCTCCGCGACCGTCTTCGTCTGCGCGCGCCCACTCGCGGCCATTGAAAGCACAAAAGCGACCACAGCGGCGGGTGTGCGCAGGCGCATAAGCAGCTCCATGGAGTAATTTGTGACCGTCAAGGGTAACACGGACAAAAATCTTTCGCGCTCCCTGCGCGCGATGGTGTATACAGGAACCCTTGTTCTTTTTCCAACGGAGGATTCACCCCGATGAAACGGTCTGGTTTCTTGCTTGCGCTGGCACTCTTCGTGGCCCTGCCGGCGCTTGCGCAGGACGCTTTTATTCCCCCGCCGGAGAACTTGGTTGTCAATGGCGTTCCGAAGATTCCCGCGACGCTGGCCGAGACGGCGGGGCGTTACGCCTCGTTTCGAAGCGCGAGTCTCTCGGACTGGCATCCCACGCGTCATGAAATGTTGATCTCCACTCGCTTTGCGGAGACGCCGCAACTGCACATCGTGGCCATGCCAGGTGGAGCACGGCAGCAGTTCACTTTTTTTCCGGATTCTGTTTCGAACGGGCGCTTTCATCCCAACGGCGGCGACTACATCGTATTCATGAAAGATGTTGGCGGCGGCGAATGGTATCAACTTTATCGCTACGAGGTCAAAACGGGCGACGTCACGCTGCTCACCGACGGAAAGTCGCGTAACCTCATGGGCCCATGGTCTTCCGATGGCGACCGCATCGCGTACATGTCCACGCGCCGCACCGGCCAGGACACGGATTTGTGGGTAATGAATCCCGCCGATGCCAGGACGGATCATTTGTTGACGCAATTGACCGGAGGCGGATGGCAACCCGAGGATTGGTCTCCCGACGACAAGAAGATCTTGCTGCTCGAGGAACTCTCGATCAACGAATCGTATTTGTGGCTGGTGGATACAGCGACAGGGCAGAAAAATGAACTGACGCCACGAAATGCAACTGCGAAAGTTTCGTATGGCGAAGCGCGATTCAGCAAAGACGGCAAAGGAATTTACGTCACCACCGACAAAGATTCTGAATTCCACCGGCTCGCGTACATCGATCTGCAAACCAAGCAGCCCACGTATCTGACCACTTCGATTCACTGGGACGTGGAGACTTTTGATTTAGCACACGATGGAAAACTGCTCGCGTTCGTGACCGACGAGGAAGGCTTGAGCGTCCTGCACGTGCGCGACACCAGCAACGGAAAAGAAATGCCGCTGCCGCACATTCCCTCCGGAGTGATCGGCGGTTTGCGCTGGCACAAAAACGGGCATGAGCTGGGCTTCTCGCTGAACCATTCGCGCGGGCCGGGAGATTGTTACTCGTTGGACGTAGCAACCGAGAAGCTCGAGCGCTGGACCAACAGTGAAACCGCCGCAAAAACTGAATCGCTTCTTTCCGCGGAGCTGATCCACTGGAAAAGTTTCGACGGAAAAACGATCTCAGGATTTTTGCACAAGCCACCCGCAAAATTCACTGGCAAGCGGCCGGTGCTGGTGATTATTCACGGCGGCCCGGAAGGGCAATCACAGCCAACTTTTCTTGGCCGCAACAATTATTTTTTGAACGAGCTGGGAATCGCGCTGATTTATCCCAACGTGCGCGGCTCCACCGGCTACGGAAAAGCTTTTTCCCTGCTCGATAATGGATTCAAACGCGAGGGCACCTACAAAGATATCAACGCACTGTTCGACTGGATCGCCACCCAACCGGAACTCGACGCCGCGCGCATTGCGGTGACCGGCGGAAGTTACGGCGGCCACATGACGCTGGCCGTTTCCACGTTTTACAGTGACCGCATCCGCTGCTCCGTGGACGTCGTGGGCATGTCGAATTTGGTGACATTTCTCGAGCATACCGAAGCGTATCGGCGCGACTTACGGCGCGCGGAATACGGCGACGAGCGCGATCCCAAAATGCGCGCGTTCCTCGAGACAATTGCGCCCATGAACAATATCGAAAAAATCAAAAAGCCAATGCTCGTGATCGCCGGGAAAAACGATCCGCGCGTCCCGGTAAGCGAATCGCAGCAAATTGCCGACGCGCTGAAACAACAAGGAACACCGGTTTGGCTGATAATTGCCAACGACGAAGGCCACGGCTACCGGAAAAAGCCGAACCAGGATTTCCAGTTCTACGCCACCGTCGAATTCCTTCAGGAATACCTGCTGAAGTGAAAGCGAATCTCAACACCGAGGACGCAGAGTTCACGGAGACAAGCTTGGATGTAGGCAGGTTTTTCAGAGCGGGATGTTGCGTCAATGTACCCGCGCTCCGCAGCGACAAAGGGATTGGTGAAGCGCTCGCGAAATTCGGCGATTTTTTCCTGACGAAGTTTCTCGCGCTCGGCACCGTCCACTTTTGCCAAGTCCCGCTTGTAAACAATGTCGACCGCGCCTTCCGGGCCCATCACCGCGATTTCCGCGGTGGGCCAGGCAAAGTTGGCGTCCGTGCGAATGTGCTTGGAAGCCATAACGCAGTAGGCGCCGCCGTAGGCTTTGCGCGTAATGACAGTAATCTTCGGAACCGTGGCTTCCGCAAAAGCAAAGAGCAACTTCGCACCGTGCTTAATGATGCCGCCGAATTCTTGCTGCGTCCCAGGGAGAAAACCGGGGACGTCTTCAAAAGTGAGCAGCGGGATATTGAAGGCATCGCAGAAACGCACGAAGCGCGCGCCCTTCACGGAAGCGTTGATATCAAGAACTCCCGCGAGAAACGCAGGCTGGTTGCCGACGATGCCGATGGGGCGGCCGTCGAGGCGCGCGAAACCCACGACAAGGTTTTTGGCATAGTGCTCGTGGACTTCGAAGAAATAATTGTCGTCCACGATGGAATGAATCGCATCCTTGATATCGTAGGGTTTCTGCGGGTCCGGCGGAACAAGCGTGTTGAGAGCTTCGTCGCGGCGCGCAGGCAAATCGGAAGTGGCGCGGCGCGGCGGATCCTCGAAATTATTTGACGGCAAAAAACTCATCAGCTCGCGAATCATGGCCAGGCAATCGGCATCATCGCGCGCGACGAAGTGGGCGACACCGCTTTTTTCATTATGCGTCATTGCGCCGCCGAGCTCCTGCTTGGTGACTTCCTCGTGCGTGACAGTCTTGATGACGTCCGGGCCAGTGACGAACATGTAGGAAGTTTCGCGGGTCATGAAGATGAAATCGGTGATGGCCGGCGAATAGACGGCGCCGCCGGCACAGGGGCCCATAATGGCGCTAATCTGCGGAATGACGCCGCTCGAAAGCGTGTTGCGCAGAAAAATATCCGCGTAACCAGCAAGCGAAGCGACGCCTTCCTGGATGCGGGCGCCGCCGGAATCGTTCAGGCCAATTACTGGAGCGCCGGCGCGCATGGCAAGGTCCATGATTTTGCAAATCTTCTGCGCGTTGGCTTCGGAGAGCGAGCCGCCGAACACAGTAAAGTCCTGTGCGAAGACGTAAACCAGGCGGCCGTCGATTCGTCCAAAGCCGGTAACGAAGCCGTCTCCTGCGGGCCGCTGCTCCTGCATACCAAAATCCACGCAGCGGTGGCGGACGAATTTGTCGAGCTCTTCAAACGTGCCCTCGTCGAGCAGCAGATGGATGCGCTCGCGCGCGGTCAGCTTGCCGGCTTGGTGTTCGCGCTCGCGGCGCTCGGGGCCGCCGCCAGCCTCGGCTTCCGCTTCCAGGCGACGCAGCTCCTCCGCGCGGTTATTGGCTTTGGGGGCTTCGGGGGCCTTGGGCGTGGGGATCAGGCTGCGTTTGGTTTCAGACAACGCGTCCTCCATTGGAGAGGGACTTGGGCGAACCCATCGACGGAGGCTCTTTCGGGCCGAAGATGCGGACAGCGAGGTGCGTGGCAAGCCAGGTGGTGCCAAGAAGAAGAATGACGCCGAGGAGCAACTCCGTACCCATGGCGGCAGCACGATAGAGCGGCGATTCCAGCGAAGTCAAATAAACCGTCGCGCGCACGAGGAGGAACATGGCGGCGAGGGTCATCGCCACAATGAGGACGGTAGTGAAAATGGAGGCGAGTATCGTTTTCATAGGACCGGGTTTCGACAGCGCTGCTTGCGACAACCAAAGGATAGCGCAAGAAGGGCAAGTCGTCAGTGTTCAGTTGTCAGTTTTCAGTCAGAGACTCTGGGGGTCCCCACCAGGGTCCCACCCAGCCATAAGCGCTAAGATAAGAATTGCACTTCGTGGCTAGTTTCTCCCCGCCCTCCCACTGAGCAAGAACTCTGGTCATTCTTCTGCAATAGACATGCAGAAAGTATCACTTTATGATACCTTTTGCTTGTGAATCGGCAATCCTTATCTCTGCACAGCTACGTTGACCGGCTCCAGCAGTCCGGGCGCTATACCTTCGATCGAGAAGAAGCGCTTAAAGAATTGAAGATATCTCCTGTCGCTTTCAAACTCTCGG
>QHYM01000424.1 GCA_003223295.1 Acidobacteriota bacterium | reverse complement strand
CGATTTTGCCGCCGGATTCCTCCGGACTGTAGTTCCCTACGCTGAAGACGGGGTCGTAGAAATCTCCGGTAAAGCTTTCATAAGAACCGTGGCCCAAACCGGTAATGTAGTGCACATTTGCCTGCCGGGCCGCCGGTGCAACATAGGTTCGCCGTGCCATAGATCCCTGCAGATGCTGCACGGTGAAACCCTTGCGTTCCAAATACGGATAGACGTTTTTCTGGCGATAGTCACAAGCAGTCTTCGTAATGGGTTCGAAATTCGCGTCGATGCCAATGATCACCGCGTCGAGGCTGAGCGTAATAGTCCGGCGTTTGCTCTTGCGAGATTTTCCGGCCATGCGGACCTCACTGACGTTTCTTTTTCGCTGTCTCAATGACGTGATTCAGCAACCGCTCTTCTATTTCCGCCAAGTTGCGTCCGATTGGCGTACCGCTCTTCACTTCCTGAAGTGCCCGCTTTTTGTCGATTAGGCCGGCCCCAAGCATCGCAATCTGAAAGTCAGGTTGCATTTCGATTCGCTTTGCAACGAGAGCCAATCGCTGTTTGTCCGATAGTTGGCTCAAGTTCATGGTCGGCGTTTCAGGGTCAACAACTTCCTGGAGCGTCGCCATCTTCTTGCCGTTGGCTCTGTACCCAGCCGGGAGTTTCCACTGTGGACGACTGAGCTTCGTGGAGGCGCGCCTAGTTGCAGACTGTTTTCGCTTTGTCCCTTTGGCAGTAGTGAAGCGATGCGTGTTTTCCAATTGAATGCCCCGGTCTGTTTCTCATACTCGCTCGTAAACCACAGTGCGCAGTCGTTCGTTGGGTCGGGGCTCATACTGCTATAGTCTCCCCATCTCGTCAGCTTGCAAGTTCCGTCCGGCTCTGAGCACCCAGGGGGGCACGCACCGCCCACACCCAGGATGCAGTGTTGCGCCCCAGTTCCTTTGAAGAGCAGCTTCTCCGTAGTCAGAGTTCCCAATGGATCATTCGCGCGCCTCACTGCAAATCGCAGCCCTGGGAAAACTGCGCCCGAAACGTTGTATCCGGTTACGATGTTTCCTGCCTTATCCATGGCGATACTTCCCATCCATCGGTGATTGGTGCCAGGCGCGTACGTCCCTGCTTGAAAGACGCTAAATCCACCGGTGGCTTGGTTTCGCAATTCATACCAGCGAATGCCGGTCTGCGAGCCGGCCACTCCCGTGTCCACGGAATGAGTAGCCAGCAGAGACTCATGGTCTGCGAATCTTCGGTACGCTAGCCGATACATCAGCCGCTCGCCGAGCGTATCGAGTTGCTCGGGTTTCGGATTGCCCGGTTGCGGAATGCAACTGCCTCCGCTGCCTCCGCAGGCAAACGTGAAGGCTGCCACTGGAATCGACTGGTTCGGCGTGTGGTTGGGCCCGATCCCAAAAGTTGTATTTGCTGTGGCGTTCCAATCCACATGAAAGTTCCAAAGGTCGAGCGTGTTGGCCTGTGACCCTAACGCCAAAAAAAAGTTGGGACTCCCAAGCGGCGGAGCGGCGGATCCGGGCGTGCCCTCTGCGCTGACGAGCGCAGACGTTGCTCCATCGAGGTCCGCAGGAAGCAGCCCGAAAAACTGGTCACTGAGCTGGAAGCATTGCTGGCGAGCTGGCAGGCCCGCGAGCATTGCCGCGCGTTCGTAAGCACAGACTTTCGAACCGACAAAATTCTGCCCGTGAAACATATTGAACGAGATGTAGTAACCGTCCGGCCAAACTCCCATCTTGGGATAGTCATCGAAGTCTTCGTATTGAAACTCGTAACGGTGATATGTCCCCGAGGCGTCAGCAGTCGTGGAGACCGCTACGCATTGCGAAAAACCGTTTTTCACCGAGAATTGCGCGATGACCCAACGATTCGCGATCTTGTCGTACTGAACAATGGGGTCTCCATCGTTATTCTGTTCGCAGTTTCCGCCAAATCCTTGCCAAATCGTGTTTCCAGGAATCGGACCAAGAGCGACTGCGCCCGTGTTCTTGTCGAAGACGGCGATATCCGTATTCACCCACTGCACAAATTGACTCTCGCCGACAGCGCCGTTTGTGTCCGGGGGCGCGTTACGAACCTGGAAAGTACCTCCCGGTCCGTGAAATCCGGCGCCGATTCCGTCAAAGCTCTTCCCAATTGTGACTTGGACCGCTTTCTTCGGCGCGGCAGGCGCAGGTGCTGCTGCACCCATACTCGCCTTCGGAACCACTGGCGCGCCTTGCAGCAGGGGATCTCTCTTTGGAGGCGCGAGGCTAACTGTCGCATGAGGATTCGCGTGGTAGGGTTTCTTCACAAATCCAGCGGCGAGTGAAACCGTGGGTTGCAGCGCGCGAAGCGGTTGCTGCGCGGTGTCTTGTTTCGTAGCCGCGATTACCCGCGGCGCGCCGGGTTGCTCTTGCCCATGCGCCCCTGCCGAGCACCACAACAACCACACGACCGGCAGAAAGCCCAGCCTTCGGATACGCCTAGAATTGCAAAGCATTGTGCACCTCTCTAGTGCCGAGCTTCAAAAAAGCATTGGCCCCGTCTGCATCTTTGTTGAACGCCTGTCTTTTTTTGGTGACTCGGACCTGCATTGGTTTCCAACTTCTTCTGCTTTCCAAAACAGTCCTTGCACTGCGGATGGAAAGAATACTCAGCCCGGCGGCGCTGCAGAGCCGCCGTTGACAATCGAATTTCGTCCAAACTGTATGTAGTACGGATCAAACCGCGTCCCTGTTGCGGGTGCCGTATTCTTGAAAACCGCGTAGCCACTGGCATCGAACAGCAGTGAGCTGGGTGTATTGCGCGCCACGCTGAAGTAGTCCCCGTACCGGATCGGAGTACTCGCGACGATCGCATCACTTAACTCCGGATACCAAACAATAAAGTCCCCAAGAATGCCCACAGCATTGTTCCCGTAAGACGTGTTTCCGCCCCAACCCAGAGAAATCCCCACTTCTCCGTTGGAGTTCGTGGCGAGGCTCGGGTAAGCGAACGCGTAATCGTTATTCCAGATTTGCCATTGCGAAATGACACTGTAGTTCGACGTGTTGATTTCCAGAACTTGGACTTGAGGATTCTTAAAATTGGAATTGCTCGATCCGGTCCATGCAAACCACACTTCATTTCCCGTCCGGCGTGTGACACCGAGAACTGCACTCCCCGGAAAGCCGAACGAAAGCCAATCTTTTCCATCGGGCGCAATGGAGGAGATGG
>QHYM01000122.1 GCA_003223295.1 Acidobacteriota bacterium | reverse complement strand
GTGGACTATGAAAGAGCATAGGGTTTCCTGGATTTTGGCCTGCATTGCGGTGTTGACCGCGGCCATGCCCATGCTAGGCCAAGCTCCTTCCGCTCCAATCATTCACGAGCCAGGGACGCCAGTGCCACAAGCGCCAGAGGGGAGAATCCGGAAGCGCGTTCTGTTGGTGAACGTGCCCCTTACAGTCACGAATGCAAAAGGCGAATTGGTCTCCAATCTGGAAGCGAAAGATTTTCAAGTCACCGACAATGGTGTACCACAGAAAATAATGTATCTTGATTTGGGACCCACCCCGCTTTCTATGGTTTTCTTGGTGGAAACCAGTTCGCGCATTGAGCCCCTCCTGACGGAAATGCGCAAGACCGGAATCATTTTCGCTGATGCGCTGATGGGCCCGAATGACGAGGCCGTGGTGGTGGGCTTCAATGATTCAGTGGATAATCTGGCAGACTTCACGGCCGATCACGACGTCATCCTTAACACGATAAGTAATTTGAAGTGCGGTACGGAGCGTTCAAAGCTGTTCGATGCGATGGCTACTGGAGTGACCATTCTGAGCACTCGTTTACAGCGGCAGTTGGCGGCTGATTTGCCAGAACGCCGTCTCGTCATAGTGGCTATGTCAGAAGCGACCGATGTTGGCAGTGATGAGCGACTAGAAGCGGTGATGCGGCGAGCGCAGCTTTACAACATAGCGGTCTATTCCGTGGGGATTCCGACGACCCTGGCGCAATTGAAGGCACCTCCAAAGGACGTCAGACACATGATTACACCGGAGGGTATTTTCCCACAGCCGGGGATGCCCGGAACTGTGCAAATTCCGCCTACTGAAGACATTCGCTATGGCTACGGAAACCTGATGAACTTGAACGTGTGGGCGGTGAGGAATCTCAAAGACGAAATTACCGGTCACGCTCTTCAGATGGCTGCCGCGCAGACCGGCGGCCGACATATCGCCACATTTGGAGGCATCTCGATGCAAAAAGCTGTGGACGAGATTGGCGGGGAGCTACACACACAGTATTCGTTGACCTACGAGCCCAAAGGCACAAACAAGACCGGATACCACAAAATCAAAGTGTACGTGAAAAACAAGGATCTGAAGGTGCGCGGACGGCCAGGCTATTACATAGCGCCAACGGAGAACTGAAAGCTCGACGGTTCCAATCCGAAGGCAGTTCCGAAGTGATACAAGTTGAAGGCTGCCTACATTCCGCCTTCGTGGCTCCTTCCTCGAATCATCCTGTAGTTTTTTACAGTTGTGGGCAAGCTGCCCCCAAATTACGCTGCGTTGTGAGTGAGCGACAGGTCCCAAGGGATTTCCGTCCTCTTTAGCGACTACGCCAAGACAAGCAAGTTCATAGCATGAGTAATCGTCCTTCCGGAGGACATCATGAAGCGCGCTATGACAATCTTGTTCTGGGTCCAGTTGTTAGCCATTCCCTGCGGCGTGTGGGCCCAAGAAGAAACAGAAATTCCTTGGTACCTTCAGGAAGGGGTTCGAAAAGAGACTGGGAACGATAACCCGCGCGGCACCACGAGCCTTGGCATGCCTATAACCGCACCTTTGAGTCCAACCGCTAACCACATGAGTTTCGGTCTGGGATTAAGTGCCGGTGCAGGTTATAACTTCGATAGGCGCAACGCCCTCGTAGGGAATTTCATGTGGAACTGGCTCTATCCAGCCGAGCAAGGCATACGACCGATCCAAGTTGCTCTCAATACGAATAAGGTGAACGGGCATGGCAACCTTACTGAGTCGCTCTAAAAGAAGCAGTTTATCCATAACGTTTGGCATGTAGCGTATACACTGAATACTGAATGAAGAGAGACTTTCCTAGAACCGGGGTACGCTTCTCAAGGCAGAGTCCCGCGATGTGCTGTTGAACGGATTCCTCAAAGTGGTCGCGACTTCATCTATACACTTTTTCCCAGCGTTCAGTTCTCCAGCCATCAAAAAGAAACCGTGGATTTACCTCCGTTGGCTTTGTGGGCGGGACGCTACCGAAGTAGCGTGCGCCCGTCCGCTAACGATTCAGTTCACACAAACCATTTTCAGCTTTGCGTCCAGATGGCCTCCTCTGGGCATACCGTGCAGCAGCTTTCGCAACCGCCTGCGCGCTTTGTGCAATTGGGACCTTGAGTTTCCAACTGAATATCCAAAGATTTCGGCGATTTCCTTATGCTCGTATCCGTGGACATCATGAAGAATGAAAGCTGCTTTGTAACCGTCCGGTAGTACGTCGATAGCTGCTTGAAGGTCGATCCGGCCGAACAAGTCGGTTATTTGCGGGTCCGGCGCGGCGATCTCGCTGACGGAATCGGTGTCCAGTTTGCGCTCCCCTGGGGGAGTCCAAGAACGTTTGTTCTTGCGCAAACGCATCAGAGCGACGTTCGTTGCCAACCGATACAGCCAAGAAGAGAATGCGGACTCACCGCGAAACGTATTGATCTTGAGAAACACTCGGATGAATACGTCTTGAGCAGCGTCCTCGGCCTCTGCTGGATCTCGTAACATGCGCAGACAGATGCGATGTACGAGTTCAGAATAGCTTCGGTATATGAGTGAAAAGGCCTCGCTGTCGCCTCGATGAGCTAACCGAATCGTCTCGCTTAGGGCTGAACCTTCAGGGTTCTTTAGCATCGATTCACTCATGTTCCTAGACGGCCTATACGCTATCTGCTAAGGAATGTGAGGAATACTGCCAAAATTGACAGATGGCTAGTAAATTACGGGTTCGGTGAGGTACATCCTGCGTGGTTGACAGAATCGGAGCCGGGGCGTATAAGCTACGCCAAGGTGCGAGGTTCCGTGGGCGATGACAGCAGACCGAAGGGTAGTTCTTTCTCTCCTCCTTAGTGTGTTAGTGTGGGCAAAGTGCACTCCTGTTGCGCAGGCGCAGGCGCAACCGCGCGCGCAAGCACGCATCGTTGCAAACGTTGAACTCGTACAAGTACCCGTAATCATCTTCGACGATAAAGGCACAGTTGCGGCTGGCCTCAAAAAGAGCGACTTTCGGCTGTTTGATGATGGGATTGAACAGAAAATCCTTTACTTCGAAAGGGAGCGGGTTCCCGTTTCATTTGTGATTCTTGCGGACTTGAGTTCGAGCATGACAAGAAAGATCCCGTTCGTTCAGGAGGCGGCCGTTTCGCTCCTTGACCCTCTGGAAGAACCACAACAGGACAGCGATGAATACTCGGTATTGAGCATCGGCAAACGCTCCAGACAGCTGTTGTCCTTCACTCACGACCAGCAGGACCTGGAGCGCAGGCTACCGCTACTACTGACGGCCACCAACGAGAGTACCGCTTTGTTTGATGGAATCTGGCTGGGAGTGAGCACGGCGCGAAAGGAGGCGGTGAATCAACATCGCGCCATGATTATCATCACAGACGGCGGCGATAATCACAGCCGTTACAACCTAGCAGAAACAAGAAGGCTCTTGGAGGAGGCTGACGTTCCGGCTTTTGCTGTCATGGCAGGGCCATCGTTCGAGTTTCCCGCCATCTTTCTTCCACAGGAGAAGAAACAAAAGGGATCGAAGCCACAGCTTCCCAGCTTTCTAGCCCTTCAAGACGACGACTATATTGGTCCTGCTGAACGGCGGGGTCCTCATAATATGAAGGCTCTGACAGAAGCAACGGGGGGCGGCGTCTTTACCGCCAGGGAAGAAGAAGACCTGCCACGCATCGTTCGGACGATCGGGCTGGCGGTGCGTTATCGATACGTTCTCACTTACAAACCAATGCGTGAATCGATATCCCGGGGCAATCGACGGGACGTCCCAGGGGATCACGGGTCGCACAAGATTCACCTCGAACTTTACCCTAAAGATAAATTTGCGGGATATAGCACTCCTTACTACAAACGCGGCTACCATAACATCGAGTAAACGGATAAATTCTGGCTGGCATCCTCATTTCTTGAGAGTGACAGTGGGACTTTGCTGAGACGTCTTGATCTGCCCACTAGGACTGGGGTCCTACCCAGTCCGGATCCTTCAGATTCCAGCCACCACCAAGGGCCTTATAAAGCTGCACGACGACTGCGCGCCGGTTGAGTTCGGTAAACGCGAGAGCATTCTCTGCCGGGTACAGCTGCAACTGAGCGTCGAGAACTTCAAAGTAACTGGCCTTGCCAGCGATGTAACGCTGAAGGGAAACCTTGACGGACTCCTGGTAGGCTTGCACGGCGCGGGCCTGCTCCGCGCGAATGGCCTCGTATTTCATCCGCGAGACCAGGGCGTTTGAGACATCCTGAAAAGCAAGCTGGGCTGTCTGCGCGTATTGCAACTTGGATTGTTCCCAAAAAGCAACGGCTTGGCGCTTTTGTGCTCTGAGGGCGCCGCCCTGGTAAATCGGACCGGCAATATTTCCGGCGACGCTCCAGACAGTAGCCTGGCCCGAAGACAAAGAGTCGAGTGGGGAACTTGCACGGCCAAATAGAGCAGTCAGACCGATGCGCGGGAAGAAGTTGGCTGTGGCAACGCCAATCTGGGCGTTGGCAGATCGTAATTGCTCCTCGGCTGCCAGAATATCTGGACGACGCTCGAGCAAAGCGGAGGGCAAGCCGCTGGGAATGTCCGGCGGCACAACCTGATCGAGAAGTTTGGCACTATGCGGAACGGGACTGGGGTTATTTCCAAGCAGCACGCTGATTTGGTTTTCCTTGAGGGCAATCTGGCGTTCCAATTCGGGGATGCTTGCGGCTGCTGTGGCATGAGCCGCTTCGGCGCGGGACGTATCCAGCTTGGAAGCCACTCCGCCTTCGAGGCGGTGCGTAAAGAGACTCACCGTTTGCGAGAATGATTCTGTAGTCTGCTTGGCGATATCGAGTTGAAGATCCAGGTCAAGAAGCTCGAAGTAGGCCTGAGCTACGTCGCTGACAAGAGACAGCATAACCGCGCGCCGGGCTTGTTCGGTTGCGAGATACTGAGCACGTACTGCTTCATTTTCGCGGCGGATGCGACCCCAGAGGTCCGCCTCCCAGGCGACGCTTGCGGCGGCAGCAAAGGCACCGCGCGTTTGACCTTCGTTGGGAACCACCCCGCCGGCAAACTCGTTCTTACCGTCGCTGGCAGTCGCCCCATAATTGAGAAATGGAAAATACTGGGCGCGCGCCTGCGCAGCGATTTGGCGCGATTGCTCGATGCGCGTCACGGCGATCCGCAGGTCATAGTTATTAGCCAATGCAGTTTGCACGAGTTCTCTGAGCCGTGAGTCCTTAAAGACTTCCCACCATGGAAGGTCGGCAATCGATGCTTGTTGAGCTGATGCTTCAGCGCTGCGGTATCCCGTTGGCACGCTTACCTTCGGACGCTGGTAATTTGGGCCAACCGCGCAGCCAGGTAGCAACAGAAACAGCGCAGCAGCAGCTAGCAGGGAGCCAAGAGAGGAGACCTGCAGGTTTTGATTGCTGATGGTCGCGGTCATTTTCATAGCGTCTAAAGACTTACAATCTCAAATCTTGTAAAAACTAGTCATCGCCTGCAGCATGCCCCGGCTGCGGAGTGGCACCAATAGGCAATTTCGCTTCATGCTTTGCCCCGCCGAGTTTTTCAACCAAGTAGAACAGTGCAGGGATAATGAAGATGGCGATCGCACTCGCAGCGGTCATTCCTCCGACAACTGCTGTGCCCATGACCTGACGAGATACGGCACCTGAACCGCTTGCTCTCCACAGCGGGACGCACCCCAGAATGAATGCGAAAGAGGTCATTAGAATGGGGCGCAGCCGAAGCTTGGCGCCTTCGAGTGCGGCATCGAGGAGCGACTGACCTTTTTCGTGCCCAGCTTTAGCAAACTCCACGATGAGGATGGCGTTCTTAGCGGCAAGGCCGATCAACATAATCAGCCCGATTTGTGCATAGACGTTGTTCTCGAAAGAGAAGCTGGTGAGCCGACGAAGATAGAGACTGGCAAATGCTCCAAAGACAGCGATTGGTACACTCAGGAGCACGCTAAACGGAAGAGTCCAACTCTCGTAAAGCGCCGCGAGAATCAAAAAACAAAAAAGAAACGAGAAACCGAAGATAACGGCAGGCGGCACGCCTTGCTGAGCCTTCTTCTCCTGGTAAGACATGCCGAGGTAATCAAAGCCCATATCTGGCGGCATGGTCTGTGCAAAGACTTCCTCCATTGCTGCCATAGCCTGAGCAGAGCTGTAACCGGTATTAGCGCTGGCATTGATTTGTGCGCACCGAAACAGGTTGTATCGCAACGTGAATTCAGGGCCCACCCGGTGATCAATCGAAATCACTGCGGACAGGGGCACCATGCCGCCGGCGCTATTGCGAACGTAAAACTGGCCCAAATTCTCGGCCCGGGTCCGATAGTCACCCTCGGCTTGAATGTAAACTTGCCACTGGCGGCCGAAGCGGTTGAAGTAATTGATGAACGCGCCTCCCATGAAGGCTTGAAAAGTTTTGTACACGTCACTCAGATTGACACCTTGAGCCAGAACCTTGTCCCGCTCAACGTTGACAAAGACCTGCGGAACCGAAGGCAACATGGTAGTAAATACAGAGGCCAACTCAGGACGTTTGCGCGCGGCCTGCATGAACGTATCCACATTCTTGGCGAGGAAGCTGACGTCATGTCCCGCACGATCTTCGAGCATGAAGGTCACCCCACCCGAAGTCCCAACGCCGGGGATTGCCGGAGGCGAGAATGCGATAGACACGCCCGCCGGAAGTTGCCGCAGATCTGCATTTAGGTGAGCTCTGATAGCCGCATACTGCTCCTCGGCGGTTTTGCGCTCACCCCATTCCTTGAGTGTGACCCAAAAGAAGCAACTGAACGTATTCTGTGCTCCGCTGATCATGTTATAGCCGACGACGCTTGTCACATGATTGACGCCATCCGTCTTAAGCAAAATGTCCTCGACTTTTTTAGCAGTCAAGCTCGTGCGTTGAAGGGAAGAGGCATCGGGCAACTGCAATGCCACAAAGACATAGCCCTGGTCCTCGTCGGGGAGAAAACTAGTGGGTAGCTTCATGCCAAACCACCCTGCCAGGACAGTGAAACCCAGGAGTATGATCAGGCTGAATCCCATCTTGTGGATCAATACTCCGCACCAACGGACGTAGCCATCCGTGGCGCGACCAAATACCCGGTTGAACCATGCGAAGAACTTGCCGAGAGGCCCTCGTGCCGGTTTTTTCGGTCGAAGTAAAAGGGCAGAAAGAGCCGGACTAAGGGTTAAGGCATTGAACGCGGAAAGCAACACGGAGACTGCAATCGTTACAGCGAACTGCTGGTAGAGCCGTCCGGTGATCCCCGGGATGAAAGCTGTGGGAATGAATACTGCGGATAGGATGACGGCGATGCCGATCACCGGACTGGAGACTTCTTCCATCGCTTTGAAGGAAGCCTCTTTCGCCGATAGCCCATGTTCGATGTGGTGCTCAACGGCCTCGACTACAACGATGGCATCGTCCACAACCAAGCCAATGGCAAGCACCAAGCCGAAGAGCGAAAGTGTATTGATGGAAAAGCCCAAAAGCGGAAAAAGAGCAAAGGTCCCAATCAGTGACACCGGCACAGCCAGCAAGGGAATTAACGTGGCCCGCCAGCCTTGCAGAAATAGGTAGACCACAAGAATTACAAGGACCAGAGCTTCCACCAAAGTGTGCTCGATCTCCACAATTCCTTCGGTAACCGGGAGAGTAGTGTCCAGTGCAACGACATAGTCGAGGCCTGGTGGAAAGCGTTTTCTCGCCTCTGCCATAAGAGCTTTCGCGCCTTTAGCGGCGGCGATGGCGTTAGATCCAGGAAGCTGGTAAATGGCAACGACGGCTGCTGGCTTGCCATCTAACCTTCCTTGCAGGTTATAGACTTGGGCGCCGAGCTGTACGCGCGCAACATCTTTCAAACGTACGATGGAACCGTCGGTCTTGGCGCGAATCACGATGTTGCCGAACTCTTCCTCCGTGGTAAGGCGGCCCTGCGAACGAACGGTGTAGGTATATTCCTGGCCCAGGGGAACAGGTTCGCTGCCGATTTGCCCCGCCGGATTGACATTGTTTTGCGTCTGAATCGCATTGATGATTTCAGGAACAGTGATTTGCAGCTTAGCCAGTTGATCGGGCTTGACCCAAAAACGCATGGCATATTGACCCGCGCCAAAGACGGATACGCTGGCGATCCCTGCCACCCGAGTCAGTTGGTCGTTAAGATTGATGTAGGCATAATTCGCCAGGAATTCGGAGTCATAAGTGCCGTTCGGAGAGTACAGGTCGAACAACATGAGAGGGGCGGCGGTGGATTTCTGAACGGTTACGCCGTAGCTGTTGACTTCCACTGGAAGTTGCGAGGCTGCCTGGTTCTGGCGCATTTGAGCGAGAATCTGATCTGTGTTCGGATCAGTTTTCACGTCGAAGTTCACAGTGAGCGTTAGCTGCCCATTGTTGGCGTTGTTGGAATACATGTAGTTCATGTTGTCCACACCGCTCATTTGCTGCTCGATGGGTGTAGCTACGGACTGCTCTACAGTTTGGGCGTCGGCACCCACATAGGTGGCCTTCACCTGAACTTCCGGAGGCGTAATGTTAGGGAACTGTGCAGTGGGCAGGCTCAACATGGCGACGATACCAACGATAACCATGATGATTGAAATCACCATGGAGACGATGGGCCGGTTTATAAAAAATTTGTACACGAAGTAGCTCTTATGGGGTGCTGCTCGCCATTTTTGTACGCTCTGTTGCTGATCCTTGCTGGAACGGCTTCGGTTGAACTTCCATCCCTTCGCGCACCTTTTGCACGCCTTCCGCGACGATTCGGTCTCCCGGCTTCAGACCTTCATCCACAATCCACATGGTGTCGACTCTAGGCCCCACTTTGATCGGACGAATGTTCACTTTGTTGTCCTTGCCGATCACCGCCACGAGATACCCGCCTTGTAGCTCATTGACGGCTCGTTGCGGAATAAGCAAAGCGTTTTTTTGAACTCTGACCACCGTGCTGATATTTCCGAAGCCGCCCGGGCGAAGCACATTTCCAGGATTAGGGAATTCGACTTTTACGAGAATTGCTCCGGTTCTCACGTCCACTTGGCGATCAAGAGCATAAAAGTGGCCTTTGTGTGGGTAGGTAGATCCATCTGATAAGCGCAGTTGCCATTCCAGCCGGTTCAAGATCGCGTGCTCGCCACCGCCCAAAGCAGCTGCCTGCTTCATCGCGTTCAGATACTCTTGCTCGCTTGCCGTGAAGTTCACGAGAATCGGATTGATCGTCGATACCGCGGTTAGAGGCTCTCCGGAGGGGCTCACGAAGTCGCCGATCTGCGCCGTAGCGATGGCGGCAACGCCATTAATGGGAGAAATTATCTTTGTGAAGCTGAGATCTAGTTTGGCTGACTCCTCTGCAGCGCGGGCAGACGCGATGGCTGCCTTTGCCTGCTCCACCTGGGCCTTTGCTCCGAGGTTAGCCTGGATGGCATCGTCCAGTTCCTGCTGACTGATGGCGCTTTCCTTAGCCAGAGGCGTATAGCGTGTAACGTCCAACTCTGTCTTGCCGAACTGCGCTTCAGCTCGCTGAAGGTTCGCCTTTGCTTGATCCAGGTTCGCGCTGGCTTGGTCAAGCGCTGCCTGAAAGGGCCTCGGATCTATCTCGAAGAGGGCAGAGTCTTTACTAATAAATGCGCCATTTGTATAGCTTTGCTTAACGAGAAGACCCTTTACCTGGGCGCGAATCTGAGCATTAACAAATCCATCCAGCGTTGCCACCCATTCTTTGCTGACGGGCACATCTTTTTGGGTGACTTCGACGAATTCTACGGGCGGGGGAGCCGGCGCAGCCTGCTGATTTGTCTCGCATCCAGACAACCATATTGTCTGGGCCAAAAGGGCTAGAGCGAATGGTAATGGCTTAGTTTTCATAGCGCACGCTCCGCAAGGTCTCCGGCTCCCCAATTTTTCAGTGCCCCCTGGACTCGGAGACACGAGATCTGGAGCCGCAAGCGCGTGGGCAAACGACTATAGGCGCTCACCGCCCGAGGATAGTAGTGGCCTGCCTGATCTGCTGGAACTGTCAAAACTAGCAGGTGCTAGCGTTCACTTCCCGTCGAGGATTGCTTTGCTCTCACGCTGAAGATCGCGGCGATCGCCGGAAGGTATTTTCCGGCCTTCCTGCAAGCCGCAAACTCAATCGCCTGACAGGAGAACGGGTGTGGTTACACCGGGTGCTAGATCACAGAGTGTTTCGACGAAATATCGAAGCTATATCCCGATCATTACCCCGATCACTTCGCCGGAGACCACAATTTCCACTCGACGATTCTTTTGCCTGTTTGCGGGAGTCGAATTATCGACAACAGGCATGGATTTGCCGAAGCCGCGCGCCGTCACGTTCGTTTGTGCCAGCCCCTGCTCATTAAGATAGCTGCGCACCGATTCCGCGCGCTGCTCAGAAAGCTTTTGATTAACCTCGTCGCTGCCGACATTGTCGGTGTGCCCTTCGATGCCAAGGTTCAAGCCGGGATGCGCCAGGATAATGCCCGATAGTTTAGCCAATTTCTCTCTCGCCTCCGGGCGAAGATCATATTTGCCAAAATCGAACAGCACGTCCCCCATGTTGACAACGAGCCCACGCGGCGTGTCACGGGTTTCCAGAATGCGGTTGAATTGTTCGAGCAGTTGAGTGCGTAATGTGGTCGCCGCTTGGCGGGCGCGTTCGGCGTCGGCGCGAGCTGCTTCTTCTTTTGCCTTCAGGGCATCCTCTTCCGCTTTGGCTTTGATGGCTGCCGCGTCTGCCTCCGCCTTCATTTGTGCCTGCTTTGCGGCGGCCAGCTCAGCCTGACGTTTGGCCTCTTCGTCGGTCTTACGTTTAGCTTCCGCAGCCTCCTCAGCAGCCTTGGCTTCCGCCTCCGCCTTGGCCTTGGCGGCGGCCGCTTCTCTCTCCGCAGCAATACGCGCTTCTTCCTGGCGTTGCGCGGCGAGCGCACGCGCGTCCTCGGCAAATTGTATCGCCTGCCGGGCCATGGACATGATCTCTTTCTTGTCCGCCTTACCAGTCAGGGCGTTTTCCGTCATTTGCCAACTGGCGGTGGCTTTTGTAAAGATTTCGGGGGCATCCTTCTCGGCCCCGCGAGACTTGGCAATGTCCACGGCGTTGCGTGCTTCGTAGACTTGCAGCGGAACATGCTCGAGATCAGGAGTCATTGCCAGCGGGTTTCCCAACTTTTCATACTGGCCCCGCTTCATTAGCTTGAAATCATTGACTGGGAAGATTTGTCCCTTTGTGCTTTTGCGGATCTCGTTTTCCAGGACAACCATCTCGCTGGGAACACGCACGGCAAAATATGGCTCGGCGGTAATGAGCATAGCGAACGTCTGCGCGGGCGTGGTCGCGTTGAGCTTCGCTTCCCCGTTTTTGTTGATGAGGAGCTCGCCGGTGTTGCCGGTGCGTCCGTCGGGAGTAACTACCCAGAGCACGTAGGTCAGGAACTCGGCGCCCAGCTTCGACGGCTCCGTCATGTTTTTCAGTGAGATCTCGATATTCGTTGCGCCTGGCTTCGCCTCGACTCTTGCCTCTCCCATGGCTTGAGCCATCAAGTCTGTGCCGTTTAGATCGACTTTGGTATTGCCACCGCCGACCTTATAGCCGATTGCTTTGACGGATCTGCTGACCGAGTTGGAGTCCGGCACCTTATCCTGCGACTGCGCCGCGGCTGTGCCGGCCGTCAGAGATAGAACTAAAGAGCAGAAAAGAATTTTCTTATGGTCCATAGGAGTCTCGCTTGCGACCCGCAAATAGCTGGGCACAGGAAAATATCGGCGGAATGGGGGGCCAACGCCTACTGTCACAATCGACAGTAGGCGAGGAGCCGTACGAATCGAGTGCCGACGCACTCCTGGGTCATGGAGTCCATTGGCGCATCGCACGCCGTCCCTGTATGGTTTGACAGTTTCGGGGAATTCCGAGGCAAGACCATTCTCGACCGCGCGGAGTCGGCCCAACCCCGAACCCGGGCAGAAATGCCCGCGCGTACCAACCGGCTGGATTGCCGAGGAAAAAGCATCCTGCCTAACAGGTCGGCTCCGCCATCCCAAGAGGCTCGCAAACCCTCTTTTACGGTGTCTCCGACCTCATTTCGTTCCTATCACTTTGTCTTTTTTTAGCTGCGTGACCAGCGCTCTGGCATATTCCCTTGCCAACTTCCCGAAGTTCTTGGAATAGGCGCTTTCTGTTTCTCCGCTCCAAAGGAGTTTTTCGTCCTTCGTGTTGTAGAGATTGAACTCCGTGCTGACGTAAGTGTATTCCTTAACAGAGGAACTGGTTGGGTAGGCCTGGCCCCAAGCCATGTTCCAATATGGCCAGAAATTGTAGTAGGCCGCAGGAGGCATATAAAAGCGGGCGCCGAGGCTTGTGACTACTTCTTTGGTTTCCTTGCGCATGGCCTTTGGCCTGATGACAAGGACGCCATCAAAATCGTTTTCTTTGATGCGCTCTTTGAGTTCACCCTCCATCAGTTCGTTGCGGGGCGGCAGGACCATGTGGCTCCTGATGCCTTGGACGCCAGATTTGGCGAGCAGCCTCTCCATTTCATCTTCAAGTTCCTGGCGTATGAGGTAGTTTTCCAAGACTCCGATGACAAGAATCTTCTGGAGCTGCGGCATGGGTTGATCGGTGAGAACCCAACGGTGAACAATTTTTGTACCGGCCCGGATGGGGAGTGCAGCTAGCATGAGGACAGATACGAGAAAAAGAAGGAACGCTCTGATCTCGTAAACCCGCTTGGGAATGGAAACCGGAGGTTCGGCTTCTGTGAAGTTGAATGGCACGGTCATCACCTTCGTTGAATGCTACCTGGTGGATAGGACTGCAGGCGGCGTAAACTGTGTGGCCCACGCGCCTTCTCCTCCAATGGATGCGCGGCTCAAGAAACCACTATTCCTTATATAAAACCAGCAGGACGCCAAGAATGATCAATAACGCGGGCCATACTTTTCTGAAGAATTGCTGCCACTTCTGTGATGTTTCAGCTAATCCGTTCGCCAGTGCCACTCCTAACCCCGTGCTTGCGAACCAATGGTGCTGTCTCTGGATGCGCTCCATGCTTTCCATAGCGTGGGGTGACTGCATATCGCCGCTGTGAACGTGAAACAGCAGCAAAATAGCGCCCGCGCCACCTACTACAGGAAAAAACCAGGCAGCCCATGGGGATTTCAATCGCCCTCGCGCTCTTTGAAATTCAACGTATCCCAGCGCCAAAAGAATGATAGAGAAGATCTTGTGCTGTAAGTCCTCGACATTGTGGGTGATTGCATACCAAGGACTCTGAGGACCAAAGGGCCAGATCTCGGTATCGCTATAGAATAGAACAAAGAGGCCAGCCGCCAGAAAGCACGTAGACCAAGCATAACGCACCACCGGCAAACGGGTGACGAGGTGGCTCTCCGCGAGGATGAAAGCTCCCGCTAAGATGACGAACAATCCAGCCAAGTGATGATTGAATTCGCTCTCTTGCTTGTCCGCTAGCCGCTTGGCCGCTTGCGCCGGGTCTTCTGGAGCAGCAGGCACATTCATTTTCATCCCTGGCATGTTGTGCATGTCGTGCTGCTGTGGCCGAGCCAAGGGCATCAGCAGAAACAAGAGCGAGATATAAAACATAAACAGCAGCATCATCATCTTAGGAATTCGTGACCGGGAAGCATTCTGTGCGGGCAACATTGCATGGTCCTCTTTGATTCTGGGTTTGGTGTCGCCGAGCCAAACCTTGTAACGCTTCGTAGGAATAGTTGGCCACTGTCAAGATTGACAGGTGTGAATCTCATGAGGAATGCGTACATGGAGTGCTAGAACGCCTCGCCGACGCCCATACTCCAAGTATGACTATCCTTACCTTGGGCGAAATCAACACGAAGATTCACATGATACTTCTTGCTCAACTCAAACCGGACACCACCACCGCCGCTTGGCAGGAAGTGTTTAGTCCTAAACGGTTGATTGCCGCCGGGCACTACTTCTCCCAACCCTCCAAACCCCACTACCCCAAACCTTTTGGGCAAGGCCAGGCGATATTCCAACTGTGTGGCAACCATGTAACGGTCAAGATAGCGTCCCGCAACATACCCCCGCAATTCACTGTCCGTTCCGTAGATACAGTTTCCGTAGAACGGAGGCTGCCCTCCCGTAACGCAAGCGAACCCGTTGTACGCAAGAACTTGCTGCTTCGCCATGCTCCAGTATTTGTTAAACGTGAATTTGTAACTCTGAAATGAGTATTTGCTACCCAGACCTTGAGAAAAGAAGTCCGAAGTGAGGTCCAGAAGAGTTCCGCCAGTCGGGTAAAAACGGTTAGGGCGAGTATCGCGCTGCAGCCTGAAACCTACGGCTGTCAAAGCTGTATGGAGGCCAACGTCGGGTGGCAATGGAACGGTTCCGAGATTTGCAGGTCGGAGGGTGATGAGCGAGTTGCCCCAGAGAAACCGTGGACCCAGGAAGAACTTCCATCCAATACGACGGAGGAACTCCGCGAACAATACCTGACCGGTCTGGTTGAGAGGCAACTTGGGCTGTGACGCGCCAGCGCCCAGGCCGTATAAATCGTAGTTTAGATTCCCTCGGGCGAAAGCCGCAGTCGTCCGATAAGTGTTTTCCTTGAAGTACAGTTCGCCAGCAGCAACAAAACCCCGGGTGCCGTTGTCCGTAACCAGCCCAGCCGCCCCAATTAGCGAGGGGGGAGAGGTCTGGTCACTTCTGTCGAGCGGGAAAATGTAGGCAAGAACGGGCACGATTCCCGACCCCAACGCCGGGCTCGAAATTGGAAGAGGAGCAATGACGAACGACCCGCCGTCCGGCTTTTTTTCGGGGGGCGCGTTCTGCTGGGCGGGTCCGTTTGGGTCCTGGCTGTGATCTTCGGTTGTCTGCGCTCGAAAGGCTGAGCTCTCGTCAGCCACTGTTTCTTGCGCCGCCAACTCCGCTCCTCCCAGCGTTCCACATGATCCGCTAGCCAGGAGGAGTAACAGCGCCTTCCAAAGCTGATGCGAATTCAAAAACGAACCAATCACAGGGAACCTCGAACCAGTGCTTCAAGAACACGGCCCGCGCTGTGTTTTGCAGAGCGGGCCGCGTTGGGGGGCACTGAGGGACTCAGGAATGGGCACCCTCTTGAAAACTCCTAATTGTTACTTTCAACTTTACTGCGTGCTGGCTTTGGCCTTTGCCAAAGAATTTCTGAATCTGCAGCTTGGTTCGGGTAGAAACGAACGGATTCAGCATTTGTGGGAAGCAAAACGATATCCACGCGGCGATTGTAAGCGAGCCAAGTTGCGCGGAAGTTGCGAATGCGTGTCTCTTGTGGCTGATTTGGGTTCCGTGATTGCAAGTCAATGACCGTCGCCTTGTCGAGCGGATTCTCTTCACCGTTGGCTGAGGAGGCGATCTTATCTGCGGCGATGCCTTGTGAGACCAGGAACTCCTTGACGCGCTGAGCCCGCAATTCGGACAGCGCTTTATTGTATTGTTCCTCACCGCGTTCGTCTGTGTACGCATCCAGCGACAGTTTGGCATTTACGTCATACTCGAGATACTGTTTGAATCCAGAAGCAAGGCTAGTCAATGCTTCTTGCTGACTTCGAACGAGTCCAAGCTGCGGATATTGCCTCGCGGGATAATCGGTTGGGAAGAAGACGCTGCGAAGCAGCACTGTTGGAATCGGCTCGATGGAGCCCTTCAAGTGCACAGTGACGGTCTTCGTGTCAGAGCCGCCACACACATTTGTCGCAGTCAATGTGTACTTGAATTCTTCGTTGACAAGACCATCCGCAGTCTGAGTTGGACTAAGGGTTAGGGACTTGCTGCCGCTGGCGTCTACGGAGCCAAGGGTACCGAGAGAGGCTGCGTCCGCATTGGACGATGACCAGGTCAGCGTGGTGTTCCCCTGCTCGATGAGCTTGTCGCCGATACGCCGGTACCGAATCTCCGCGGGTGAAGCGTTCAGCGTGGACTGAACAATAGGATTTACTTCGACGGTAGTGCTCGGCTTGGTAACGCCCCCTGTGCCGGTAGCCGTGAGTTCGTACGTAGTCGTTTGCCGAGGTGAGATCGTCCTTTCGCCCGTGGTGGGAACCGGGCTCAGGCCACTCATGTCGGCGTCAATGGTCTCGCCGGAGGTCCAGGCCAACTGAGTATTTTGGTTGCAATCGATTTTGCTTGGGTTCGCTGAAACAGTTCCGCTCACAGGGGCCACAACAACTGTGGCACTTACAATGCCCGCGTGAAACCGCGCAACGTTTGCGCCCAGCTCGCGGGACCCGCGCGGCCAAGCCTTGGTTACTTGCTTTGCATTCGAGATATCCAAGATTACGCGCTGGTTGGCCGCGACCGTGACCGAACCGGACCAAAGTTCTTTGCCATATCTGGTGATCGTTACTTCATGGGTGCCGGGCGGAACGATCAGCTCTTGGTGCGAGCCGATTTCATTATTAAACTCATCGACATGCCCGACAAAGTACTGGGGGTTCTTGCCGTTTAGCAAAACAGCGGCATCACCGGCGCGCCTCATGCCCACTTCAATCTGGATGCGTCCGTGCGGGCCTGGTAGGTCCCCGCCGACAGGATCCAGATTTATATTCACAGGGTGAGTTTCGTTCGAATCGATTGAGACGTCTTGCTCAACAAATTTGAAACCATAGTTCGCTACAACCAAATGGTGCGTTCCTACTTCGAGCTCAATCGTTCGATTGCCAGGGCCAATCGCCTTGCCGTCGACGAATGTGTACGCTTGTTTGGGAGAAACCGAGATCTTCAGTTTTCCCGCTTTTGGTTCTTGCGCAACAGCGGCCGAACTGAGCAAAACCATCGCGCCCAAGACTCCGAAGAATATTCTGCCTTTTTGATGTTTCATAAGTCCGCCTCCCAATGCAGGCAACTCGTTGCCAGCTGCATCCAAACGTTAGTTCCGTAGCCCGGCCCGCGATACTGTCAATAGTGACAGCGCCAAAGGCCTCCGCGGGCCCACTGTATCGGCCGACGCCGGTGTGGCGGGAAGTTCTAGTGGGGGCTCCGATTCCGGGGCGATTTTGCGCATCTTGGGGATCTCAACGTTTCCAGGGGGCTGGATGAACGGCTTATTCAATTGAAAAACGGTCCGGTCAAGATGGAAAGAGCCCTCGAAGCATCTCTGCCTCGCCTCACGGGGAGGAGGTATCTCGGACCGAACCCTTTTTGGGGTTGGGAGGCAAACACACCATAGGTTTTCTGCGATCTCCGCTGGAACTGTCAAAAATACCAGCAAAAGGAACTGCTCTCTTCCCCGGGGAGCTTTTCAAGGGCCGGAAGAATTCTCATTCTGTTTCGACTTAATGCGTTTCACGGGGAAAAAAGAGAGACTGCGGACCGACGCTTCGTGGTGTTCCTTCCGCAGTCTCGTGCAGCTGGTTGGATGAACTCGGGGGGTCCGGTTCTCCGTTAGAACCGGAAAACGATGCCGGCGTTGTACCGAAAGTTGCTCTGGTTGTTGTTGCCCTTGGTAAAGCTGTTGCCGAACCGCGTCAGCACAAAATCAAACTGTGCCGGCCGGATGGAGAAGGATTTGGTCACTGGAATGTCGATCCCTCCACCTATGACGAAATCGAACGCGTTGTTGCTGGGGTTCTGCGTAGTGGTGCAGTTCGCCTGACAAGCCTTAAGCAGGTTTTGGTAGGTATTAGAATGGGCGCCGCCAAACAGCGTCTCTACGAAAGGCTCGAAATGTTCAGAGCGGTATTTCAAAACGGGGCCTACGTTATAGGTGAAGAGGTTGCCGTCAGCCGTCACGGTGCACCCCGCTGGGCATGGGCTGTTAGCTGTTGCAGGAAAAGCAAAGGTCCTTGAGAGGCTGCCGTAGCCATTGAATTCTGCGGTGATCCCAAACATGTGGTTAACGTACACGGTGACACCCCCGCCTCCGCCGTTCAGCGAAAGGCCGCTGACGATGTTGCTGTTCTCGGGGTTGAATCGCATGAAGGAGTAGCCCAAGGGAACTTCCACTTTGGCATAATCCTGGGCGAGCGCGGCCGTTCCAAACAGCAGAACAATCCCTAGCATAAATGCACTTCTCATTCTCATTTTCTTTTCTCCTCGTCCCGAGATTGCGTTCTTCAGGTAATCCCAGGTTGATATTCCTCGACGGGTGTCAAACTAGCTTGCGCGTTCCTTCCCAGAAACTGGCAAAAGTGACAGGCCTCATTCGAGCGGACATCATCCATTTGTGAAATGTGGAGCCAGACAGTCTCTCGGGACTTTGGGCACTGTGCGCGTCCGAGAGAAGCGCGGAAACATTTCAACAACGGCGGACAATGCCTGTAAGCAGAGCTCACGGTACGAGGATTCGTGATTTGATGGCGAACTGAATCAATTCAGCGGTCGTCTTGAGGCTAAGTTCCTCCATGACGCGATATTTGTGAAACGCGACAGTCCGCGGCGTCACCTTTAGCACACTGGCGACTTCCTTCATGGATTTCCCCTCGGCCAATAACTGCACGACTTCCCGCTGCCGAGGTGTCAGGGTTTTGGTACGCGGTTTGGGTCGAGGGTCATTGATAAACGCCTTCTGCATTCCCCGCGCTATCTGTGGCGTAATGTACGATTTCCCTTTCAGGGCCATCTGGATTGCTTGCATTAACTCCGAGGCTGCGGAACTCTTCAACAGATAACCAGATGCTCCGCAGCGCATCGCTTCCATGGCAAGGTCCGAATCCTCATTCATGGTTAAGAAAATAAGCTTCGTTGCCGGCATCAGTTCTTTCAATCGCAACCCAGCTTCTAGGCCGTTCATCAGGGGCATAGCGATGTCCACAATGATTACGTCAGGCTTGAGCCGCGGCGCGGTTTCCAATAGCGACCGGCCATCGGATGCTGTGCCCACGACCTCGCACTGAGATTCCAAGAGTTTGCGGAATGCCTCGACAAGCATCGTGTGGTCATCGGCTAGCATGACGCGTGCAAGTGCCATGAATGCTTCACCCTCAATCGAAAGGCTATGGAAAACGAACTCCTTGCGGAAACTGTCATTTTTGACAGGCAGGACTTAATGCCCAGAATAAACCTCCCGCATTCAATAGCCGGAGCAAGCGATGGCTCGGCCTGTCAGTATTGACAGTCTTGCCCTCAACGTCTCGCGTGTAAGGCTTCTCTGGCTGTCCGTTCCTAGGTGTTCGTCTCGATATGGGGACGAGTGAATCGAGCGAGTATTTATGCGTTTCGGCAGTGCGGCATTTCTGGTAATTGTGCTGCTCACCGGCTGCAATCTGGCCTTCGGCCAGGCCCCCGCGCAACGGGCCTGGGATATTCTCGAGAAAGGACACGACAGTCACAGCACGAAGGAACGGCTTAACGCTGTTCGTGCACTCGGTGTATTGCCGGGCAATTCCCACGCTCTTACTCTCGCAGAACAAGCGATCTCCGACAAGAAACCTGACGTACGCGCGGCAGCGGCACTGACCTTGGGACGGCTTGGCTCTTTTCATTCCATACCGTTGCTAAAAGAGGAGCTGAAAGATAAGAACGTTAGAGTGGTTTTTGCTGCTTCGAGCGCGTTGCTCTCCCTTGGGGATCGGTCGGGATACACCATTTATCGCGAAGTGCTAGTGGGGAAGCGCAAGAGTGGGGAAGGGGCTCTTGAAGAGGAAAAACGGCTAGTCACTGATCCCCAAGCGCTGACGTTGATGATGCTGGGAGTGGCCGCGGGATTTGCTCCTTATGCTGGTTATGCATGGGCGGGGTTTGAAGTTTTGTCTAAGGACTACACGGGCCCGGTTCGCGTGGAGGCTGCCCTGAAACTCGCGACCGACCGCGATCCAGAGACAGCGCTAGCGTTGGTGAAAGCAACTTCCAATCGCAGCTGGAAGGTGCGCGTCGCAGCGCTGGATGCGCTAGCACAGCAGGCCGATCCGCGCCTGATGGACACCCTCGCGGCCCATCTGCCCGATAAGAAGCAAGCTGTGAGATGTGCGGCGGCCGCAGGCGTTATTCGACTGTCGGGTGTGCAAGAATCAGAAGTCCAGCGGTCAAGTACGGTTCCTTAGGAACGTGACGGCGGGACGTTTGAGTGAACTCGCTCGCGCGGTTCACCCAGGAATGTTTCAGGCTCGCTAACTTCGCGAAGTCCAGAACCCGGCTCCTTATAGCCTTTCGCTATGTACTCGTCGGGGATCGCCATACGGTTGCCGTCACGCAGGGAAGTGTAGTGCGGTGAATTGATTTCTATCCCGGCCTCGTTGAATTGGTCTTGAATGTTTTGATGGAGGACGGAATAGATTGTCTGCATATTCTGTGGTTGTCCCGTAAACGCATTTAGCTCATAGGAGACGTAGAAGTCCTGTAGATTGGATTGCAAGACAAAAGGACGGGGAGACTTCAAAACATCCTGCGTTGACAGAGCTGCATTAATGAGTAGTTCGTGAACTTTTCTCCACGGAGAGTTGTACCCGATCGAAACCGTGGTGTGGAAGATCACGCCGTTCTTGCGGGCCTCGGCACTATAGTTCAGAACGACACCGCCCAGAACACTTCCGTTAGGAATTGTAACAATCTCGTTTTTTTGCGTGCAGATGCGCGTCACCAAGAGATTTCTTTCCACAACCTCACCGACGGTGTCCCCGATTCTCACGAAATCGCCTACGTTGAACGAACGCATATAGGTCAGGATGGTGCCTGCGACTCCATGAGAAACGGCCGAAGTTGATCCAAGCGAGAGCAGGACACCCAGGAATACGCTAATGCCACGAAATGCAGGGCTGTTGGAACCCGGGAGGTAGGGAAAGATGACGACAGCAGTTGCCGAAAGTATCAAAAGGCGCACGAGTTTACCTGTCGGCGCTCCCCAGTCCGGATAGAAACCATGCAGGGTTAGTCTTCCCTCTTGAATCTCCGCGAAGATGAAATTATCCAACCGAACCAGGTAACACGCAGCCATAAGAATTACGATAACGATAACCAGATTGGGGATATAGCTCCAGATCGCATTTCCTAAGCCTGCCAATTCCGAGATAGCCCACCTGTTCATTCGGATTGAAGTGTATCTGGTGGATGGGAAAGAGTGCAAAATGAAAGCGGCGTAGACTTCCAGCAGAGCTACAACTGCGAACATGATTAGAATCGCACCAGTTCCGAGCAGCGGCAACAGAAGGTAGCGCGCAATCCGTGGGCGAACTGAGTTCGGAGAATTGGCATCCGCGGTTCTGCGAATCCACATTTCTAACCTGCTGCGTACCATACGTCGCACACGTAGCAGCAACAGGACGGAGAGCAGCAGACCTGCGGTGGCAATCACACAAGCGATTACACCCCGCAGCAAAGCGCGCCATGTATGTTCCTGGCGGAAGGTTGCAACTGTTCTGCGAATGATCTCTGCGTATTCAGCGCCGAGTTGAGCACGGGAACGTCCTGCGGCTCTCGCGTCGTTCTCCGTAACCCCCAAGACCACGCCGTTGCCCGCTAGAATTTCTGTCCAGGCACCGCGGTCTTCGGCGTGAATCTCTTCAACCCGGATCTCATTTTTCCTCGCTATGTTGACAATCCTTTGCTCAATATTTTCTGCACGTTCTTCCGCGGAAAGTCCGCCGATTGAAGAATGTACCAGGAAGATTGACCTGCCATCGATCTCTACCGGGGCGCTGCTGGCTGCCGTCGCTGTTTGTCCCTCGTCGCTGCCAAGCTCTTGGTTTGCATGCCGAGCGGAGGAGCTGACACTCAAAGCGCCCACCATTGCACAAGTCAATATGGGTCTCAGGATTATTCGCGCGGGTGAGACGGTGCAACGTTTCGTTCGCTGCGGCATTTGCGCTTCACGCATGCGGGTTTCGCCTATTTTGTAAAATAACCAGGTGCGCCAAGGCAGAAATGGCGCTGTGAAGAAGTCGAGACTCTGGGAGTGAGCTGCATTTGCTGTTGGACGACTGTATTAGCGGCACGGAGTTGTCCATCCAGAGGATGGCCGTCATCAGCTTGTTTGGGTTTTTAGCATTTGCCACCTGACAAAAGTGACAGTTTATTTGGATAGGGTCGTATTCCACCCTGGAATCGGCGAAACGCGAGTCGCCTTGCGCAGTGCCTAGGCTTGGTCTTGCAAAGCATGAGTTAACGGTGGCGAGGGATTAGGGAGACGAAGATGCGAGTTCCAAAACATGACATGGAAGATTGAGGCAATCCCGCCTGTCTTAGTAAGCATAACAGCGACGCAGGGACTCAGCCTGTACTTGGCGGAGGAAGCCTTCATTGTGCTCGCTGTCACAGCGGCGATGCTAATCATTGGATTTCTCTTTGCCACCGCCTTCATTTTGTTTTGGGAAGTGGCGCGTTTCGGATTTGTCTGGCTAAAAGCTAAAGTTGCGCTGATTGCGGGCTTGTATCATGACCATTTCGCTCATCAAACGCCCGGCCCATTCAAGCGATGAAACTCCGCAAGATTTGACAAAGCGCACTCTAAGTCTCCAAGGGAATTCATCCCGCCCTTCCGATCTTCAGGCGAAGCTTAGATGGTGTCACGCACGAATGCCCCGTCCAGTCGCGTCAGCCGAAGATGTAAGACGTATTCCATTGCTTGCGACGTTTTCTGCCGCTGAGGCGTCGATGCTGCGAACGTGAAGATCTCGTTGCGGGAATGGAATTTCGATGCCGGCTTCTCTTAAGGCCTTGGCCACGGCGACAGTTACATCGCTCTGGAGCTGAAACCAGGTGTCTTGCCGATCTGACCAGAAGCGCAGCTCAAACTTCAGTGCGCTCTCGCCAAATCCCAGAAAGAAGGCCATGGGCGGACGCGCGAGCAAGACTCCCGGATGTGATTCCGCGACTCCTACGAGCAACTTGATCACCCGTTCAGGATCGGTGCCGTAAGCAACCCCGACGGGCACGTCAACGCGCCGCCACTGGGATGACAGCGTCCAATTGATAACTTGGTTCGAAATCAGGTTGCTATTAGGCACGATCACTTCCGCACCCTGGAACGTTAGGATCGTGCTAGAGCGTGCCCCGATCCGCCGAACCATGCCAACAAGGCCACCCACATCTACTGTATCGCCGACGTGGATGGGACGCTCGAAAAGCAGGATCAATCCAGAAACAAAATTGTTCACGATATTCTGCAGGCCGAAGCCAAGACCAACCCCAAGAGCTCCTGTAAGTACGGTAAATTTGTTCAGCTCGACACCTGCAGCGGACAGGGCAGCCAGCGCAGCCAGCAGGAGGAGGACGTAATAGGCGATCGTTGAAATGGCGTACGGTACGCCGCGGTTTAGCGGCAATCTTGGAAGCACAACCTTTCTCAAGAAGAACGTGAACGCGTTCGCGAGAGAGTAGCCGAACAACAGGATCAGTACAACGCTGAGGGCGCCCCCTAGGGTGAAATGCACCAGATCAAAGCCGATAGGGCGTTGGAACATATCGGCTAGAGCGCCCATCAAGCCTTCGTAGATGTTTAGCAGTCGTAACGTGGAGTTTAGCCACAACAACGAAGCCGCAAGACTTAAGAGGCGACCGCCCCAGCGCTCTATGGAATCCGTCCGCATTTTGGGCAGGGCGTGCGCCCAGTTCGTGTGCAGGAAGGTGCTGAGAATTAGGGTCAATACGCGGACGCCGCAGTAAAGAGAAGCGGCTACGAAGGATCCAACCGAGGCACTCAATCCTAGAACCTGAGCCAGGGAAACAAATCCGACGACGTTTGCCACGAGAGATGCGGCCAGTAGCACGAGACCCGCTCGGATTCCGACCATGAGAACTCGCGTCTTTCGGTTCAGACTCAGTAGCGGGCCTATCCTCGATGGACGTACAAGCCAGGAAAAACTGACCAAAGCGCCAAGAACAAGCAGGGCGTAAAGCTCGCGCCTGAAAGGTGGCGGAAGCTGAATGAGCAGGTACGCAACACTAAGTGCGTATAATATGGCTAGGACATACAGAAGAATCCGAAGCTTGGACTCGGTCAATGGAGCCAGTAGTCGCAACAGGGGAACTAAGTAAAACAGGTAAAAGACGAATGCGATGGCGATGGGTGTCGAAGCGACATATTGCCCTGTTCCGATCAGAACCACCAAAAGCGCTACTGAAAACGGGCGGCCCAATACCTGGTGCGCTTCGGCTGAAACTTCGGGCAGCGACGCAACGTAACGCCTAAGTTTGAACACACCAAGGAGCGCCAAAAGGTAAACCGTCGCGAGGATAAACGGGACGATTTTGTGTGCGCCCAAAAACTCCTTAGCGCTTGTAAAGGACCGGTCAAAGGGCCTGTGGAAAGAGGGTCCGATGTTTCGCTCCAGTGCCTGCGAATCGCGCGCTTCCCAGAGCGGACGGCCGTCCAGTTGTAGGAGACGACCGCGTTCGCGCTCGCGCGCTTGACGCACGCGCGCCAATATGTCCGAGATTTGCTGGTCTTGCTGAGAGATCCGATTTTGCAAAGTAAGCACTACATTTAGCTGCTCTTGTGCTTGCCATTTTGCAGCCTGAATCTTGTCCAATTGTTGCTTTATGCGCTCGACAATGGCTCCGATTCCTGGAGATTTGTGAATCTGGATCCAAGTGGCCACCCACTCCGGTTGTTGGGCTTCAAGTGTTTGGACCTGCTCCTCCAGTTTCCCCGCACGCAGCGTCAAGAGCTTGCGTTCTGCGGCGTATTCAAGGCTCCGAGAGCGCCAGTATCGCTGCTCGTCCTCCAAATCCAGCGATGTGGGGTCACCGGCCAAGAGATCCCTGGTTTGCAGAGCTCGCCGACGAGTCTCTGCAGCCTGTTCCTCCGCTTTCGTTTGTGACTCCTGGAGTTCAGACTTGGGTATCAGTTGGCTGCTGATTTCTTGCAAGAGGTGGTCTAACTCCTCCGCGCGGTCAGCGATCTGCGCCAGAGGAATAGTTTGGTCCACAGATCGAGTTGGAGGAACTGTCGGAGCTTCGCTCTCTTGCGACTGCTTAGAGTTGTTCGAAGGTGTCAACCGTACGGGCAGCGTCTGGGCCTGAATCCCGCGAATGAGCGGTGGGAAGGAAACGAACAACAGCGCGACGGCGACAATGCAGGGGGCAAATCGGTCAAGAATTTCCCCAAGGACTGCTCCTCGGGGGATGCGATGAGATGACCCATGTTGGGTCAAAGGTGTATACCCTCTTCTTCCTAGGTCTAAGTCGGCTGGAGTACACGCCAGACATGTTGTTCCGTGGGGTATTTGTCTCACACTGTCAGAACTAACAGATAGCTGTCGTCCTGTACTCAGCAACCGGCAGGTGAGTAGCTTCGCGAAAAACATTCTCTGCTGGAGGCGCCGTGAGTAAGCTCCGCAGGCACAAAGAACCGGAGAATCCTGCGCCGCCGAATACGGCGCAGCCTCAATCGGGGCTTGCCGGCGTGCCCCACGAGATAGTAGAGGCTATCTTTCAAACTACAACGAGAATTGCTATCGTATTCAACAAATACGGAATAAAGGCGGAAGCCGGGCGGTGTGAGAGGCGCCGGACCTCCGATGGACATACAAACGGAATT
Source organism: Acidobacteriota bacterium (assembly GCA_003223295.1). GTDB lineage: Bacteria > Acidobacteriota > Terriglobia > Acidiferrales > UBA7541 > Acidiferrum. Next base: position 11,862 of record QHYM01000122.1, on the reverse strand, counting down.
GCAAGGGGACCTCTTGCTGGTTACGCTGACTGGCAAAGTGGACCTGAGCTCGTCGGTGCGGCTTTTGAACCAAGCCTTTGATATCGCGGCGGAGACCCATGCCTACAAAGTTCTCTTCAATGGACTTGCTGCGACAGGGAGTCTTTCCACTCTCGAGAGGTATGAACTGGGGTCGAAGGTAGCGGCGCATGTGACCCAGCTTGGGACGAATCCAAAGATCGCGTTCGTTGGTGTCTCGCCAACAGTGAATGGATTCGCTGTGCGAGTTGCCCAAAATCGTGATATCGCAGTTGAGTTGTTTCGCGACGTCTCAGAGGGCTTGGCGTGGCTTAGCAAGTGGCCGGCTCCCGAGAAACCAGGTAGCATTTCGCCCCAGGTGCTCCTGATTCTTCTGGCATTGTCCCCATCCTGAACGATGCACCCCGGAATCTGAACTCTGCATCGCCCTGTCACTTTTGACAGTTAACGAAGCGCATTCGCTTGCGGGACTGTGGACGCACTCGGAAAGTAATCCCGGAAGCCCAAGAGACGGTATTGATGCCGGCAGGCCGAGAGGCGGCTGGCGCAAGCGGGTATGAAAAAACCGGACTCGACAGGATTACACCACGGTGACAGGAAGGGTGTAGTGACATGAAACTAGCAAAAATACTCAAGGTCGTAGCTCTCTTCGCTGTGGCGCTGCTCGCGGCATCAGTGGGGTTCACGCAGGAAGAAAGCTTCGATGCGCGGGAGCTGAATTTTCGGGCGTACGTAACGTTGCTGAGGGCTGATATCAAAGCGCAGCGAAAAGATATCGTTACACAGCTCATGGAATTCAACGACACCGATGCCGCGAAGTTCTGGCCGATTTTCCAACAGTACGACGCCGAGCTCACTACGATCGGCGATGGCCGCACGCAGCTCATCGTGGACTATGCGCGGGACTACGAGAGCCTCACCAATGATCAGGCCGATGCGCTTATGAGCAAGGCTTTTGAGCTGGAAGCCCGGCGGGCCCAGCTGAAGAAAAAATATTTCGACAAAATGAAGACTGCCCTTTCGGCAACCCAGGCAGCCAAGTTCTTTCTGATCGAAAATCAAATGCAACACATAGTTGATCTTCAAATCTCGGCCGGCTTGCCGGTGGTGAAAACGGCTTCGAACTGAGAAGGAAGGAGCAAGAGATGCGAAATTCAGGGAAGCATCGACGGGGCACGCTCGTCGCTACGCTTGCGGCCTGTGCAGGAATAGCGGTGGTGATGCCGGCTTGGGCCCAGCGCAAGATGGTGACGATGCCAACAGGGTCCGCAGCACTCCCAGCGACGACCACAAACCCGGCCGCGCAAAGTAAACAAAAGATTACAGTTCCCGCAGGAACGCGAATCCTCGTCCGCATGATCGACTCCATAGACACCAACAAGCAAAAGACGGGCGATCGTTTCACGGCAAGCCTAGAAACCAACCTCCAGACGGCAGACGTAGTTGTGGCACCTAGGGGGAGTATGGTCCACGGCCGTCTTGCACAAGCATCGTCTGCGGGCAAGATGTCTGGGAGTTCCCAGCTCACGCTTGAGTTGACAGACATCGTCATTAATGGCACGGCTTATCCGCTGCTCACCAGCTCGTACGAGATCAAAGGCAAGGGCGAGGGCAAGAAGACAGCGGGGAAAGTGGTAGGCGGTGCAGGGTTGGGCGCGCTCATCGGGGGTATTGCAGGGGGAGGAAAAGGTGCGGGAATTGGCGCGCTCGTCGGGGCCGTTGGTGGAACTGCAATTGCTGCGTCCAAGAAGGGTGAGCAGCTGCAGATCCCGAGCGAATCTTTGCTCGAGTTCCGGATTGAGCAACCCGTGAAACTCCCTGTGGCGGGCTAGTCTGGCCCGACATTTCCAAGGCATGTGAGGCGACCACTTCATAAGCGCGGTTACACTGGTTAGAACGGACTGGAGTTCCGGATTAACGCGACTTATCGGGACTTAGCCGATTTCAACACTGCCAGAGGGCTTTGCAAGCGATGGCCATTTAGGCCTCCAGGACGGCATGTCCAGCGTTGCTGTCTGCAGTGGCGAATTTTCAACGAATGCTTTAGGAATCGGGCGCGGCCTTTCCTTTCCTGAGTGAGTGCAATTCGCTCGTGGGAACCCTGAGTTCTGCGAACCCACAGTCCAAACAGACCAAAACACTCTGGCAAACGTAGACGGGAGGAACACGCACTCCCTTTGGGTCGGGGAGGCTGGCTGTCAGCTCTCCTTCATACTTTTGTAAATTCTCAGATTTGCAAACCTTACATGGCATTTTCACCCCGAACCGACAGCTGCCCGAAGCGAACAGAGTACTCGCGCAACGCTGTCTCGTCGCTTGAAAAAAAAGTCTATCACATTACCCCTACCATTTGACCATGTCGGGCTCGGTGACGTGGACACGTGCCGGGCCCGGCTGGGTCGGGTCTCTAGATGACTGGCATTCTTTACAGTGGAGACGACATTTTCTTCCGAATATGCTGGGCTTCAGCGATCAGGATTGCCGCGCTTGACGATTAGCATCGCTGGAACGAACAACGTGCCCTATGATCGGCATAGATGCTCTCTGGGCGTGCAGGCATCGGACGGGCTGATTGAGCAAAGTGAGAATACTTCTCGCAGACGATCACCCGCACTTTCCGGAGATGGAAGAGCGGCTCTTAGAACCGGAGTTCGAGGTCGTTGGAAAGGTCTGCAATGGCCAAGCCTTGTTTGAGGAGGCCATGCGGTTGAGGCCTGAGGTCATTGTGACAGATATTTCGATGCCCATTCTTAATGGCATCGAAGCCGCCGACCGTTTGAAGGAATCGGGCTGCAATTCGCGGATCGTCTTTCTGACCGTTCACTCGGACACCGAGTTTGTGCGCAGATGTCTCTCTGCCGGTGCTTTTGGATACGTTTCGAAGTCCCGAATCGCCAGTGAGCTCGTACCCGCCATTCGTGAAGCTCTGGCGGGTAACATCTTCGTTTCGCGATATTTGCCACACCATGACGAACCGTAGAGCCGTGCTTCTTGGTTGATTCAGCCGCCATGGTCGGTGTCGCTTATAGGTCTAAAGGATGGCACAGATAGCTCAGAATCTTACGGCTGACCATGCCCTCGCGGTGGAAGCCGGTGCGTCTTCGGCTTACAGGGCCACCGACGATGGTGGGCCCGAGAGGCCATTTGATTATGCCAGCTTCGCAACCTGCAGCCACACCTGAGCACTTGAAGTCTCGATTTCTCGGCGGACTCGCTCCGCGTGACCTTAAGGTCGTTCTGGCCGCTGCTAGGCAGAGGCAGTTCTTCGCCAATTCTGTAGTCGCAAATCAAGGCCATCCCGCTGATTATCTTTTTCTGCTGACAAGAGGCCGCGCTCGATTTTTCTTCAACACCCGCGAAGGAAAGAAAGTCGTTCTTCTTTGGCTTACGCCAGGAGAAATATTCGGTGGCTCAGCACTCTTGTCGATGCCTTCCCCTTATCTCCTCAGTACAGAAACGCTTAAGGACAGCTCAATGCTAGTATGGGATCGTGCCACGCTCCGAAATCTCGCGGCCCATTACCCAAGGTTGCGGGAAAACGCATTGCTCATCGCATCGGATTATTTGGCTTGGTATCTTGCTGACCACGTAGCCCTGATCAGCCAGAGAGCTCCTCAAAGACTCGCCCGCGTCCTGGTCTGTCTGGCCGAAACCATTGGCGACAAAACTTCAGAGGGTTTCGAATTCGATGCCACGAACGAGGAGCTGGCAAGCGCAGCAAATGTTACCGCGTTCACCGCAAGTCGGCTCTTGAGCGAATGGCAAAGTAATCGTGCCGTCGTGAAGCGTCGTGGCAAAATTCTCCTCCGCTCTCCCGAGAGACTTCTCGTACATACAGCCTGACCGCGGGTCTCCTTCCGTTCTTTCTTTACGCGACTGCCGTCATTTCCGATTGCTGTAGCGCAAGTTCGAAGTTGCTCATATGCAACGACTCCGCCGCCTTGCGAATGTAACACTGCGCAGTGGCCATCTCTCCAGAAAACGGTGGGGTAACTTTCGGAACATGAACATCGAGGAGACAGTGGAATTGCTACAGTCAACAGTGCGCGTACTCGTGGTGGATGATGTCGAACTTTGGCAAACTTTTGTTCACATGCATCTTGACAAGGAACCGAACCTGCACGTCATCGGGGTCGCAGCCGATGGATTGGAGGCTGTTCGGAAAGCAGAAGAACAGCTGCCGGATTTGATCTTGCTGGGCGTCAGCCTTCCCAAGTTGAACGGTCTCGAGGCCGCCCGACAAATTCGTGAAGTCGCCCCTAAATCGAGAATACTCTTCTTGAGTGTGGAGTCTGATCCCGATGTTGTGCTAGGCGCCTTTAGCGCGGGCGGACTTGGCTACGTTCTTAAGTCGGATGCCGCCCGGGATCTGCTTGCGGGCATCGAATCCGTTCTTCTCGGCAGGCGATTTGTCAGCAGAAGCCTGTCGGATTTCGGCGATGTGACTTGAATCTGTGGCGCAGAGACGTTAGCCCGGCTGGCTCGAATCTATGCCCGCTTGATAATCACGACTGTCAGATCGTCTTGCTGCTTGGTGCCGCCGGAAAACGCAATCGTGGCTTGATACAAAGCGGAGATGATTTCCCTCGGTTGCTTTTCTTTGGAGATCCGGATGACCTCTTCCAATCTCTTGGGGCCGAACAATTCTCCTTGCGAATTAGCCCACTCAAAGAAGCCATCCGTCGCCAACACCAGCAGGTCGCCCTTATTTAGCTCGAGAATTTGTGGAGGCTCAGAAACAAGCTTAGCAACGATGCCGAGCGGCAGACCTTGCGCCCCCATCTCTTTAAAGGAATCTTGCTTCAATACATAGAGGAACAGCGGTCCATGGCCTGCTGAAAGCAGCTCTACACGTGGACACCCCGGAGCACAAACCGCCGCTACAAACGTTACAAAACGCCCCTCCCCGATGTCATCTGCGAGCGCCGCGTTGATTTGTTCCATGGCGTCAAATAGCCCGTTCCCCGCCCGGAAGTTGGCCCTCGCATAGGCACGACAGACTGCTGCGAGGAGCGCGGGACCAATCCCGTGACCTGTCACATCGGCCAAGGCCACGACCACTTTCCCATCCGCTAGAAGCTGCCAGTCATAGTAATCTCCGCCAGTCTGATCGGCAGGTTGGTTCCATCCAGCGATCTCGAAGCCTTCAATCTGTGGCATCGTTCTTGGAAGCAGAGACTGTTGTATCGATCGGGCCACCTCGAGGTCATGTTCCAAGCGATCCACTTGACGTCGCATTTCTGCCTCGCGGAGCGCGGCGTCGACCTGCTTTCGGATTTCCCCTGCTACTACCCCAGCAACAAACCCTGCAATGATGAGGGCGGTGGCATAACCGAAAACAGCCTTTTGCGGGGAAAGCAAGGATGTGCCCCCGCTGATCGAAGGTCGCCAACCGAGATATGCCGCTGCAGCAAGATAGCTAACAGCTGCTGTCACTCCAGAAAGTCTGCAAAGCGCAGGATTTAGGCGGAGCGTGGAAAGGATGATAAACACAAAAAAAGCCAGGCCCGCGGGGTTTGCCAGTGGTCGGTAAATTGGATCGATGGATGCACTAGATAGAAAAGCGACGGCAAGAGCCGGCAAGAGAGTTTCCAATATGATGTTGCTCAGCCATATCCAATTCCCAAGTTCTCGAACTCTCTGAATTGCGCGATTCACTGCGCGCAGCATCACAAATTCATAGGTGACAAAAAGGCTCAGCAACCCGAGCATCATTAGCCACGAGACGAGGTTTTCGCGGCCGCCGCCTAGAGTGATTCCTCGAATCGTTCGCAGCAAGAACGCCGCAATGATAGCCCCCAGAACGATGCGAATTCGGAGGTGCTCGCTCTTCAGGAGAGCCTCCCGAAAGGCAATCGATTCGTCACGCGAGTTAGTCATCGTTCTATTGCCGGCGCGGGTGACCAGCAGACCTTTGTTTCATTCTTCGGCGCAAATGACCTCATTGACGAACCCCGGGCAACCAGAGAGCCCGTGGATGGGCGTCAACGACAAGCTCAATAGTAAGGGGGAACGGTCGGCTCTCGAAGACGGTACCGATCTCATGATGGTCACATCTTGGACCGTATTCGCTCGACGTTTCATGATGTCACTGTAAGTTTTGCCAGATGCTTCATTCGCATTACGCGGCCTAGCGTAGTGACTGCGGACATACCGATTGTGGACTTCCGATCGGCGCCAAAATGAAGCTCTCATTCTCGCGCAGCTCGATCCTAACTGCGCTCGCCATCGCGATTCTGTTAGCGGCGCTGCCGAGTGCGATTGCAAGGCTCGTGCGGACTGGGGATCCCTACTTATTAACTCAGCGATTCTTTGAGGACATGTTTGCGCGTCTCTCGGGAGTCGGCCGTTTACGCTTTATTCTGCAACCCGTGGCCGCGCTCCTCGTCGGCACACGTGACGGCATAAAAGACTCACGGGGAGGATGCCCGCCCTTTTTGGCAGGGCTGGTGTCCCACCGGGCACTCAGGACGGAGCTCATACGAAGTGCATTTGCCTCGGTCCGCGACCTGGTGGCGATCGCGATAATTCTGGACGTCATCTCTCAATTCCTCATTTTCCAGGAGGTTCATCCAGGCGCCGCATTGGTACTTGGTCCCTTGCTAATTACCGTACCGTACTCGATATCGAGGGCCTTGGCGAATCGGATCGCCCGGAGACGGGGTCAGCAAGCGCCAGTCATTCGCCCCGGCTGATTTCCCTGAGAAGTGGTCTCGCCGCGTGAAGTGGCAGGTCGCAATACGATCACCTCTTTAGAGACGCCGAGTTATGTTTACTTGGACTGCGGCTTCTATACAGATATGATTCGACACCAGGTGCTATCGTAAAGGGCGCTTCGCGCATCGGGCCGTGGGTTTTTATCCTTCATCCTAGAATGACCGGTATATGAGTCGTGCGCGTTCGCTGCGTCCCTGCGCATCTAAGTCCTTGCGAAATATCGTTACTTTGTGATATATCGTCCGATCTTGGATCCATACGCCGCGCTCTTCCGGCTGCTGGGCTAGAGCATCTGAGGAACTTATGAAATTGCCACGACTGATCTTAGCCGATGACCACACCCTTGTCGCTGAGGCTTTACGTCAGCTCTTTGCTCCCCACTTTGAGGTTGTAGCGACCGTTACCGATGGCCGCGCACTCCTGGATTCCGCTACACGCCTTAAGCCCGATGTGGTTGTGGTTGATATTGCTATGCCATTGCTCAATGGACTGGAGGCTAGCCGGCAACTCAAGCAGAGGGTACCTGGTGTCAAAATCATTTTTCTGACCATGAACGAGGACCCTGAACTTGCTGTGGAGGCCATGAAGTCAGGTGCATCAGGGTACGTTTTGAAGAAATCTGCGGCCTCGGAGTTGCTGCAAGCTATTCAGTCGGCGCTTCGAGGTAAATCCTACGTCACACAGCAGATTGCTCGCGGAATGCTGGAAGCCTTTATTCGGCATCCCCAGGGTAGGAGCCACCATGAATCACTGACACCACGCCAGAAAGAAGTCGTCCAGCTCTTGGCAGAGGGGAAGTCTATGAAGGAAGCGGCGGATATCTTGCGAGTGGCGCCTCGGACCGTGGCCTTTCACAAATATCGCATTATGCAGGACCTAGGGCTTAGGACGAATGCCGATCTCATCCACTTTGCCATTAGGAGCCGAATTGTCGTGGGTGATCCAGACCCAAACGAATTGTCTCTTGCGAAGATGTGCCGTGCAATTTCCTCCTCGCCGGGCGGCCGCGCGGCCGCGCCGCCAAGAAACAGCTCGGGTTCCTGTCGGCCCGGTCTACGAGAGTCTCGCATGTAAGCGGTAACTCTGCAGTGCCTTCCAGGGATGAAACCCCATAGCGCGGCCTCGTGGCGATCAGTTTCTGTACTTCCGCGTGAGGCAGCAAGCGCGGCCCGCCAAGAGATTCGGCTGTGAGCAGGATCGTCGCGAATCGTTCCACGGTCTCCAGTCGTTGATAGGCGGTGGTCAGGTCTTGGCCGCAGGTCACCACGCCGTGATTCTCGAGCAGAATCGCATCAAATTCCATCGCGAGCGACTCAAGACCCGCGCAAAGCTCCCAAGTGCCCGGTGTTCCGTATGGTGCCAAGGGAATTTTGCCGAGGCCCACGATCACCTCTGGAAGAACAGCTTCTTCGAGAGCACGGCCCGCGGCGGCAAATCCTGTCGCTATTGGCGGATGTGCGTGGCAGACGGCCCGCACCTCAGGCCGGAGCCGATAATAGAGGAGATGCATTAGCATTTCGGTGGAGGGTCGCCGGGTACCGCAGAGAACCACTCCGTTTAAGTCGGTAACCAAGAGATCCTCAGGTCCCAGGTGCCCTTTGCACGCACCTGCGGGAGTCACAAGAATTCGGTCCCGATCGAGTCGTACTGATAGATTGCCTTCGCACGCAACGACGAATCCGTGTGCGTACATCTTCTGCCCGGTTTTGCAGATCTGGCGTCTGAGCTCGCGCTCCATCTCGAATTGTCCAATTCCGTTAGCCACCAAGAGAGATTTGGGCATCGAGCCTAGTCCTTCCTGCGCGAGTCGGGTACCTAGTTCTTGCGTTTCCGGTTAACCGTCGTTTTACAGTTCGTTTGCCAAACATCGAAGACGGGGCAGGCTCAGCCCACCCCATCCCCCCGGCCCTCGACGTCGGGAAATTGAGATCTTGGCTTTCTCAGCCTTGTGACCCACCCAATCGCCAAGCGATCGTCCGTATTGTCATTACCGTCAAAGATAGACCGCAGAACAGGACGCCCAGTAGTCCAATGAGCGGCAAATCGCTAGCGGTCTTCGGCAGCTTCTTAGGCGTCGGCTCGGGACGTGCGGCCGCTGTTTCCACGGGGGCAGGCGGAGGAGCCGCCGGGGTCGGCAGGACAGCGACTAGAATAGGGACCTCGGCTTTTGGCACAGGTGGAGGAGGGGGCATCTTTCCCGTTGCCTTTACTTCGTGCGCAACCAAGGTTTCCGGGACCTCGGTCACCCTCGTGGCCTGAACCTTCATTCCCTTCTTCAGTCCCCAAGCGTCCTTTTCTTCTCCATCGATAGTAAACTTCTGGCCACTGGGGATCTTGAAGCTCTGGGTTTCGCCATTTTCCAGTCTGAGAATCACAGAGGTGGGTGGCGATACATGCCAAACGGTACCCGTCACACTTTCGACGGATGTAATCACCCTAGGAGTTGAGCTAACAATCGTTTGCTTCTCCAGCTTCATCCCGACCTTGGCGTTATGGATGTTTACTGGCTTTCCGTCAACCATGAAGGTAACGTTTTCGGAGACGTTGTCGAAATCCCTTAGAGTACCGTCTTCCATTCTAAGGACGACGTCGTTCCCCGCAATATGGACGATTTCCCCGCGCTCCACTGTCACGGTCTTGGTTGTCTCGCCCTTTTTTTCCGAGGTTTGAGTCTGCACTTGCGCCGCTGAGGGCAGTGAGAACGCGATACAAAGAGCGCCTCCGCCCAGCAGGCCGCGCAAGATCGTTCTTGAGAGCCTAGTTGAGATCATCATTTCTTCTCCTTGTTTTTGTTGTCGTTGCCCGTGGAGTTGATGTCTTCACGGGCAGCTAAGTAGGACTCGTTCCCACCGTCGAGTAATGCCGTCACGATGTATCGCTTGGGAGCATGGCCGACGAAATAAAAAGGGAAGCACGTTACCAGAGTCAAAGTCGGCACTGCTGTTGGATTCAAGACTGAAGTATCCTCAGGCGTAACAATCCGAATCTGGCTTACAACGTACCGATCCGAGTGCCCTGGCCGGACGAGCTCAAGCACATCCCCTGGGGCTATGCTCTGCAAGCCCCGGAAAAAGCCATCCCGGTGCCCTGCGATCCCGAGGTTGCCTGACGTCCCAACTCGCGCGGTCCCTAAAATTCTTCCAACGCCACGATTTAGCGTTAAGTCATCCGTGTCATTGAAGATCGGAACTTCAAGATTGATCTTCGGAATGCGGAGAATGGCCAAGGGCGCATCGTTCTTCTTAGTGAGGCTATCCTCGTAGGCCGAGATACGTTTGACCGACCATAGACGAAAATCGACCGGCACACTCAAGACGGGATCCGGCGAAGCGGACGCTTTCTTGGAGGAGGCAGCTGCACTTTCTGCTGTAAATTCCGCGATAGCTGCTCTGGAGGCGATGGTCCTCTGAAGTCGGGCTGCGACCCACACGGTCATGAGCGTCAAACCCGCGGCCAGTAGCACGCGTTCGATTTTTTGAGTCCTCACGATGTCTTCTCGTAACGCTCCACTTTAGAGCTTGCGCCAAACACGACGCTCCATGCCCACTCCTTTGCTGCAACCAGGAAGCAACTCGCATTAGTTGGGGCCACTGCGCAGTCAAGCATCGACTGCAAAAATGTTCCTAGCAGGTTGGTGGCATTGGCCATGACGCTACTTTGCTTCATCTCGTCTTCTCAGGTGTGAGCCGAGTAGCGGGGCGCTGGGGACCACCTACGCCGAGCTCCGTTTGCGCCTGCACGATATGGAATCTTTTGTGTGTCGCAAACTGTCAAAAGTTACAGGGTCGGGAGCACAAATCTCCAAGGCTTCATCTGGTAGTTTTGCCAGTGTTCTGAATCGCGGAGGCCAGCTATAGAAGAAACGAAAAGTGAACAAAGAGGTGGCGAAATGGCAACACTCGTCCGAAGCTTGCGGACCCAACTGACGGCGGCATTCTGCTCGATGCTGCTGGTTCCTGGAGGGCCGGTAACGGTGGCCCAGACGCAAGAACAACAACAGTCGGCCGTGGCTGATGAGCCGACTCCAAAGATTCCGAATGATCAATTGGATTCCCTAGTAGCGCCAATCGCCCTTTATCCAGATCCACTCTTGGCTCAAGTCCTTGCTGCATCCACCTATCCACTGGAAATCGTGCAGCTTCAACAGTGGCTTACAAAGAACAAAGACCTGAAGGACAAAGCTTTGGCGGACGCGGTCCTGAAGCAACCCTGGGACTCGAGCATTCAATCGATGGCTGCGCTCCCCGATGTCGTTAAGCGACTGGCAGACGACATTGGGTGGACGACAGATCTTGGAAATGCCGTTCTGGCCCAGCAGTCTGACGTGATGGATGCTGTGCAGCGCATGCGAGCCAAGGCCCAGGAAAAGGGAAATCTGAAGTCGACTGAGCAGATGAAGGTAGAAACAAAGACGGTCGAAAACAAGAACGTCATTGTCATTGAGCAGTCCAAGCCTGAAGTCGTCTACGTCCCCAGCTATGACCCCGTGGTGGTCTACGGCGCACCTCCGTACCCCTACCCGCCAATTGCCTACCCGCCACCGGGATATTACGCCGCGGGCATGGCTGTCTCTTTTGGTGTCGGGATGATGGTTGGGGCCGCCATGGGTGGAGGCTGGTGCTGCAATAGCGGATGGGGCGGAAATAACAATATTAACATTAATAATAACAATAACTTTGTGAATAACTCAAACAGACAGAACATCAGCAACAGCGGGAATCGGACCGGAAATCGCACCGGGAGCGGTAATAGCTGGCAGCACAATGCCCAGCACCGGGGTGGCACTCCCTACGCGAACAAGGCAACGGCGAACAAATTTGGTGGCACCGCTCGTGGGGACTCGATGGGCAACCGCCAGGCGAATGCACGTCAGAATCAAGGTCAGAGGGGCGGGGGGCAGCAAGCAGGCACGATGGATCGTGGCGGTAGACAACAGGCAGGAGCGATGGACCGTGGCGGAGGCGGCGATCGCGTGGGCAATCGGAGTGTATCACCAAGCACCGGCGGCGGCTCCAAGGGAGGAGGCGGCGCCCTTGGCGGAGCTTCGAGTGGGAAGGGCGGCAGCAGCGCGCGCGCGAGCAGTTCGCGGGGTTCCTCCAGTATGGGGGGCTCCCGCGGTGGCTCCCG
>QHYM01000354.1 GCA_003223295.1 Acidobacteriota bacterium | reverse complement strand
AACTCGACACGCCTCGCGCTGCGTAAAAGCGAGTTTCCAGCAAACCCGGGCACAGCTCAAAGCGGGCCGGCGAGCCAGTTACTTCTTGGATTGCATGGGCCAACGCTAGACCACCGGCCTCATCCTCGCGGCACGAGGCCGCATCGCCTTCCTGTAGAATCTCCCATTCGAGAGGAATCCCTTGACGCTGGCACGCCTTCAAAACTTCGATTAGCCTGGCCTTTTCCTCTCCCAAGTTCTCTTCCGGATTGATGCGCCGGTCGATGGTGAACCAGCAGGTTTCCGGGACCACGTTGAAGTTCGCTCCACCGCCACTCTGCCCACCAAGCATCAAGATGGAATTGCGCGCCTGGCCCGCACCCACTGTCAAGCCCGTAGTGCGCTGCTCCACTTCGTGTTTTACCTCTTGAAGCCGCTGAACAACGCAATGCATGCGTTCGAAGGCGTTTTCACCCTGGTGTTGCAAACCAACGTGCGCGGACTTGCCGAAGACCCTCACCCTCAGCGAAATTGCTCCGCGGTTGGCATTCCAAACTACGCCGCTGGTCGGTTCAGCCAGCAGCATGCCGACTCCATTTCTTCCCAGGATTCCCTGCTCCGCCAACCTCTGGGAACCACGCGCCCCTCCCGTTTCTTCATCCGGAACCAAAACTAAATTGATTCTTCCATCGAACTCCACGCCCCATTCTTTCAACGCCAGGATCGCGTAAAGCATCGAGACGATTCCGCCCTTCATGTCACAAGCGCCGCGCCCAAACATAAAATGCTCCTTGCGCTGCGGCTGGAATTGCTCCTCGGATTGCGCCGGAACCACATCGTAGTGTCCATGAAAATAGAAGGTGCGTTCCCCTTGCCCATAACTCGCGGAGAGACACGCAGGAGCATCCCCCGCGGAGAAGTCTTGCGAAGAAGCTTCGAGACGCTCAAATTGCAAGCCCAAGGTTTCCGCTCGGCTTATGAGAAGATCGGCAAATTCGCGATAATGCTTCCCCGGTGGATTCTCCGTCGGCACGGCAATGAGATCGGCTAACAGGACGGCCATCTCATCTTCGCGCTGCCCCAGCCAACTGAGCAAGCGCTCGACAGTTTTATCCTGCTGTGCTCTCGCGCTCACGACTGGGCATGCTCAAGCCATTTCTTGAAGTGTCCAAGCTCCATATTGGAGCCTGTGGTACGCTTTGGCGGATTTGGCGTTCGCATGGAGTCCATGCCGGTGGGAACAAGAGCATTTACCATCACACGGTGGGGAGCGCTCGTCTGGGTTCTGACCTGGTTTCCCCTTTATACCTGGTCGTGGGGCTGGCAGAACATGCTGCACCTGTGTGACGTCAGCGTGGTGATAGCCTGCCTGGGGCTGTGGTTCCGGCAATCCTTGCTGGTTTCCAGCCAGGCCCTGCTTGCGCCGCTCGTCGGAGTTTTATGGAGCCTGGACGTCCTCTGGCGAATCGTGACGGCCCACCATCTTGTAGGCGGCACAGAATACATGTGGGATCAGCATTATGCCTTGTGGATTCGTCTCCTTTCGTGTTTTCACATCGTTCTACCGGTCGTTCTGCTCTGGGCGCTGCAAATCCTCGGGTACGATCGCCGTGCCCTGGCATTTCAATCAGCGATCACGGGGGTATTGCTCATCTTTTCGCGGTTTCTTTCGCCGCAGCTGAATATGAATTATGCGTTTCAGGATCCCTTGCTGCACCGCACTTGGGGGCCTGCTCCAACGCACCTGGCAGTCATCCTGCTTGGAGCCTTGATGATCTTCTTCTTGCCAACACATCTTGTGTTCCTGCGCGTTTTCCCTTCAGCCCGCCAGCCGGAATGAAGGAGCACCGAAAGGAGAGAGATTCCACCAGTGGATACGGACACACCGAAAAACCGGGAAAAGTACGAAGCGATGCTGCAGACCGCGCTTGCGGAAGCTCGTGCGGGCCTTTCTGAAGGAGGAATTCCCATCGGCGCCGCTCTCTTTACTCGCGAAGGAAAGCTTTTGGGCAAGGGCCATAATCGCAGGGTGCAAGAAGGCGATCCCTCTGCGCACGGCGAAACCGACGCGTTTCGCCGCGCCGGCCGCCAGCGATCCTATCGCGACAAAATCATGGTGACGACCCTCGCTCCTTGCTGGTATTGCAGCGGATTGATTCGCCAATTTGGGATCGGAGCTGTTGTCGTTGGGGAATCGGTGAACTTTCAAGGCGGGATCGATTGGCTGCGCGAGAATGGCATCGAGGTGATTGACCTGCACTCCCGCGAATGCATCGACTTGCTCGCGAAATACGTAAACGAGCATCCCGAAGTCTGGAAGGAAGATATCGGAGAAGAGTGAACTCTCCGAGACGGGGGAGCAGCCTATTCCGATGATAGACTTCCCCACACTTCTCTGGTATGTCTAGGGCGGCTCTTGCCCCGGGCGGGGGACGCTCTTCGGCGCGACCGCCACTTTCACTTGCAGAACCGCTGCAACTGTTTTCCTGTCACCTGGAACGAGCACGTCCTGCAAGGACTGCCGGGGCAGAGAGAGGGGGGCGTATGTTCAAGGAGTCTCAAGAAGCAAAGACATCCGGAGCATCAAAGGGCCTTTGGATCGCATTCGCTGTCGTTGTGTCAGCGATTGCCCTTGGCGGTTATTTATTCATCTCGAAAGCAAAAGCAAATAAGCCGTCGCTGGCCGTGGCGGCCGCGTCTGCACAGCCTGTGGGCAACGCTGACGCGGTTCATGATTTGAAGGTCCAGCGCGCCACGATGAACAAGGATCGCACGGGCACCACCGCGGTCTGGCTCGTGAGCATCGAGAACAGATCCGCTTCCTACAGTTACAGCAATATCCAGTACGAAACCACCTACGTCGACGCCAACAATAATTCCATTCTCATCAACAAGGGCACCATCGCCGCAACCATCGAGCCCGGAGGGCAGAAAACCTCTGACATCAACGATGCCCTCTATCCCGCTGGCACATCCTGGTACAAAATTCGCATTACCGGAGCGACGGCGTCAGCCCAATAACACAGGTGCAGAAGCAAATCGAATATGATGGCAAATTCCTCCGAACCATTTCTGCCTGCGGAAATTCCGGAACAATTCAACATTGGGCAGTACTTCTTAGATGACCCCGCAGGGCGGCATCCGCATAAGACAGCCATCGCCCGCGAGCCCGACAGGGTCACTTACGCTGAGCTTGCAGCTCTTGCCAACCGCGCTGGAAATGCGCTCCAGGAACTAGGCGTATCCCGGGGGGACCGCGTTCTCATCGTGCTTCCGGATTCCGCGGAATTCATCGCCTCTTTTTTCGCCGCCGCCAAAATCGGCGCCCTGGCCGTGCCCGTAAATCCTTACGCGCGTACCGCCGATTACATCCATTACATTGAGGATAGTGAACCGCGAGTGGCGATTGTCCACACTGAAGCCCTCGAAGCCTTCTTGCCCGCCTCCAGCGAGCGTCCGCAAATGCCGATAATCGTTGTCGGCAAAGGCAAGCACGAAACACATGGTGTGTCTTGCGCCAGTTGGAACGACTGGATCGCTTCAGCCTCCGATACGCTTGCGCCCGCAGACACTGCCTCTGGCGACTCAGCCTTCATGCTCTACACCTCCGGCAGCGGAGGAACACCAAAAGCTGCGGTCCATCGCCACGGCGATATGCTGGTCGCCACGCGCAATTACGCCCAGGGCGTGCTCGGGCTGCATGCGGACGACGTGACCTTCTCCACCTCGAAACTTTTCTTTGCCTATGGACTGGGAAATGGAATGTATTTCCCGCTCGCATTCGGCGCCAGCACGATCTTGAATCCCAAGCGCACCAGCATTGAGCATGTCATTGAATTGGTTTCAATGTATCGGCCCACGGTTTTCTTTGCGGTCCCGACTCTTTATGCCGCCATCCTCAGGGAGGCAGAAACTGCCGGGCGGGTTCTTGATTTCACCTCCGTCCGCCAGTGTGTCTCTGCCGGCGAAACGCTGCCCGCGGAGATCTTCGACCGCTGGAAACGCGCCACTGGTCTGGAGGTTCTCGATGGCATCGGCTCGACGGAGATGCTGCACATTTTCATCTCCAGCCGGCCGGGTCGATGCAAGCCGGGGAGTTGCGGTTTCCCCGTGCCCGGCTATGGCGCAAAAATTGTTGATGATGCCGGGAGCGAAGTAGCTGCCGGGGAAATCGGCAACTTTTGGGTGCGCGGCGCTAGCGCCTTCGCGGAGTATTGGCGGATTCCCGAACTCACGGCGCGCACAAAACGCGGCGGCTGGGTCGTCACGGGTGACAAGTTTCTGCGCGACTCTGAGGGCTACTATCACTATTGCGGCCGCGCGGACGATATGTTGAAAGTCGCGGGCATGTGGGTTTCGCCCGTGGAAGTGGAAAATGCGCTTCTGGGCCACCCGCATGTGGCCGAAGCTGCGGTGGTAGGCGCGACGGATGCTCGCGGATTGACCTATGCGGTGGCGTACGTCACCTTGCGCGCAGGCTGCGAGGGATCAGGCGAGCTCGCCGAGGAAATCCGCAGTCACATCAAGGCGCGCCTCGTTTCGCACAAAGTCCCTCGCGAAGTCCGCTTCTGCGGCGAGCTCCCTAAGACGGTAACAGGAAAGATTCAGCGCTTTAAGCTGCGCGCAACTACAACCCCCGGGTAAGCATCCCGCTGAAGCGTCGCGCGCTCAACAAACACGCGGCACAACGTGTTTGCGAAAGGTAGAATGACATTGCCGAAATATCGGGAGGAAAAGATGCCGAAAAAACCGACGGTCGACGAGGCCCGTCTGCTTCTGGAGCTCTACGATCTCAGGCGCGAGCCTGAAATGCGCAAGGCGCGCCAGTGGTGGCTCACCACGTTTTGGCCTACATGCGCTGATGATTTCATGAAAGTGGCTATGGATTTCGGCTCGCAAGAGAACAACTGGTTGCGTCAGGTGGGCAGCTACTGGGGTATCGCCACGACCTTTGTGCTCAACGGCATCATCAGTGAAAAGTTGTTCTTCGAGCCGGCTTTTTGCGGGGAGTTGTACTTCATGTTTGCCAAAGTCCGCCCCTACCTGAGGGAAATCCGCGAAAAAGCAAAGAATCCCGATCTCTTTCTGCTCTCGCAAAAAGCCATTTATGGGTCAAAGCTGGGCCGTGCGCATTTCGAGAAGGTGGAAACGCGCGTGAATATGCTGCGCCCAAAGGGGGGAGCCTGAAATTGCTCCACAGGTTTTCCATTCGGCATCTCTTGAGCATCGTCCTGCGCATGGCCGTCGGGTTGTTTTTGCTTCCGGCTGTCGCTGACGCAAAAACCCCACAAGCCTGCGCCCCAGGTGTAACTCTGAAATTGAGCGCCCCAGTATCGAGCCAGGGCAGCTTGCTCCTATTGGAGGTGAGAAGCCGCAAGCCATTGAGCGAGGTGACCGCCGAGTGGAACTCCAAGAACGTCCCGTTCTGGCAGGCTGCTAATGCGCAGTCCGATTCGAAAGCCGCAGCCATCGACCTGCGCCAGGCAATTCTCGGCGTCGACTTGGAAAAACCGCCTGGAACTTATCCCGTCTTGATCCACGTACAAACGTCCAGCGGTAAGCCCGCAAGTTGCGCCATTCAGATCCCCATCCGAGCCGGGAAGTTCGCCACGGAGAAACTACAGGTCGGCAAAGAATTCGTCGAACCCAGCCCCGAGCAAATCCAGCGTGCCAACGAAGAGCGCGACAAGTTGCGGGCCATCTTCGACCAGGTGACGCCTGAGAAGTTATGGGCCGGGGACTTTCGTGTGCCGCTTGATGGCGTCACCACCGGCGGCAACTTCGGAAAGCGCCGCATTCTGAACGGCCAGCCCGGCTCCCCTCACGGCGGCGTGGACTTTCCGGCAGTGACCGGTACGCCTGTTCATGCCGCCCAACAGGGCAAAGTGGCCCTCGCGCAAGAGCTCTTCTTTTCCGGCAATACCGTCGTCGTCGATCATGGCCTGGGCATTTATACCTTCTATGCCCACCTTTCTGAGATTGACGTGAAACCTGGCGACGAACTGCAATCTGGCCAAGTGCTCGGAAAAGTGGGGGCCACCGGCCGCGTCACAGGCCCCCACCTCCATTGGGGATTGACGGTCGAGCGGGCGCGCGTGAACCCTCTCCAGTTGGTCAAACCTCTCGGCAACGAAAGCGAGCGTCCGATTGCGTCGGAGGCAGCGAATCCGGAGTAAAGTACCAAAACGGGAATGCGGCTGAAACAGGACCCCTCGATTCGACACTAACCAACATGCAGGATGCGTCGTGAGTGTGGTTAGACTGAACTGCCTCGGCCTGCACGATGAACGCCGTTTAGAATCAAAAGGTTACGAGAAATAGATAGTCGTCGCGTGCGCCATGAGTGCAGCTCATTCTTGGTCGATTTTCTCCGCTCAATCAGGCCTGCAAAGTGGGGGGGTACGAGGGTACTCCCATGAGCTCAAGTTTTGTGGTACTGTTACGCCATTGTCACCGGAGAAATCGGTAGGCAGTATGGGGCTGTGTGGGCAAGATTCGTGCTAGTCACCTCTCTTGTGCTGTGCTTTCGTTTTAGCACGCTGCTGACACGTCACTGCAGGCGAGCTGCATCGGAATGAAACGCACCGGATAGCCGCGGTGAAACCCTAAATCAGGTTTGAGAACGAGCTAGAAATGTCCCTGCTTCACTTTCGTGTCAAAGAACGCCGCCGCACTTTAAGGGTGGCTCTGACTGTTCCCCTGACGGTCCACGGAAAAACAGACTCGGGCGAGCGCTTCTCCGCGCACACCACCTCGCAATCCGTCAATCGCCACGGGGCACTGTTTCAACTTGAAGAGATCGTGCTGGTGGAGCAAACGGTGATTCTGGTCAATGACCATACGGCTCAATCTATGGAGTGCCGCGTTGTTTCGGTTCACCGCGCCCGCGATGGCAAGCAATATGTTGGCGTGGAATTCCTCTCCCCCGAAACAAATTTTTGGCACATGCGGTTCCCCGTCCCCGGAGCGAAACCGTTGCGCCGCGTGCTTCCCAACAAAGCATCCGCTTAAAGTAAAGTCGCGACTGACCACTTGTAATTTCTTCGTTCCAGAACAACTGAGCATTAGAATCCCTCCGTGCCAGCCATACGCACGCGCATCGGGCTGATTTCGGATACTCACGGATTGCTGCGGCCGCAAGCGCTGGAGGCCCTGCGTGGTTCGGAGCTGATTCTCCATGCCGGCGATGTGGGCAAGCCGGAAATTCTCACCGCTCTGCGAGAGCTTGCGCCCGTTATCGCCGTGCGTGGAAATGTGGATACTTCCGACGGGACCCGCACCCTCCCAGAAACAGCCGTTGCGGAAGCTGGGAAGGTTTTCCTCTATGTCCTGCATGATCTGCACGCCCTCGACTTGAATCCTGTAGCCGCTGGTTTTCATGTCGTCGTCAGCGGCCACTCTCATCAACCCGGGAAGTTCGAGCGCGATGGCGTCCTCTACATCAATCCTGGAAGTGCGGGCCCACGCCGATTTCAGTTGCCGGTCTCCGTGGCGCGTCTAAACCTGGGGCGCATCCCGTTCGAGGTCGAGTTTGTGGAACTCCAAGTTTAAGGGGGGCGACATGGTTAGATCACCCCGAAGCCGCTGGACTTCCCCGCCCACACCGGTGTAAACATACCAACCGGAGTGTGGTGCCCCCGCAATGGCCAGCAAAAAGAAAAGCAAGAAGCGCGATAAGCCCAAGAAAGTGGCTCGTCCCCGATCCTCTGCCAAAAAGAGGGCCGCTTCAAAAATGGCAGCTACTCTTCGTAAGTCTTCTCCCAAGAAAGCTACTAAAAAGAAGCCAAGCGTCCGCGGCAAGGCCACGGTGGTAGACACTGTTTCGTTCGAACCACGAGGCTTGGGCGCACGCTCCGGCGGACAAGCGGGAAATTTGCAAGGACTCTCTGGAGGGGAACACGCTGCCTCGGAAGGCGTGGAAGAATTGCTGGAAGAAGGAAATGCCTACGAGGCTGACATCGTCAAAGGTGTAGAGGACGCGGACAACACGGACGAAATGGAAGTCGAGACCCACGAAGTCCCTGAAGACGACATTCCGGAAGAATACCGGGACCAGGATTAGCAAAGAATTTACGCCGCCTTTTTCTGGTCGTTCCCTCCAAGGGAACCACGCGCACCGTTTCTCCCAACCATTCCCCCACTCTCCTATTGACATCCCATAGGACAAGCGCATACTTCTATTGTTTTCCCATAGGAGGCCTATGAGCGACAAAGCGGACGTTTGGCAGGGGACTCTCGCTCTCATGATCCTGAAAACGCTGGAAACACTTGGGCCTCTCCACGGCTACGGCATCGCGCGCCGCATCGAGCAAACCAGCGGTGACCTTCTCTCGCTCAATTACGGAACGTTGTACCCGGCTTTGCTGAAATTGGAACAGGAAGGCTGCATCGAATCCGAGTGGGGCGTCTCCGACAACAATCGCAAAGCGAAATACTACAAACTCACGCGCGCAGGCCGCAAACAATTGGAACGCGAAACGCGTGATTGGCAGCAGGCCCAAACTATCCTCGCGAAATTCCAGTCTGCGACGGAGCCCTCCACATGAGCCATACTTGGAAATCGCTGCGTGCTTCGTTTCTGCGCCTCGCCGGTGTTCTTCGGAAACCGCAACGCGACGCCGAATTCATCGCAGAGCTAGAGAGCCATCTCCAACTCCACATCGAAGACAACCTCCGCGCCGGCATGACGCCCGAAGCGGCCCGCCGCGACGCACTCATCAAGCTCGGCGGCATCGAGCAAACCAAAGAGCGCTACCGCGACCGCCGGAGCTTGCCGGTGCTGGAGGCACTGCTTCACGACTGGCGTTTTGGCTTTCGCATGTTGCTCAAGAGTCCTGGCTCGACGGGCGCTGTCGTTATCGCTCTGGCGCTGGGCATTGGCGCAAGTACGGCAATGTTTACCGTGGTGCGCTCTGTCCTTCTAAAACCACTCCCGTTTAAAGACCCAACACACTTAATACGGTTATACGAGCAAAGCCCGGACGACAAGTTTCCGTACAACAATGTTGCAGGTGGGATATTCAAGGCGTGGAAAAACCAAAGCCATGGCTTTTCTGACTTGGCCATCTATTCCAATGGTGCCGAGTACAATTTGTCCGGCGCATCTGGGCAGCTTCCTGAAAAAACCCGGGCCACCGAGCGAATGGCACAGTGATTCTGAGCTGGTCGTTGTGGAGGAGGCGCTTCGGCGGCGATGCTTCCATCTTGAACCAGGCGGTCCGTCTCGACGCAAAAACCTACACGGTGATCGGCATCATGCCGTCTTGGTTTGCCTTTCCCGAGCAAAGCGTGCAATTGTGGACGCCCATTTACCACGAAGAGTCTCCCCGGGATATTGAAGCTCTCGACAGCCACGACTATGGGGCAGTCGGACGTCTGCAGCCCGGAGTATCGGAGCACCAAGCCACCGCGGAGCTCTCTGTAATCGTGCGGCAATTACACGATCAGCGTGCAGATGATCCATACATCAGCAAGGCCGCGAACAGCCGACCGCTGCTTGATGACATGGTGGGTGATATCAAGACCTCCCTGTATGTTCTGCTCATGGCGACGCTTTGCGTTCTCCTGATTGCGTGTTTGAACGTAGCAAGTCTTCTTGTGGCACGCGGCACAGCGCGGCGAAAGGAAATGGCGATTCGCTCGGCGCTGGGTGGCAGCCGCTGGCGTCTGCTGAGCGAGCACTTGGTCGAGAGTCTTCTTCTGTCTGCCGCGGGCGGCGCACTTGGCCTGTTGATGGCCTATGCTGCCATTCAATGGTTCGTTGGGACGCGCCAGGACGTGAGTCGCGTCGAAGCGATTCACCCGGACGCCATGGTTGTGCTCTTTGTCATCGGCCTGATTTTCCTCTGCGCTTTGCTCGCCGGGATAACCTCTTCCGTGTCCATCAACAGTGCTCAAGTTCTATCTGCCCTTCAGGAGTCTTCCCGTTCGCATAGCGCGGGGCTGGAGCGAGTCCGCCTTCGCAAGGGTCTGCTTTCCCTGGAAGTAGGGCTTACCGTGATGCTGCTCATCGGGGCAGGCTTGCTGTTGAAGAGCTACTCTCAACTGCGCGCCTCCAATCTTGGCTGCGTCACGGACAACGTACTCACGATGCGATTCAGCCTTCCCGGAGCGCAATATGCCAAGCCCGCACAGCGCGTGAGTTTCTTTGAAGCCTTGCTCGAGCGCGTCCGCGGTCTTCCCGGCGTCCAGGCCGCCGGACTTGTCCGAGCGGTCCCAGGGCAGGGCTACGGCGGAGACAGTGGTTTCGCCATTGCGGAGCATCCTCAATTGCCAGAGGGGCAGATGCAGTACGCGATGGTTCGCTGGGCCGACCCGGGATATTTCGCGGCTCTTGGCATCCCGTTTCTGGAGGGGCAGACTTTCGATGAGAAAGCGCGGCTGGACGGCCCGTTGCAAGTCATCGTCAGCGACTCATTTGTGCAGAAATACTTCTCTGGCGAGGACCCCATCGGCAAGCATTTGGTGACAATGGGTCGCCGGCCCTTTCAAATCGTCGGCGTGATTGGTGATACGCGTTTCAGTATCGCCAAACCTGCGCAGCCGATGATGTATTTCCCCATGTACGAATCCATTTTCGGAAACGCTCCAAATGACGCGACGCTTGCCGTTCATTCGACGCGCGACGTGACTTCGTTGTCCTTGCCCATCCAGAGAATCGTTCAGCAGCTTGACTCGGAATTGGCCGTTTCCGATGTCCTGACCATGGATCAGGTCATCGGCAAATCCACGTTGGACGCCAGTTTCGACGCAACGCTGCTCCTCGCATTTGCAGTGTTGTCGCTGTTACTGGCCTCCGTCGGCCTGTTCGGCGTTCTTTCTTATATCGTTGCGCAACGCACTCCGGAAATTGGTGTCCGGGTAGCCCTTGGTGCCCAGCGAGGTGAGTTGTTGCGCCGCACATTGATTGACGGTCTCAAACCTGCTGCCGCCGGGCTGGTTCTCGGACTGG
>QHYM01000442.1 GCA_003223295.1 Acidobacteriota bacterium | reverse complement strand
CGCCTTACCGGAGAAGTGGAGGATTGTACTCGAAGAGCCTACGGAAGGTCCCGGCTCCCTAAACAGCCCTCAGACACTGCCCGTGCCAGGTTCCAAGCACCCCTTCGAGTTCATAAAGTTCGTCGCCACCGTGGTAAAACCCAACGGATTTTACTTTGGCGATCTTATCTGCAAACTTCAACTGGTCAGGTTCCAGCGGGTGGTGGAATTTCCAACTTCTGAGGAAATCTTCCAGAAAAGCGCGCTCCGCAATTTTCACCTTGGAGCCCTTGGGGAACTCTTCCTTGTAGGGACCCTTCGTTTTTCCCATGACATCACCCAACGGTGCTATCGCCCATCCTAGCAAGAAACTGTAGTCAACTCCTGATTTGTCGCGTAACTGGTAAAGTCAACCGCGCAAGGGAACCTTTCCGATTTGTGCGTTTACCAGATTGGGTTGGAGTCGATTCAATGTTTTCCTAAGTTGAGCCTCCCACTGACGTGGATGGCGAGCTTGCAGATGTGAATCAAACAGGTCCAACATCTCTCTCTTAAAGTCCGGGCCTCTGGGCGACACAGCAAACTTCTCACCACAAGCCGAGCATTCGCCTTTATGGAAGGGGCCATCTGGGGATTTCAGAACCCGTAGATTCGCCTTAGGCATATCAGCATCATGACATAGAGGCACTTGTGCGGTTACCGCGCTAATTGGGACTTAGCCCCACGACATAGGAACAAGAAGAGTCTATTCTGTTGCGCAAATCCATGCCCTACGATTTAAGAGTTCATTTTGCCGTTCTCTCAAGGAGGGCCCTGTGCCTCAGAAAGAGCTTGTGCTGATAGCAAGCCGTGCAATATCCCTGTATCTGGTTTTCTGGTCTCTGGGCAACCTTGCGAACGTACCTGCCCTTGCGTTTGCCATTTCACACTATGCGGGGCTGCCAGCATCAGCGGGGCAGGATTATTTGTACAAACTGCAACTCATTCAGCTCTTGTCTCACATAGTTGTGAGCACAGGGCTTTTCCTCGCCGCCGTGTGGACCTACAGATGCGGCCCAAAGTTAGAGGCGTACCTTTCGCCGTCAGAGAATTGATTTTCACCATGGGAATCATGGAAGTTAAGTAGCTTGGCAGCGGCGGCCTCAGCTCCTGTGTAGTTGGGTTATCGGACAAGTGCCCAAAACCCAGTGTTCCCGCTCGGTCAATCGTAAAGAGTGATATGCTCCGGCCCGAAAACGGTCATTACGCCTTGTTCGGATGATTTCCGACACTTTCGTGGATGCAGCACACAGGGGCGGGGGCTATGAAGCCCATCTGGGCAGACCTTAGCAAAAAATGGAATGGTTTTCGTCTTACGAGATATTCGCTTGACTTCGACAAAGTGCGAGGTCTGCCACTGGCCGAAGAGCGTCTTATTGAAGGCAAGATAGAAAAAAATGCGACAACAGTAGGCGAGATTTACACTCGCTTTGCTGACAGATGCATTGAAGTCGAGAACCACGTCTTGAAAGTGGAGGTCACAACCGAGACCGAAAAAGCATCGTTTGCAGGGCCGTCGTTCAATCATGGAATCCTGAGCGAGTTACTCACGCTTCGGAAGAAAGGATTCAATCCGTTTTCTGCCCAATGGTTCTTCTATGATAGCGATAGTTCCCGGACCGAACCTCACGAGATCTATAGTTTCTTTGTAGTGTGCGACGACAAAATTGTCAGGGAGTGCGTTGACTTCCGCGATTACATCGGGAGTGGATTTGATCCCGCCGTTTTTGAGGCAGACTATGACTCCGACTCGACCAGCCGAGCGTGGAGTGAAGCTAGAACTCGGCTGTGGTATCAAAAGTTTTATACCGAAACTGAAATAGGGCAACTCATGGTCCTCCGCCAAGACAGGCCAAGACTTTACGGCGGCCGAAGCAACCTCCTCCCGGAAACGTCAGCCCTGTTTCCCGGGAACGCGCATAAGACAATCAGCCAGATTCATCGCCTACTTTGGGTTCTGATCATACTGGTCGCTTTGATTCTCCTGCGTCTCTTGAAGTAGTGGCGACGCTGCTCGCCTTGAGAAGTGGGGTTACTCGCGTGGAGGGTTTTGTCACTGTGCGGCGAAAAAATCCACTTGCCTGATAAGAGGGCTTACCGGACAAATTGCTACTAGTACTTGCTCCGGCCCGAATTCCGGTCAGAGTAGCCCAAGGTTCTTGAGAATAGCCACAAGCAATTCCTGATTCTTGCGATGCGGTCTGCTGCGACCGGCCCTCAATTCAATCAGTTCGCGTCGCGACAACCTCTTCCCACATTCTTTGACAAGAACGGTTAGCTTCCCCTTCTTCAATGCAGGCCGAATCTTGGTAATCCAATCACTTCGTCTGGGATCAACGTATTCAGTATAGACGTTCTGTTGGGAGTGAATCATTCCTTCTTCGACACTCTCCAGACTGTTCGATTCCTTCCCGATGCACTTGATTTGATCGATCTTGATATGTCGACGTTGCAACAATCCGGTCGTTCGCCTGTCACAGGCACTTCCCCCAGCATCGGCGCATTTTGCTTCCGGGTGAAATTCGTACTCCTCCACAACTTCGCCATACGTTTTCAGGCGAGCGGTTCGTTTAGAGCCGCAGCAACCCTGCGTTGTGACTCGAAACCGTTTTTTGCTGTGTTGGTCGATCCATTCCTTTTCACGCCATTTCCTCGGGTCGGAATCGTAAGGCGTAACGAGGTGAAACCTCTCAGGGTCGACTCCGTCAGGATGCCCAAAAGGGATGACATGCGCAGTCAGCAGAAAGTTGAATGGTTTAATCTGCTCTTGATAGGGTTTGCCCGCATTCAGAGACTCGAAGCTTTTCATCACGAACGGGCTGCTAACGGTCGTTCTCCCGATGGCCGGTAAATGCGCGAATGGCAGCTCTTTTGCCTTGAGACCGAAAGCCTTACGAATAATTGAATTCCAAACTTCAGCCGTCCAGTTACGGTCGGAAGCTTCCGGGTCTGTCGGATTTAACAAGTGGCCCAATCCATGTCGCGACCAACGATCTTTCTTGTTGCCCCTACCTTCCCTCAGCAACTCCGGTTCACCATTTTTTGAGAGCGCGAAGAGTGCATAACGTTTTGCGGAAATTGCCAGACAGTGAATCTGCCGTGGCTTTCCTGTCTTCGGGTCGAAATTGTTTTTCACGATCTGATCGACTTGTTTCCAAGTTAGAGCGTTGACGCCCTCCACGCCATCCTTGACGAGATTTCCGCCTGGACAGGGAATAAATCCACCGCGCTTTGTGGCGACGATTGCCATTGAGTCGGTGTCTTCCATTGCATAAGTTCCGCCCAACTCCGTCACGCAATGTTCCAAAAGCGCAAGCATGAGGCGGGCGGCCCCCGTTATGAGAGAGGCCAATGGAGGAAAGCAAAATTCCCCGGGCTTCTCCGGATGAATGACCGAGCATTCGTATGGCTCTGGGTCAATTCCCTGACATTTCAACTTCACTTTCTCTTCCGTTTCCTGGCGATTCATCTCCGCATAAATTCCGTAGGTGGTGGCATTTGCAAAGACTTTCAGAAACCTGTCTAGTCGTTCCATTCCTTCGCGAGACAAATGTTTCTTTTTCGATAGCGACTTGCGTTGTTCGCTGGCGGTTCGAAATAAATCTTGCGTCCTAGGATTGACAGGCACTTCACTGCCCAGAAGCACCGACCGTAGGTTGGAATGTTTTCCTTCTGGGACAAGCTTGAATGCATCGATGATCTTAGGAAGTTTGCCTGTAAGAAGAACTGAAGCAGCTACATCTGGGAGCGAATACCAGAGGCCTTCTGAGCCCGCGTGATCTGCTGCATGGAGATAGTTAACTGCGACTTGCCAATCATTGCTTACGAGGCTGTACTTTGAACGTGACGGAAGAATATCTCCATTTGGTATGACCTTCACAAAAGCCGGTAGTTTTGTCCAAGTCTTCGGCTCAAACAGCTTGTCTGGCGTCAGTCCACGTAAGAAGCTTTCGATTTCCTTTTGACACTTAGTAGCGACGCGAATTTGCCTCGCGGTAACAAAGTTCCAAAGGTCCATCAATCCGTTTACCGTGGGATACATCGAAAGGAAATCCATGTAAACAACAGGAACCGGGACATTCCGGATGTGAGCGCTTGTTCTACCGCCAAAAAAGGCTGTCTGCGCAAACCCGACATAGTGCATCGGAAAATCCGGCTGTCGCTCAAGAATGGGAAGGACACGCATTGCCCCTAGATATGCCTTGCCGATTGATGCAGGTGAATAGGCTTTTGTTGGTTGAAGACTTATTGGGTGCTTTACGTATTCGGCGAGAAGCTTTACCGCTAGTTCGGACGTGGCCTGAACGTCTCGGCGATTGTAGTCGATGTATTTGTTTGTGATGACGCCGTGGCGAGACACATGCTGTTTTCCATGTTCGACTCCGAATGCTTTGCACGCAGTCTCCAGCGAATAGCTTCGATCAGTAAGCGCAAACGCCAGCGTTCGCAAATCAAGCATGTGGCCGCGAAACTTATAGCCTTTTTGTGGCTGTCCTGTCGTGGCGTCTTCGGGGATGAGATCGGAATCATCCGGCCCAAAGCGTGCAGTAAAACCCTTCAATGCCCGCTTCGAATCGATATGTTTGATACCTATGCTCGGGCGACGTGTCGAGGGTCTTTCCACACCCTCTTTTGTGTACGACCAGAGCGCTAAGGAATATCCACCTGCAAAACGCCCTCGGGCTGGACGTGCGGCAAT
>QHYM01000441.1 GCA_003223295.1 Acidobacteriota bacterium | reverse complement strand
CTTTTGGCCCCTGGACGATTTCGAAATCTACACGATCTCCCTGTTTCAGCGTTCGGTAGCCGTCACCCGCAATGTCGGTGTGATGGACGAAAACGTCAGGACCGTTATCTCGCCCGATAAAGCCGTAGCCCCTGGAATCTACGAACCACTTCACCTTGCCTTGCACTTGCACACCCGTTATTCGCAACGCTACGCCCATGCAGCTTCTAAAGCAAGTGCCGACTAGCGTTTCCCAAACAATAGCTTCCTCAGTTGCCCCTTTTTCGGTTGCTCGCGCGGATGCATGCGAGTGCTCAAGAATGATTTGGACCTACAACACTGAACTTGGTCATTTATCTGCGTGAATGCGCTCGGCAGGAACTTCGACTTCAGTGACCCCACGGAAGGAGAACAGCAACTTTACAAGGTACTTGGGAGGCTGTTCAGAAGTTTGCTTCACGATATGGCCGACAGCGTCAGTAACGGCTGCCTGAAACATCACACCCCCGACGTGCAAGCCAGCTAGGTTCAAGCGCACAAGTTGGCCCACTTGCATCATCGTACCTCGTGCGGCTCATCGCCGTTTATTGGTTTCCTCAATCCTGACTTTCAGGTCGGCCAAAATGCTTTGCGCCAACTGAATTTCTTTTCGGTCGTCGTCGCGCCGGATTAACCACAGTCTGTCGGTATGACACACCATCCCTGTGGTCATCGTTACACTAGTCTCCTCATCCGCCGGGGACAGTAGGAACGCTTGAACGTGTCGGCAATTTGCTACAGGCTGATTCGTCCAATGTGCTGTGTTATAGGCGGCTGTTTCTTCCTCACTGAATGGCTTGGAGATTTTTAGCTGGGTGGGAGTATCCGAGTCCAGCGAATAGCCGTTTCGCGCAAACATTGCCATTGCCGCCTTCTTGATTTGTTCCGGTGCGGCCTGAATCGCGACATGAATGGGCGACTTGTCCTGGGCGTTTCCGAAGTAGCCCGAAAGCAGCAGAACTGCGACTGATACAAGTGATTTACGCATGTGCGTCCGGGCCTCCTTTGTCGGGGCTTTGCGCGTCTCTCCCAACAACGAAGAAAAGAGAGCAAAGAAAGAGACCTGCGAATATGCGTCCTTTCATGGTTTACCTCCGCATCTGGCAAACGAGTTTAGCGCCGTTCGTTCCGCAGTTCCAAGAGATGATTCATAGTTGCCCGCTGAGCACCTGTCTTGCCTCCGTCTCCTTTGTCGTCTTCATCGGGCAGCGTGAATTCAATCCTCGTCTGGTTCATGGTGTGCATGAGTTCCTCGATTTCTTTTGGGTTCATCGGACTGCCAAACGACGCTCCTGCCATCATCAACAACATCAGCACCTTTAGCCATTTGCACTTCATGGAAGGCCCTCCAGCCGGGAAACTGAAATCACGGATCGACTCTGCGGGTGAGCACAACTCGGCCCGCAAGCGTCACACTGTTGTATGCGTTGAAGTAGCTGAGGCTTTACTGCGCGGGAGGAGGACGCGGCGAGAAAGCAGGTAGCTTAAAAGCTTGCTGCGGCTGATTTTGCTCGTCAACGTGTGGCAGGAAAACAAATGTCGCGACCGGAACGAAGAAACACAATGTCACGAGGACAGCGAGCGGGAGGCTACTGCCACTTGGTATCAATGCCGCGAGCAACACCAGCACCACACAGAAGAAAACAGCCGCACGCCGAATAGGAGATGCCGCTCGCATACTCATCAAATGATAGGCGCAACGGTCTCCTGTGCAAACCAGAGTCGTCCTGCTGTGTTCGCAGAAGGGCATCCGTAGAAGGTCGAGTCATTCCTTCAGCTATCCGCCGTGGGGGCAGAAGGGTTGGAAATCTTCAGGGGGTTCGTGGTGACTTCAAACGCGCCTTCAAAAAAGCAATACCCAGAGGTCGCTGCTGTCAAACGAACTAAAGCTGAAAGCCTCTCGGGTTTACCCAAACGGTGTAGGTCATTAACCCAGAACTGTCGCCGATGCCCAAAAACCTCGTTTTTTTCAAGGACACAAAAGTCGTCACCTAGAATGAAACCGATTATGAGCGTGTGCGAAGAATCAACTTGGAGGCGAACATCTGCTCTGTCTTGCCCTAGCCAGCTACCTATAACCCGCAGTAGTTCTTTCGCCCCATCGCGGTAGATTATGGCAGCTTTGACAACAGCTTCCTTATTCTCCGCTCCCTTGATCGCATCGTTAGAGAATTGCACGACCGCTGCACTATTCCCGTTGTCATGCTGAAAGAACAGGCCACCGCCGCCGCTCAAAGATTCTTGGATAGCGATTGTGTCTGTACCGCAAAACGCAATGTTAGCCCTTGGTGGCCGCTGGTAGGACGCTTGAGCTACACGACCTGGCTGGGCTTGTGCCTGAGCAGTACCCGCTGGCTGGCCGATGTTCACGTTGACTACGGGTGCGCTGACGCTCTGATTGATTCCCGAGCCAGCAGCTACAGGAGAATTGCTCACCTCGGAGTCTTGGGCGTTCAGGGTCGCTGGG
>QHYM01000100.1 GCA_003223295.1 Acidobacteriota bacterium | reverse complement strand
AGTGTCCGGATAAAACATGGCGCCGCCGGTGGTGTCGGTCATGGTTTCGAGGGCGTGCTCGCCGGCAGTGTTGCGGCCGTTTTCATTTTTCACAGGCCGGATGACGATGGTGTACAGAAGCACGTTGGAGCTGACCGCTTCCCGGCGAGCGGCGTCGAAGTCGTAATGGCTGGTGGTTTCCCCGGCGTCCGTGACCAGGATGATGACGCGACGGCGGTCGTCCCCGCGATGGGCCAGCGAACGGGAGCCGAGGAGCACGGCGTCGTAAATAGAAGTCCCCGCGCCATTTGGAATTTTTCGTACCGCGTCCTGGAGGGCAACGACATTATCGGAAAACGCCGCGCGCTGAGAGACGTCCTCATCGAAGGAAAAAACGGACAAGCGATCACCGGGCCGTATGACCTGGCGGATGAAATGGGCGGCGGCCTCCTGCTCAAAGGTGATTTCTTTGTGCGCGCTGAGGCTAGCATCGATCATCAGGGCCAGGTCGAGTGGCTGGGAAGTTTCTGGCTCGAAGATGTCGATTTTTTGTTCGTTGCCTTCATCGAAAAGCTGAAAAGCTTCGCGAGGCAGGTCGGGAGCAGGGCGATTGTGCTCGTCAAGAACGCTGACGAGAACGGTAACGAGATTAACGTTGACGCGGATGCGGTCCCGTTGAGACGCGGGATCCTGAGGCTCCTCTTTGGCCGGGTCAGGCGTGGGCTGAACGATTTTTCCGAGTTCGCCATCGGGAGGAGCGCTAGGCGCAGAAGCAGTTGTGGTGGAGTTCGAGCCAGACGAGGAATTCGATGCGGTCTTGGACTTCTGGGCCCTGGATTTCTGAGCCCAAGGCGGGCGGTTGGGGTTGTCCTGTGTAAAGTCGCTTGCAATTGAAAACGAGACAGCGAGGGCCAAGAGGATAAAGCGACTAGGGCGGAGCGATGGGGTGAGCATTGAGAGTTAAGATGCTGGTTTCGCGCCCCGTGTCGCCACAGGCGCCGGGGGAAGTTCACCATCGGCCCAGACGGCGCCGTCTTCAAAGTACTCCTTCTTCCAGATGGGCACGGTGCGTTTGAGCGTATCGATGGCAAAGCGGCAGGCGTCGAATGCGGCCGCGCGGTGAGGCGCGCTGACGGCAATGAACACACTGGTCTCGCCGATTTCGAGGCGGCCGAGGCGGTGGACGATGGCAACGCGATGGATGCCGTATTTTTCGTGGAGCTGGGCGCCGATTTCGCGCATTTTGGCCAGCGCCATGGATTCATAGGCCTCGTAGTCGAGGTAAAGCGTCGCGCGATTGTGCGATTGATTGCGCACAAAACCGTCGAAGGTAACGATGGCGCCATCTTCGGGCGCGCGAACGTGTTGGATCAGCGGACGCGGATCAATCGGCTCGCGTACGAGTTCGAAGATGTCGTCGTGATGGAGGGGCGGGGCCATGGTTCAGCCTAACCGCCGCTGACAGGAGGAAGGAAAGCCACTTCGTCCCCAGAATGCAGCCGCGTATCCCAGGAGGCGAATTCCTGATTGCGGGAGGCCACGACCGAGGAGCGATATTTGGCGAGCTCAGGAATGCGCGCGGAATAGCGAGCAAAGAGCTGTTCGATGGTAGAGGCATCCGCGAGGTCGAGGGATTCCGCGGCTTGGCCGACGACATCTTTCAGGCGGCCGAAAAACAGCACCTTCACACGGACGGTTTGCGCGACAGAGGGCATAAAGGAATTGTAGCGCGAGGAGCGGGAAGCGGCCAGCCGGAGAGAGTGGCTCGTGACTGGTATTCGTGGCTTTGAGCTTTTCGCAGGAGAAGAACGTTTTGAAAGATTCGATCACTTGACGTTGTAACGTTGGTTGCGTAGCGTCCGGGCGGGCGCTGCAAATCCCTTCCTGTGACGCACTTCGGCGGAGGGTCAGATGAAAGTATTAGTGACGGGTTCGACAGGGCTGGTGGGGGCGGCGCTGGTGAACGCGCTGGCCCACGAGAATCACACCGTATGCCGGCTGATGCGGCCGCAGAGTGTTGTGAGCGGCGGAGGAAAGGAAGGTTTCGATGTAGCGTGGAATCCGGCGACAGGCGAACTGGGAGGAGCGGGAGTTGGCGCGGACGCAGTTGTGAATCTGGCGGGAGCATCGATTGCCGGCGGGCGGTGGACCAAGGAGAGGAAAGAGCTGCTGCGCACGAGCCGGATTGATACCACACGGGCCTTGGTGGGCGCCTTGGCAAAAATGAATGCGCGGCCTCGCGTGCTGGTGTCTGCATCAGCGATTGGAATCTACGGCGATCGCGGAGATGAAGTGTTGACGGAGGAAAGCAAGCCGGGGACAGACTTTTTGGCCGCCTTGACGCGGGAATGGGAAGCGGAAGCACTGAAGGCAGAGGCGCTTGGAATACGAGTGGTACTTGCGCGGTTCGGGATTATTTTGGCGCGGCACGGAGGTGCGCTGGCAAAAATGCTTCTTCCTTTCCAATTGGGCGCGGGAGGCAAGCTCGGTTCCGGCAAGCAGTGGATGTCCTGGGTGACCCTGGACGACGTCGTGGGAATCTTGCGATTCGCATTCGAGAATGGCTCAATGAGGGGCGCGGTGAATGTCGTTGCGCCTACGCCTGTGCCGAATGAAGAGTTCACGAAGGTGTTGGCGAAGGCATTGCACCGGCCCGCGCTCTTCCCTGCTCCCGCATCCGCATTGCGGCTCGTGCTGGGGGAAATGGCCGACGCGCTGCTGTTATCCAGCCAGCGCGTCATGCCAAAAGGGTTGGAAAAACTTGGCTACCGCTTTCTTCATGCCGATTTATCGAGTGCGTTGAATACTGTCCTGCAAAGGTGATGAAGTAAACCAGCATCTATTTAACAACAGACAAGGAAATTTCTACCTTCATCACCTTGCCGCTGATGGGATCGGTCGCCATAGTGGACTCCATGACCTGCCCTTCACGCAGTTTCAAATCGAGTTCCGATCGAAAATTGCGAATGATGGGTTCCTGGAAGGATCCCGCATGTGGGTCCATTTGTTCCGGCGGCCTTTGCACAGGAACGAGCGTATAGCCCTCAGCCCACGAGCGCTCCAAGTTTAGATACAGGAGAAAATGGCCTTCAGGCGTGTGGGCGGCTCGCGCATCAATGTTTGTGCCCACATCCAGATAGGTCATGTTTCCCGTACTCCCGCCCGTGTAAACGGGTACCCGGCTCCCCACACGCATTTTCACCCATTGCGCTTTCAGTTCCGGCGCATCGGGGGCATTGACATAAACCGTGTAGGGAAGGCTTTTGGTCTTCTTGTCTCCTTCGTATTCGGTGAACACGACGGAGACCTTCACAGGGGTGGTCTGAGCTTCAGCTTTCGGCTTGTCTTCCGGTTTCGGTTTATCCTGTGCGCGACAGAGCGGCGAAAGCATGCCCAACAAAACAAGCGATGCAACATGAATTGGACCGATTTTCATTTTTCCTCCACAATCGTTATCTTTGCTCAACCATTCGCTACTGTTTTTCGCTCGCGCCCTTGGACGTTTCAGTTTCCGCGCCTTCGAGCGGTTTGATCTCGATGTCAGGAATCTGGAGCGGGTCCGCCGTCACCAGAACGCCTTTCTGCGGTGCCTTCGCCATCAGAGCCGCAGCAACATCGCTGTGTCTATTGAGGACGGCAACGAGCCGAGCAAAGGCCTCGCGCTCGTCCGGCGGAACGAGGACTTCCGGATTGCTAGACGCCGCGGCATAGAGGTTGGTTGAATTTCGCGCCGCGTGGAAATGACTGAAGTGATTAGCGGCGACCTGAGTGCTCCCTGAGGAATTAGTCGTTTCTAAATTTGTCTTTGCTGCGGATACCTTTGGTATCGGGACGATGGCTGGGGCTTGTTTGGCTACCTCTTCCTGCACGGAGCGATGAGGGCGCGCCAGCAGAAAGACTACGAACACGAGAGCTATACCGGCAGAGGCTAAAACGAGCGGTTGCACCCAACGGAGCCGGGGTGCGGTGGCTTCATCGAGAGCAACGCGTACGCGAGGAAGAAGAGAGGGCGGGGCCTCGGTGTTGGCAGCGGCGTGCAGACCAGAATCAACGGCGGCAAAAAGGGATTGCTCTTGGGCGAAGGCGGCACTACAGGAGGCACACTCACCGAGATGCGCGAGCAACTCTCCTGACGGTGTCGTGCTTCCAGCAGCGGCTTCGACTAGCGCATTTTTATACTGTTCGCATGGCATCGCAACTTCTCCGCTAATTTCTTTCGAGCAATGAAAATTCGCGATTTCACCGTGCCGATTGGCACGCCCACTGTGGCCGCGATTTCCTCAATCGTGTAGCCATCCATCGCCGAGAGCAAAAGGACCAAACGCAATTTCTCCGGCAGCTCCTCGAGCGCCCGCTCCAGGTGGCTTTGAAACTGGTTCGAAGCGGCAATGTCTTCCGCGTTGGCGGGCGCCGGGAGATGCGCTGGATGCGACCAGAGCGTGTCGCGCTGCTCCCGGCGCTTCGCGGAGCGCAACCGGTCCAGCGCAAGCCGAAACGAAATGCGAACCAGCCACCCACGGAATCGGCTGCGGTCGC
This sequence comes from Acidobacteriota bacterium, assembly GCA_003223295.1. GTDB lineage: Bacteria > Acidobacteriota > Terriglobia > Acidiferrales > UBA7541 > Acidiferrum. Next base: position 107,994 of record QHYM01000100.1, on the reverse strand, counting down.
GAAGCCGTTCGAAACCTTTGTAAGCCCGGAGCAGCGCTTCCTGGGCCACGTCTTCGGCATCCGCCGTATTGCGCAGAACTCCGCGCGCGACACGGTAGGCCAGCGGGCCGCATTCGGCAAGGCGCTCCTCGAACTCCCGCCGGGCATCCGCCTGAGCTGCCTCGCGCACCAACTCGCTCCTTGCTGTGCTGACTGGTTGGTTCAGAACCAGCTCCTGCATAGGATCCCTTCTCACGTTCAAACGCCGGCGGCCCGGAGTTGGCACAGGGTGCCCGGTCCCCGTACAACTACCAGACGCCGAGATGGCGGGAATAGTTCACTGCGATGGTACCGCTATAGACGGGGTCGGCGGGCTAAATCCCCAATTGCCCCAGCAGCTCTTCGAGGTTGGATTCGTTGACGACCACTTCCCGAGGGGGTTCTCCCTTAGGACTGGCCTGCACCGCGCCTTCATCAAAGGCCTGGAAGAGACGCATTTTGGCGACGGCATACTCTTCGGAGCTCGAGAGCGAGCGGCCGTTTTGCGCGGCCCAGCCCTCGAGGGCGGATTGGTGGACAAAGATTTTGAAAGGAAAAGCAGACTGGCGGTCGATGGAAACGACGTAAGTGAACTCGCCGCCGGGACTCGAGCCGCGCTGGGCGCGATTGCCTTCGAAGAAATAATACTGATACACGAAGCCGTCAGCGGCCGAGTAACTTTTGACGCGGCGAACGGCATCTGGGCGAGCCATGCACGGATTATTGGCAGGAGAACGCGGGAAGTCAACGCGAGAGACGTTAGCTTCACCACAAGAACGCGCCCGGGACCATGAAGAGTGTTTTTAATTTCTAGCCCTTGGTCTCAGTTTCTAATTTTTGCTGGTCTTCCTTTGGCTCCAGGAGTGAGCCAGCTCCCGCCAAACAGCAAACCTGGGCCAAGGGAGGCGAGAAATATCGGCTTGCGTTGGCCCGCTCCCCGCTTCCATTCTTCTTGGAGAGCGGCGTGAAGCGCGGCGCCGCACATGGAAGTGCCCAGATTGCCGGAAGTACGGCAAACCGGAGGAAACGTATCCGCTGAGACGCCGCATTGCTTGGCAAGCAGAGTCAGCAGGCGCGGGTTCGGCTGATGCGTGGCGAAACCGCCTACGGATGCGCGCGGTATCCCGCTCCGCAGTTCAACCGCAGTGATGACTTTCTCCAGGCGCGTGATGGCTGCGCGAGAAAGCGCTTCGCCATCGAACTGGAGGTCGAGGCCGCCATCTTTCTTGTCCACCACCTGAACCGCCGAGGCATATTGCCCCACACAGCCGAACAGGAACTCGCCGATGCGATATCCCGGCGTCGAATTCGCGGTATGGCCGTGACGCACTACGAACGCGCTGGCGCCGTCCCCGAAGAGTCCGCCGAACTCTCCTGCCACGCGGCCGGGAGTCAGCGACCGGCTGTGCACATCCGCAGTGACAACGGCGACAGTCTTCGCCCCACCAGAACTGATCAATGATTGCGCAACCGCAAACGCGTTGAGCAATCCGAGGCACGCGCCGCCAACGTCGAGCGCGCCGCACGTTTCGCGCGCCAGCAATCGAGAGTGCAGTTGCGCGGCAAGCGATGGATAGTTATGGTGGGTTTCGCTGCTGGCCACGATCCAGTCCAGCTCTTGTGCGCCACAGGAGGCAGCCCGCAGCGCCTCTTCTGCAGCCTTTGCCCCTAGGGTCAGCTCGCTTTCGCCCTCGGAGGCGTATGCCAGCGATGCGATGCCGGCGCGGTTGCGAAGCTTGCCAATGGGCATGCCAAACGCCCGGTCCACTTCCTCGGACGGAACAACTCGCGAACCGGTAAGGAACCCGGATGAAACAATTAAGGCATGCGCTGGCTTTGTCGAATCGGTCTCCTGTTCAGCGGCCGGCCGGACTTTCATTCGCGTTCCTCAATCCATAAAGTAAGAAGAACCCACCAAAGAGTAAGATTTCTATCTTCCACCAGACGACGAACACTGCCAAGTAGCACAGACTCGCAATAACAACTCGGAGGGCAACTCAACACACCAGAGATTTTTGGCAGCTAAGCGGAGGTCAGGTGCCAGCGCTTTACCAGCCGTGAAGTGACCGAACTAACCGGGCAAAACGGCCGCCGTGCTACCGTATTAATGGGAGGCGTTACAAGGTTTAACGATAGAAATGCTTTCAAGAACTGCTTTGCGGCTCGGGGGAGCCCTTGCTCTCCTGATTCTTTGTGCCCTAAGCGCTCACGCGCAGCGCGTGCGCGGAGAGCTGCGCGTGGAAGTGCGCGATGCGCAGGGCGCCGCCCTCGCGACCTCCGGTGAATTGGCCAACGAAGCAAACCAGCTGCACCGCGCATTCGCGGTTGGCTCGGACGGCCGGTACATGACGCAGGATTTGCCGTTCGGCGTTTATCGGCTGACTTTGCGGGCCGAAGGGTTCGCGCCCTGGAGCGAACTCGTCGAGATTCGCTCCGAAGTGCCGGTCCATCTGACGGTCACCATGGGTGTTGCGCCGGTGACGACGCAAGTGCAGGTCAGTGACTCAGCCACTCTCGTGGACCCGTATCGCACGGGAACGCTTTATACCTTGGGCCGCCAAAGCATCGCCGAGCACGCCACGACGCAACCCGGGCGCGACTTGTCGGACTTGGTCGCCGATCAACCCGGCTGGCTGCTCGAAGCCAACGGCGTGCTGCATCCGCGCGGCTCGGAATACGACGTGCAATACGTTGTGGACGGACTGCCCATGACGCAAAACCGCTCGCCGGCCTTTGCGCCTGCTTTCGACGCGGATGACGTGGAATCGCTGCGCGTGATTACCGCCAATTATCCAGCCGAATATGGCAGAAAGCTCGGCGGCATCGTCGAATTGACCACGCAGAAAGATGTTCCCGCCGGGCTGCACGGGCAACTGGATGCGAGCGGGGGAAGCTTTTCGACTGCGAATGGATCCGCAGGCATCTCCTTCCTTCGAGGGGCGAACCGGTTCTCCGCGAGCGTGGATGGATTCCACAGCGGCCGCTATCTCGATCCACCTGTTCTACAGAACTTCACCAACCGGGGAAATGCTGCGGGCTTTTCGGCTTCCTACGAGCGGGATTTCTCCAGCGGAGACCGCTTGCGAATTACTGTGACGCACAACGAAGTGCGATTTCTTGTGCCGGATGAGTTGGTTCAACAGCAGGCCGGCCAGCGGCAAGACCTGGCCAACACCGAATCGAGCGGGCAAGTTTATTTTCAGCATGCTATCTCTCAAGACTTGTTCCTTAGCCTATCCGGCAGCTTGCGCGACGCGAGCGCCACACTGCGTTCGAATGCCGTGGCAACGCCCGTGATTGTCTCGCAGGACCGCGGCTATCGCGAAGGCTATCTGCGCGCGGACCTCGCCGGACATCACGGCCATCACGATTGGAAAGCCGGCGCGGATAGCATCTTCAGCCCCGTGCGCGAGGCCCTGCAATACACCATCACAAATCCGAGCCTTTTTGATCCCGGGACGCAATCGCCATTTCAGTTCACGGATCACCGCTGGGACGTTGAGCCCTCAGCCTACGTGCAGGATCAGCTTCGAGTGGGGCGTTGGAACCTGAGCGCGGGGCTGCGGTTCGATCATTACGGTTTTGTGGTACACGAATCGGCCTGGAGCCCGCGCGTGGGCGTTTCCCGCTTTGTTCCCGCCCTGAATCTGTTGCTGCATGCTTCCTACGACCGCGTGTTCCAGACGCCCGCGATGGAGAATTTGCTGCTGGCCAGCTCTCCGCAGCTTGATGCCATCAGCCCTTCCGTGTTGCGGTTGCCGGTCCGGCCGGCGCGCGCGAATTTCTATGAAGGTGGACTGACCAAAGCTTTCTTCGGCAAGCTGCGCTTGGACGCCACCATATTCCGCCGCGCCTTCCGCAAATATCCAGATGACGACGTGCTACTCGATACCGGCATCGGCTTCCCGATTGCTTTCACAAAAGCAGACATCTATGGAGAAGAATTGCGATTCGAAGCGCCGCAGTGGGGAAGATTTTCCGGCTACTTGAGTTACGCGAATCAATCCGGAATCGGGCAAGGGCCAATTACCGGCGGACTTTTTCTGGGAAGTGACGCGGCCAACCAGTTGACGGATACGAGCAAATTCGCCGTCACGCAGGACCAGCGCAACACCCTGCGCACGCGCATTCGATTTCAGGCGCCCGCTCGTGTCTGGCTGGCGCTCGGTGTGCAATACGGCAGCGGCCTGCCGGCGGATACGGGTGGACAGGACCCGACTTTCCTGCTGGCTCAATATGGGCCAGCAATCTTAAACCAGGTAAACCTGGCGCGCGGGCGAGTGCGGCCGAATGTTTCCCTGGATGTTGCGGGCGGAGCGGAAATCTACCGCAAGGAGCAGCGAAGCGCGGTGTTTCAAATGCAAGTTTCGAATCTGGCGGATCGCGTGAACGTCATCAATTTCGCGAGTTTGTTCTCCGGAACCGCGGTCGCGCCGCCTCGGAGCGTCTCCGCGCGACTGCGAGTGACGTTTTAGTTCTGCTCGAATCAGCACGGCGCAAGACACTATGCGCGGCGTGAGGCGAAGCCGCTCACACAGCCTTGACTCCCCCAGCGATCTGCCGCTGCACCTGATCGCGAAATTCCAGCGGATGATAGATTTTTTCGAACATTTCAGGAGTCCCTCCCGTGCCCCGCACGATCACCGTCCCGTATCCAAACAATCTTCCCCAGGCCGGCTCTTCCACCGCCACGCTTTCAATCCTCGAAAGAAGGATTTCGATCGTGCGGCGATCGATGATACCCGTCTTCACAATCACTCTCTTGCTCGTGACTCCCATTTCTGTGGCGTTTCGCTTCAGCAAGCCAACGAAAAACAAAGCCGCTCCAGCAAGCAAGCACGCTAGCGCAAATAGATAAACCGCTCCCGGTACGGATGAACCTTTTGTCTTCGTCCCAAAAGAAGCCCAGGCAATCGGAATCGCGATGGCCAGCAAGGCAAGGAGCACGGCGATCGCCGCGGGTCCCAGCATCACAATCCAATGCAGCTTGGTCTGGTACTGAATGGACTCGCCGGGAATAAGATGCTTTTCGACGTAGCTCAAGGAGGCTCCTGAGAGGGCTGGCGCCAAATCTTGGACGCACACGGCTGCGGCGCATTATAACCGGACGAGCGGGGTTATCAATGGTTGCGGGATCAAAGGGTAACGGGCAGGAAACTTGGTAGCGCTAACGGGAATCGAACCCGTATTTCGGCCTTGAAAGGGCCGCGTGCTAACCGTTGCACCATAGCGCCAAATTTGTTGTGGATCTAACCCAACTAGAATAAGAGAAATCCGCGGTGCGGACAAGCAGTTCAGAGCCGAATCGCCGCGATTCGCTCATGTAACTCCACAACTCGCTTCGCGGGAGTCTTGCCGTTTTCGAGTTTCCATTAGTTCTGCCGGTCCTGAAATTCCTCGTGCCAGGCCATTTGGATGGCTTCGAGTTTGGCTTCATTGGACGCCCCAGGATCTCCGCTGAAGCCGGACAACTCCGTGACCCATTTGTGCATGTCCGTGAAGCGGACGGTCAGAGGGTCGGTGTCCGGATATTTGTCCGCCAGCGCGATGGCGATATCTTCAAAATTATCCCAGCCAAATGTTGGTGGCATTCTTGATCCTCAGTGATCCGCTTCCTTCGCGTAATTCTTGTTCCAGTCGGGAATTTCCACAACAATGTCCGTGGTGCCGTCGGGTACGGTCTGGCAACCAAGGCGCGATTTCGGCGTGATGCCGGGAGCTTCATCCAGTTCATCTAGCTCGGCGTCAGTGGCTTCGTTGCACGATTCGAGGCCCTGCTGCACGATCACGTGGCACGTCGAGCAGGCGCACACCCCGCCGCAGGCATGGTCGAGCCCCATTTTGAAGCCCTCGGAAATATCCAGGATGCTGCCCGGCAGACCGTTATGGCCGTACGGGATTTTTTCCGGATCGACCTCGATGGTTTTGCCGCTGGGAAGAAATGTCACTTTGTATTTCTTCGTGGCGGGTTTGTATTTGACTTCCTCAATATAAGGATTCGTTCCACCCATAATTCCCCCAAAATCCAGTGTTCCGATGCACTCCGGCCAAGTAAGTTCAGACTTCCGCGAGCTTCCGGCCCTCGAGCGCTGTCGAAACCGCGCTGCTCATCAACAGTTCCGCAAGATGCTCAGTCGCCCTATTCAATTCGTCGATGCGCTTGCGGATAAGCTTGTAGTCGGTCCCCGCGACAGATTCTTTGAGCGCGGCGACGCTTGCATCAATTTTCGCGCCCTCGTCGGCGGTCAGTTCCGCGGACTTCGGATTTGCCTGCGCTTTAACCGTTGCCGCCAGAATCGTGTCCGCTTCGGTACGCGCCTCGATAAGCTGGCGCTCCGCGAAATCCTGCTCGGCGTATTCGATGGATTCTTCAAGCATGCGCTCGATCTCGGCGTGGCTGATGCCGTAGCTCGGCTGCACTTCGATAGAGTGTTGCTCGCCGGTGCGCAAATCTCTTGCGCCGACCTGCAGGATGCCGTTGGCGTCGATAAGAAACTTCACTTCGATGCGCGGCAGACCCGCTGGAGCCGGCGGCACTTTCAGGGTGAAGCGCGCCAGCGAACGGCAATCTTTGGCCAGCTCGCGCTCGCCTTGCAAAACATGAATCTCGATGCCCGTCTGGTTGTCCACTCCCGTGGTGTAAAGCTCTTGAGCGCTCGCAGGAATCGTCGAATTGCGCGGAATCACTTTTGCCACGGCGCCACCGTACGTTTCAATCCCCAGCGAAAGCGGCGTCACATCGAGCAGCAGCATGTTTTTCACGCCGCGATCCAGAATATTGGCCTGCACTGCCGCGCCCAGAGCCACCACTTCATCGGGGTTCAACTCCGTGTGCGGCTTGCGGTCAAAGAATTCCTGCACCGTACGGCGAATCAGCGGCGTTCGCGTGGCGCCGCCGACAAGCACCACTTCGCCAATGTCCGCAGGCTTCAGTTGCGCGTCGGCCAGCGCTTGCTTCACCGGACCCATGGTGCGGTCGACGACGGGACGAATCAGCGCGTCCAGCGCGCCTCGCGTGAACTCGTGCGTAAAGACCTTTCCGTTCGGCAAAGAAAAGCGCAGCGTCGCCGCCTCGGTCTCGGACAACTGATGCTTCACCTGGATCAGCGCCTTGCGAAGCTCCTGCGCCAGCTCGCCGTGAGGCGAAAAATCAACCCGGTCGTGCTGAAGAATCAGTTCGTGGACAAAAGCCTGAAGCAAATTGTCGATGTCGTCGCCGCCCAAGTGCGTGTCGCCGTTGGTCGACAAAACTTGGTAGATGTCGCCCTCGCTCGTAGAAATAAGTTTGAGGACGGAAATATCGAAGGTTCCACCACCAAGATCGTAGACTGCAACTTTGCCGCGCTGCTTCTCGTGCAGGCCATAAGCAAGCGCCGCAGCCGTGGGCTCGTTGACGAGGCGCAAAACTTCGAGGCCCGCAATCCTCCCGGCGTCTTTAGTGGCCTGGCGCTGCGCATCGTTGAAGTAAGCAGGCACGGTAATGACAGCGCGGTCGACTGTTTCGCCGAAAAACGCTTCGGCCCAATTCTTCAATTCGCGCAAGATGAACGCAGAAATCTCCGGCGGAGTGAAAACTTTGTCCCCAAGCCGCACCCGAATGACGTTTCTGCTTGCAGGAGCAATGCGGAATGGAAACAGTTTTAACTCATCCTGAATGTCCGTCGGTCCGCGGCCCATCAACCGCTTCACGGAATAAATCGTGCGCTCGGGCTGCGTAAGAAGTCGCCGCTTTGCAGGCTGGCCCACGATGACGCTGCCGTCCGTATCAATGCTCACAACCGACGGGCACAGCGTCGATCCATAAGGACCCGGGATACACTTGGGCTGCCCCGTCAGTGCGTCTGCGTACGCGACCAGGCTGTTCGTCGTCCCCAAATCTATTCCGACGATCCTTCCCATGCCTGCGATCAAACCTCCCCTAATTCTTTGGCGACGTTCGTGACTAGATTCCGAATATACGAGCGGCGATTTAGCAATTCATTCAAGCGTGCCATCACCTTTTTTCGAGCAGCTGAATCAACCGTCAGCGTGGCATCCCATTCGCGCGCCGCGGATTGCAATTCCGCATCCACCTCACCGAGCTTTTCTTGAAAACTTTTCTCCGCGGTTTCGAGACGGGCTTGCAACCCCGTCAAGTCCTGTCCCGAGGCTCTCGCTTCCCGCAGTTCCTCGAGCGATTCGTTCAGCTCAAAGACTTCTTCGAGCAATTCGGGAGGCGCCTGCTGTTTCTTCTCGCCTTCCTTGCGCTCGCCCTCAATGCCAAGCAAATACTCGACGCGCGCGATGGGATCGCGCAGCGTGCGATAGGCATCGTTCAACTCCGAACTGCGCTTGAGAGAAAGCTCGCGCTCCTGCTCGGTGGCGTTCACAAAATTGTCCGGATGCAACTTCCAGCTCATTTGCAGGAACTTCTGCTCCAATTCGCTCATTTCAATCCACAACTTTCGCGGCACCCCAAAAATCGCAAAGTAATCCAATACCTTCTCTGAGTTCGTAGATGTGGTTGCTGTACTCATGAAATGCCCTTCACGAATTGCTGCGAGGCACAAAAAAAGTGGCTGGCGAGCGCGGCTGCCAACCACTTGTCCGCATCAGCCTGAGCCGCACTTGAACGGCGGACAGGCTGAAGCCTATCCCGCTCCTACGCCGTAAAAGAGCTGCCGCAGCCGCAATTCCGCGCCGCGTTGGGATTCTGGAAGACAAATCCCTGGCGCATGAGCGTCTCTTCGTACTCCAGCGTCGTGCCATTCAGGTACAGAAAACTTTTCGGGTCCACGAAAATGCGCGCGCCGTACTCCTCGAAAACTTTGTCGCGGTCCCGCGCCTGCGTATCCAGGCGCATCGCGTAAGACAAGCCGGAACAGCCACCACCCTGCACGCCCACGCGCAGCCCACCGACCTCCGGCGACACGCCTTCCTTCTCGAGCAGCAGGCGAATCTGCTTCGCCGCGCGCTCGGTCAGGTGAATCTTCGCAATGTTCGGGCTTACAACTTCAGTAGCCATATTCAATTATTCTCAAGCCTGGGACCCTTCCACGTGGGGGAGTGGCCCCCTCCCCCCGGTTTTGTGTAAGTGTTCATTCAAAAGCACTTACATCTACCGCAAGTCGCTTAGAATCAACACATCCAAGACGCCTTGCAAGTGTTGATTCTAAAGCGCTTAGCGCTGCAGTTCTTCCAAACTAAATCCCGTACAAGGCACGTCACCCTGGGCTCCGGCAATTGGAGGCGGGTGCGTGCGGCAGAGCAAATCTTAGTGCGAGGCCTTTTCGGTGGCCGGCACTTCAGCACCGTGCTTCTTCTTCCAGTCGCCGATGGCGGCCTTGATGGCGTCTTCAGCGAGCACGGAGCAGTGGATCTTGACCGGCGGAAGCGATAGCTCGCGCACGATGTCCGTGTTCTTGATCGAAAGCGCCTCTTCGACCGTTTTGCCCTTCACCCATTCGGTGGCGAGCGAGGAGCTGGCGATGGCCGACCCGCAGCCGAAGGTCTTGAACTTGGCTTCTTCAATGACCTGGGTCTCCGGGTTGATCTTCATCTGCAGCTTCATCACGTCGCCGCACTCCGGCGCGCCGACGAGCCCGGTTCCGACGTTGGGATCTTCCTTCGGGAGGCTGCCGACGTTGCGAGGATTGTTGTAGTGATCCACTACTTTTTCGCTGTATGCCATTACCCGTTGCTCCTTGCCAGATTTTCGAGATTCACGAAACCTGCGCTCTTGACGGCCTTGTCCGAGAGCGAAACGTTCGGCACCGAAGCCGAACGACCCGCGGTAAGCTGACGAAGAGCATCCTTAATATACTCCGCTCCCAGCCCGAGCATCTTCAGGAAAGCGCGCACCTGCTGAAGTTCGCGGAATGAGCGCTCGCCCCCGCTTTCCTCCTCCGCATCGTAAGGCACGAAGCTGACGCGGAAAGCCGCACCGGTGCCTGCGATGGACCGATGAATGCGAATTGTTCCTTCATTTGCCATGGTCTGTTTTCAATCCTTCTAGGCGGTTTGCCATTTCATCTTTGAGATATCGATTCCCTCTTTGGCCATTTCGTAGAGCGGCGAAAGCTCGCGCAGCTTGGTGACGACCTGTACCATCTTATCGATGACATAGTCGACTTCCTCTTGCGTGTTGAAACGGCCGAGGCCAAATCGAATCGAGGTGTGGGCGAGGTCTTCGCCAACTCCTAATGCTTTGAGTACATAGCTGGGTTCCAGGGTTGCCGAAGTACAGGCCGAACCGCTGGAAACCGCGATGTCGTTGATACCCATGAGCAACGATTCTCCTTCGACATAGGCAAAGCTCATGTTCAGGTTGTTCGGCAAGCGGTGTTCCATCGAGCCGTTGATGAAAACCTCATCCAGCTTGGCCTCCAGGCCTTTACGGAGACGCTCACGCAGGCCGAGCATCTTCACGCTCTCCTCCGGCATCCCCTTTTGCGCGATTTCGCAAGCCTTGCCCAGGCCTACGATACCGGGCACGTTCAGAGTGCCGGAACGCATGCCGCGCTCGTGCCCGCCGCCATCAATGATTGCCGAGAGCTGGACGCGCGGATTGCGGCGGCGCACGTACAGGGCGCCGACTCCCTTGGGGCCATAAATCTTGTGCGCGCTGATGGCCAGCACGTCGATATTGTCCTTCTGGACGTCGACCGGAATCTTGCCAACCGCCTGCACGCCGTCCACGGCAAGGAAAATCCCACGCTCCTTGGCAATTTTGCCGATTTCTGCGATGGGGTTGATGACCCCAATTTCGTTGTTGGCGTACATAATGGTGATCAAGATCGTCGTTGGTTTGATGGCCGCCTTCAAATCTTCCAGGCTGACGCGGCCGTCGCGCTGCACCGGAAGGTAAGTCACTTCGAACCCATGCTTCTCGAGGTTCTTGCAAGTATCGAGCACAGCCTTGTGCTCGATCGCCTGCGTGATGATGTGATTGCCCTTCTCGCGGAACATTTCCGCGATGCCCTTAATCATCAGGTTGTCGGATTCCGTGGCGCCGCTGGTGAAGATGATTTCCTTCGAGGTGGCGTTGATCAGCGAAGCCACCTGCTGCCGCGCGTTTTCCACCGCCTCTTCGGCGCTCCAGCCGAAAGAGTGGTTGCGGCTCGCCGCATTCCCGAACTTCCCGGTGAAATACGGCAGCATCGCTTCCAGCACGCGGGGGTCGACCGGCGTGGTGGCGTGATTGTCCATGTAAATAGGCAGTGTGACGGCCATGTTCCCTCTTCTCCTAAGTTCTTAATGCCACGAGCGAAGGCTCGTGCGGATCTTCACTCATCTGCGCGATCGTGACGGAGCCCAACACATTTAAGATGCTCTCGTTCACCCGCCGTAACGGCTCTTTTACCGAGCACCGCTCGGTTGCGTCGCAATTTCCGTGGTTGGTCACGCACGAAGTAATCAGCACCGGCCCGTCAATGGCCGAAATCACATCCAACGCGCTGATCTGCGACGGCTCCTTCGATAGTTGGTAGCCACCGCTCGAACCGTGCTTGGCCGCCACAATTGACTTATGGGCCAGTTTCTGAAGCACCTTGGCCATCAGCGTTGCGGAAATGCCGTATTCTTCCGCGATTTCGTTGGCGCTGCACGCATGGTCACGACGATGCAGAGCCAGATGCTTGACGGCTATCAGCCCGTAATCAGCCTTCTTGGAAAGCTTGAACATCGAACCCGGGACTTCCTTGAATCCCCCACATATGCGACCGTTCTAGTCGCACTTGATACTATACCTCCTTCCGCGGGAAAAAGTCAATTCTATTTATTACAATATTTTACAGTAAGCGCTTTATTTTGTGTAGGTTATAATAGGACTAAAACAGTCTTACTTTCTTGCACTGCGGCAACCGTCCCTTTTGGTAGCGAATCCTAGCTAAAGTAAGGTCACTCAGCATTTCTTGCACGAATTAAGACAAATTCTCATTGCTGTTTGGTGGTTTTGGAGGTTGGGATGGGTCACATTTTTAAGTTCAAGGTCAAGAAGCGCTGGCAGTTCTCACGGCTCGTTCGAATCGGTGCCCTGGCAGCCGTTATATTTCCGGCCGCTATGCGGGTTGACGCGCAATCCACAAGCCCTGTGTTTGCAACCCCTCACGAAAATAACCCGGGCAAAGATCTGCAATCGGCCCCCGCAGCCCAAACTTTCACACTGATTGGCGCGGGTGATATCGCCACCTGCAATCACCTGCAGAGCGCCTACGCAACTGCCAAGCTCATCGAGCGGATCCCAGGTACTGTATTCGCTGCGGGTGACCTGGCCTACGAAAGGGGAATCGCGAAAGAGTTCAAGAATTGCTATGACCCGTCTTGGGGGCGATTCAAGGACCGCACCAAACCCGCTTTGGGCAATCATGAATATGCGCGCCACTCCGCCACCGGCTATTTCGAGTATTGGGGTGAGCAGGCTGGGCCTCCCGACCAGGGGTTCTATAGCTACGATTTGGGCAGCTGGCACATCGTGGTTTTGAATACGAATTGCTTCGAAAAAGGGGTAGGCGGCTGCGGCACGGATTCACCACAAGAAAGCTGGCTGAAGGGCGATCTTGCGAAACATCCCGATGCCTGCATTCTCGCTTATGGCCATCATCCGCTCAACAGCAGCGGGGTTAAAAAGAAGCACGCGATGCACCCGGAACTCAGGCCTCTTTGGGAAGACCTCTATGCGGCGCACGCCGACGTGGTGCTTGCGGGCCACGAACATTTTTACGAACGCCTTGCACCTCAGGATCCTCAGGGAAATCCGGATCCCGCACGTGGAATACGGCAAATTATCGTCGGCACCGGCGGGAGGCAACACGACGAAATAGGGACGCCGATTCGCAACAGTGAAGTGCGAGAAGCGGGAACCTATGGCGTGCTCAAGCTCACCCTCGCTCCTGGAAAATACAACTGGGAATTCCTGCCCGCGGAGGGCCAGACGTTTCGCGATTCGGGGAGCGGCGTCTGCCACAACGCGCCGCCATCCGCGGAATGAGCGGAAAAAAGTTATGAGTTGTAAGTTTTAAGTTTTCAGTCAGAAGAAAATACCCAGGCTTTTCACAAGCCGTCTAGTTGCCAGCACTGGGTTCAGAATGCTGCGCCGCCTCCGCTATTCCTCCCGTACTCTTGGAGGCTACCCTCACTTGGCGCCCGCGCAAGTTCCGCCGGCCGCTGCCGCGTCGACCAGCTTCTGCACGGCCGACGCAGGAATCAGAAGTAACTGCAGCTTTCCCTTTTTCAATTGCTCAAGGGTGGCAAGCTGCTGCGTCTTCCAGGCATCCGGAGCGGGCTGCCGTTTTGCGATAGCGTCGAGAGCCGCGAGCCCCATCACGCCAAGCGCCGATAAATCCCGAGAGCGAACGGCGACATCTTTGACAAGGAAGGAGCGCTGCGCAAGAGGTTGCAGCTTGGCGTCATTATCACGCCAGGTTGCCAATTGTGCGCGGAGTCGCGCTTCGGCATTCCCGTCCTGGCAGGAGGCAGAGATGAATTTGTCCACGAGCTCCCCAAAGTGCCTCCCTGGGTCGCTCTCCAGCGGCACAGCGTCCACAACGCGGTTCATGGGCGACAAGCTGGTCGCTTCCACCGTTGCAGTCTCTTCGCGCGTGTAATCCTTCACCGGTTCCATCTGGTCCGCAAGCGTCACCAGCGCGGCGAATTCCTCGGCGGTCGCGGTCGAACCAGCAATCCGGCGAAGCATCCGCCGATAGTACGTCCGGTGAGTCAGTCCGAGCCAGTCCAGCCTAGCGCTGATGAAATCCAGCCGGGCGTACATGAACGCCAGATCGCGCACTTCCGCGGGAGACCACAAACGCTCTGCAATGGCCACGTTTCTCGGCCAGATACGAGAATCAATATTTTCCGCGCTGACATACTCGGACCACATCGTGGACTCGCCACCAAGGATGCGCTGCTTTTCTTCAGGCGAAAGATTGGCTGCGTCACCGCTCAGCGGATCGGCAGCATAGTGCCGGGCTGCGGACCAGCCAAGGTCAAGGTAGTAGCCATTCGAAAGAAGGCCGCGGTAGCCCTGTTTCGCGGCGGCGGCGAGCGACTCCGGACCACGCCAGGATTGAATGGCGATGTCCTTGGGCAGGCTGGGATCGAGAATCTCGTCCCAACCGATCATGCTCTTGCCGTGCTTCTGAACGATGGGCTGAAGCCGCTTGCTGAAATAAGCTTGCAGGGCCTGGTTGTCTTTCAGACCATGGGCGCGCATGTACTCCTGAATCCTTTTGTTAGCATCCCACTGCTTGCCGTTCACCTCGTCGCCGCCAACATGAAAAAACTTATCCGGAAAGAGCCCGGCCATTTCTCCGATGAATTCGTCGAGGAACTTGTACGTTCGCTCGTTCGTAGGATCCATGGCGGGATCGAGAACGCCCCAGCGGCGGTCGATTTGGTAAGGCCCCGGGGCGCTCGCCAGTTCCGGATAGCCGACAAAGAAAGCGGTGCTGTGGCCCGGCATTTCAAATTCCGGCATTACACGGATGCCGCGATCGCGCGCATAAGCAATCAAGTCGCGGATTTCTTCCTGCGTGTAGTACAGGCCGTCGGAGCCCAACTCGTGGAGCTTTGGGAATTTCTTGCTTTCGACGCGGAAGCCCTGGTTGTCGGTAAGGTGCCAGTGAAAGACGTTCATCTTCACGGCTTCCATGCCGTCCAGATTGCGCCGGATCACTTCGAGCGGAGTGAAATGGCGCGCGGAATCGATCATCAGCCCGCGCCAGGGAAAGCGCGGCCGGTCTTGAATCGTCACGGCAGGAGCGGCAAACCCATCAGGCGAAACGTCGACCAGTTGCAGAAAAGTTTGCAAACCGTGAAGCGTGCCGAGAAGCGTCGGCGCAGTGAGCTTTGCACCCGTGGTGGTCAATTCGAGCACGTAAGATTCATCCTCGCCCACTTCCTGGATTTCCTTGTTGGCATGATCCGTGTGAATGACCAACGTCGCTTGCGCCGACTTGGCTGGCTTGAGGTTTACGGGAAGCGCCGTCTGACGCCACAGTTGCTGGAGAAATCGCTCCACGCCGCGCTCCAGGCGGGGCTCCGTGTATCCCGTCAACGCCACGGAAAAGCTGGAATCCACGCGCAGGCTTCCTGTGCCTGACTTCACGCTTGCCGGCACCGGGATGAGATTCGGCGCCGGTTGCTGAGCGCCGGTCCATTTCGGAATCAGAACCGCGAATAGAAACAGCAAGAGGAAGCCCCGCAAAGCGAAGTTCTGAATCATGATCGGCTCAATCCCTTCCGCTCAAAATGGAAACGCAGGTTGCTGCTATGTAGCACTGTCGTGATGCATACTGTCATAACTCAGCCGTCCTGCGAAGAGGATTTGCAAGGTTCCTTAAACCGTCTTGACTGCTGCTTTACAAACTTTACCAGCCGTGCTTTTCGGGCCTGGGTTAGAATACCCGCGGGATTACGCCAACCATCAAACTGCTATGAAGACCTCGATTGCCATTTATCCGGGCTCGTTTGATCCGGTCACCAACGGCCACCTCGACTTGATCGAGCGTGGCGAAAAAATGTTTGACCTCCTGATCGTGGCCGTACTTCGAAATACGGAAAAGCAGCCGCTATTCAGCGTTCCCGAGCGCGTGGAGATGCTGCGCGAAGTCTCAAAAAAATGGGCTGACGTCGAGGTCGACGTGTTCGAAGGACTGCTCGTCGACTACGCGCGCAAACGCGGCGCCGGCGTGATTCTACGTGGCATTCGTGCCGTCTCGGATTACGAATATGAATTGCAGATGGCGCTGATGAATCGCAAACTCGAGCCGCGGCTGGAAACGGTGTTCATGCTGCCCGGCGAACCCTACAGCTACCTGAGCTCCAAGCTCGTTCGCGAAATCGCGCAGCACGGCGGGCCGCTCAACGGTTTGGTGCCGCCAGTCGTCGAGCAGCGCTTGCGCGCTAAAGTCTCCTAAATCGAAGAGTTTGATCCCTGTTTCCGAAATCGAGCCGGGCGACCCCGACCCGGCCAATTCGGTGTTTGCCCTCTTGGGACATGCCTGTAAACTGTTGGTTGTAAACTTGCCCAATCTTCCGAAGGAGCTAGAAGTGCAACTCACGGACCGCATCAACCGCATCCAAATCTCACCGACTGCGGCAGTCATCGCCGAAGCAGACAAGTTGAAAGCGAAAGGCGTCGACATTGCCGACTTCGGCCCCGGCGAGCCGGATTTTCCGACGCCCGAACATATCAAGAAGGCCGCGATCCGGGCGATTGAGGAGAACAAATCGAAATACACGGCCGCTGGCGGCATTATGCCGTTGCGCGAGGCCATATGCGCATGGCACAAACGAGAACTCCGCTCGTCGTTCGAACCCAAGGAATGTGTCGTCAGCGTCGGCGGCAAGCATTCTATCTTCAATGTGGTGAGCGTGCTCATTCAGCAGGGCGATGAAGTCATCATTCCTGCGCCGTACTGGGTGAGTTTTCCCGACATCGTAAAGTACGCGGGCGGAACGCCTGTCTTTGTCGAGACGCGGCCCCAAGAGGGCTTCACGGTTAGAGCTTCCGCGATTGAGAAAGCGATCACGCCTAAGACGAAGCTTCTGATTGTTAATTCGCCGAATAATCCGACCGGGGGCGTCGTTCCACCAGAAGAGTACGAGCGCATTCTTGCCGTCTGCAAGAAACACAACGTTTGGTTGATGGGCGACGAGTGTTATTCACACTTCACCTACGAGCCGCACAAGCCGTATTCGATTGCGAGCGCGCAAGGCGCGAAGGAAAAAGTCATTATTATCGGCTCGATGTCGAAAACGTTTGCCATGACAGGTTGGCGCATCGGCTATACGCTTGGGCCGGAAGCTTTGATTCAGGGGCTGATCAAATTGCAGAGTCAGTCCACGTCGAATCCTACGTCGATCGCGCAATACGCCGCGCTGGAGGCGATGCGAGGCTCGATGGACAGCGTGCCAGTGATGCTTGGGGAGTACGCGAAGCGGCGCAAGCGCATCGTGGAAGGACTGCGGGGCATTTCTGGGGTCTCTTGCGAATGGCCCGGCGGCGCGTTCTACGCGTTTCCTAACATTTCCGAGCATCTTTTGCACGGCGGCGGCAAGCAAGCGCTGGCGAAATCGGACACGGAAATTGCCAGGATGCTCCTCGACCGAGCGCATGTCGCCGTTGTTCCCGGCGAAGCGTTTGGCGCGCCCGGCTACTTGCGCCTTTCCTACGCCACGTCCATCGAACGCATCGAGGAAGGCCTGCGCCGCCTCGAACGCTTTTTCGCGCGTGCGGAAGCCGCGGCGTAGCTGGGAGGCGCGACGACGTGCTGCCTCGTCTAATTCCGAATCCCGACCCGGCAGCATTGAAGGACGAGCCTGACCGTGAGCCATTTCGGATTGAGCCAACTTTCAGTCCGCGGATTTGGGGCTCACGCTCACTCGCTCCGCTCTATCCCGAAAAAACAAGTCTTGCCGAACCCATCGGCGAAGCTTGGCTCACGGATATAAATTGCCGTGTTGCTAACGGTCCGTTCGCAGGAAAAACTCTAGCGGAAGCCTGGCGTGAGATGCCTGCCGAATGGCGCGGCGCAAACTTTGCCGAACCAGGTGATTTTCCGCTGCTCGTGAAATTCCTTTTCCCGACCGACAAGCTTTCCATTCAAGTCCATCCCGACGATACCTACGCCTCCGTCCATGAACAAGCCGCAGGGGGCCGCGGCAAGACGGAAATGTGGCACGTGGTTTCGGCAAAGCCCGGCGCTTCGCTGCTCCTGGGACTGAAGGCCGGAGTCACTCGCGAGAAATTACTGGAGGCCCTGCAGAACCACACTCTCGAGGATCTCTTAGAGCGCCATCCCGTCCACGCCGGCGATACTTTTTTTGTCCCTGCGCGCACTCCACACACTATCGGTACCGACATGGTGATTTGCGAGGTGCAGGAATATTCTGATCTTACCTATCGCGTCTACGACTACGGGCGCGTCGACGCGCACGGCAAGCCCCGCGAACTGCATGTCGACAAAGCGCTGGCCGTAATGGACTTCGATCCTCCACATGGCGGCAAAGTGACTCCGCGCAGTTGGATCAAAGGCCGGGAGAATAGGGGCTTGAACCACTTAGTGAAATGCTCATATTTTTCGGTGGACCGGCTGGACGTTGATCGTATGATTGATTTCAAATTAGCGAAACTGAAGCCAGGTCAGAGCCGCTTTGAACTCCTCATAGTGCTCTCCGGCGAAGGTCTTCTGACCTGGTTTCCGCCCAGACACACGCAAGGGTCTATTCCTTTGAAGCCGGGCGAGTGCTGGTTCATTCCGGCGAACACCTTCGAAAGCTATTCCTACAGGTCGAACGGGGAAATCTCCGTGCTTACTGCGTCTCTTCCGTGACCTTTCGCAACAGCGCACGTACAATCCTTTGCTTCCCCTACCATCGCAGTCTCTGTGCTAAATTCGTTTCTCTTGCCAATGGCTAAGCCCGAAAAAAAGTTGACAATCCACGCCGTTATTCTTGCGGGGGGGCGGGGGACGCGGTTCTGGCCGCGGAGCCGCACGCGCACGCCGAAGCAACTTCTGAACATCATCGGCAAAGAGACCATGCTGGAGCAGACCGTCGCGCGGCTGCGGCCGCTCATTCCCGCCGAACGCATTTGGACGGTGACCAACGCGGAGCAGGCCGCGGCCGTTCGCAAGCAGGTTCCGGCGGCTGCGCGCAAACGCGTACTGGTCGAGCCGAAAGGTTTGAATACTGCAGTTGCGATTGGGCTCGCCGCCATTCACGCGCGCCATACTGGGGGCGGTGACGCGTTGCTCGCGGTTCTGCCCGCGGACCATTTCATCGCGCGGCCTGAAAAATATCGTGACATTGTTGCGGCGGCGCTGGACGTCGCGCGCGGGCCCGGACGCATGGTGGTTCTGGGCATCCCCCCAACGCGGCCGGAAACCGGTTTCGGCTACATCGAGCGCATGGGCGAGCCGATCACCGGCAAAGGCTTCCCCGTTTTTGCGGTGAAGCGTTTCACGGAGAAGCCCGCGCTGCCGTTCGCCGTGGAATACGTGGCTTCGGGCAAGTATCACTGGAACGCGGGGATGTTTTTCTGGCGCGTTTCGACGTTCCTCGAAAACCTGAAAAGTTTTCTGCCGAAGACGCATGCTGCCCTTGAAGACCTTGCCGGCTTTATCGGCACACGCACGTACGAGCGCCGGCTTCGTGCTATATATCAAAAACTTGAAAGCATTTCCGTAGACTACGCGGTGCTCGAACCGGCTACGCGGACGGAAGGCCCGCCGCGTGTGTTCGTCATTCCTGCCGAAATTGGCTGGAGCGACATTGGCTCCTGGGCGGCCGTGTACGAACTACTCGCGAAGAGAAGCGGTGAGAACGTGCTTGCCGGCGCAGGTCACGCGCTCGACTCCGAAGGCAATTTCCTTTGGTCTCCTTCCAAATTCGTGGCGGCTATTGGCGTCCGCGATCTCGTCGTCGTGGAAACACGCGATGCCCTGCTGATTTGCCCCCGCGACCGTGCCCAGGACGTCGCCAAAATCGTGAGGACTTTAGAAGAAACAAGGCGCTCGGACCTTCTCTAATGCACTCCCAAGCCTAAGAACTGTTTAACGATTCTCAAGCAACATGCCATACTCTATGCAATCAAGTCTATGGAAACAGCGCGTAAAATCACTGTTGAGATACCGCGAGAGCTTCTCAAAAAAGCGCAACGAGCCAGCGGCACGGGCATCACGCAAACCATTCGTACGGGTTGCAGCTTGTAGCCGCATCGCGGACTTATGCCCGCCTGCGCAGGCTACGAGGCAAGGTTCACTTCAGCCGTACGTTTGCCGAGTTAAAAGCCGACCGATGATTGCAGCCGGAACGAGCACTTGGGTTGCCTTTCTGGAAGGCGATCCGGGTAAGGATGCTCAGTTGCTCGATAAGGCGCTGGCGGATCGACAAGTGGTGATGGTACCAGTCGTGCTTGCGGAGCTTCTCAGTGACCCGAAGCTTCCTGCGAGCGTCGCCGAAACGCTCTCCGATGTACCTCTCGTCGAGATTGGCACTGGTTATTGGCAACGTGCAGGAGCATTGCGGGCAAAAGTACTGGCAAAGCGCCGCAAAGCGCGCCTTGGCGACGCACTGATCGCCCAGAGCTGCATCGACGCGCACATTCCACTCCTGACGCGGGACCGAGACTTCCGGGCGTTTGCTGAGGCTGCAGGGCTCAAACTTGGGCCAGAAATGTAACTGTTTGCGCCCTCACTGCACGGGCCAATCCGGCTGTTGGCCTCCACTTCGATTCGCGTATACTCTTGCTCATTCATGATTCCCTCGATCAAGTTTGGCACGGACGGCTGGCGCGGCGTCATCGCGGAAGATTTCACCTTTGCGAACGCGCGCATCGTGGCGCACGCCATTGCGCGCTACGTGGTTCGCGGCGAGGACGCGCGGCGGGGCGTGATCATCGGCTACGACCACCGCTATGCCTCCGACCGCGTTGCCGCCGCAGTTGCTGAGGTCATAAGCGCGTCCGCAACTCCGGTATGGCTTGCGGACAAGCCCTGCCCCACGCCTACGATTTCCTTTTTGGTGCGGCACCAGAAAGCTGCCGGCGGCATCGTTATCACGGCGAGCCACAATCCTTACCGCTGGAACGGAATGAAATACAAAGCAAGCTACGGCAGCAGCGCGCTTCCTTCGATTGTTGCGGAAATCGAAAAGGAGCTTGCGGGCGTCATGGAAAAGGGCGTGCCGCCACTTCCCCCGCGCAAGGACTTAATTCACTCGCTCGAGCCTCGCGCGCCGTACCTAGAGGCCCTTGAAAAACTGGTGGACTGGAAACGCCTGCGCGGCGCGAAGCTGCGTTTCGTTTTCGATCCCATGCATGGAGCCGCAGCCGGCTTGCTGCCGGAACTGCTCCGCCGCAACGGCATCCCATGCGATGAGATTCGCGGAACGCGCGACCCGCGCTTCGGCGGCGTGCATCCCGAACCGATTGAGCCGCACATTGAAGCGTTGCGCCAGGCTGTGCTCGCGGGGAAATACGACGCGGGCTTCTGCGCCGATGGCGATGGCGACCGCATTGGCGCGATCGACCGCACCGGGGCTTTCGTGAATCCCCACCAGATTCTGGCGCTGCTCGTCTGGCACCTCGCCGGGACCCGCAATCTCCCTGGAGAGATCGCAAAGACTTTTTCCGTGACGAAACTGATCGACAAGCTCGCGGCGAAATTTGGCCGTAAGCTTCGCGAAGTGCCCATCGGCTTCAAATATATTTGCGAATTAATGTTAGAGAAGAACATTTTGATTGGCGGCGAGGAAAGCGGCGGCATTGGCACGAGCCTCTATCTTCCCGAGCGCGACGCGACCGTCTCCGCCCTGTTCCTCGCGGAGTTGATGGCCTGGCACGGCAAATCGCTTGGCGAGCTGCTGGCGGCGCTGCATGCCGAGTTTGGCGAATACCACTACGGGCGCGTGGATCTCGAACTTAAGCCCGGACAAAAAGAAAAAGCCATTTCGCATTTTTCCGACGGAAAGCTCAGCCGCGTCCTCGATTTCCCTGTCGTGCAACGTGAAAACATGGACGGCATCAAACTCTATCTCGGCGAAGCAGGTTGGGTGATGGTCCGCGCGTCAGGCACCGAAAACGTCCTGCGCATTTATTCCGAAACCGCCAGGCCAGAAACAACGCGACGCGTTCTCGATTCTGTGGCAGAAACTGTTCACAATCTTTAGCCGGTCAGAGCAGATCTAGGGGTGAGGTCATGAATGTCGTTAATCTCAAGGACAAATTCAGTGCGTTCTCCGACTACTGGAATCCACGCATCATCGGTGAAGTGAACGACTGCTACCTCAAAGCGGTCAAATTCACGGGTGACTTCGTCTGGCACCACCATGAAAAGGAAGACGAGCTTTTTCTAGTGGTCAAAGGCACGCTGCGGATGAAGTTTCGCGAGCGTGACGCGCTCGTGCGGGAAGGCGAATTCATCATCGTGCCGCGCGGCGTCGAGCACTGCCCCGTCGCCGACGAAGAGGTACACCTCGTCCTGATCGAGCCAAAATCGACTTTGAATACAGGAAACATTGTCAACGAAAGGACCGTCCCCCAACTCCAGCGCCTCTGAACGCCGCTGCTGCAACCCAAGGGAAACTCAGCTATGGAACACCGATACCACACGCTCGACGTCTTCACCACCACGCGCTTCGCAGGCAATCCACTGGCCGTGTTTACCGACGGCGACGGGCTCTCGGAAGACGAGATGCTCGTGATTGCTCGCGAAATGAACCTTTCCGAAACGGTCTTCGTCCAGAAGCCCACGGATGAAGAAGCGCTCGCTCGCCTGCGCATCTTCACCACCAAGGAAGAACTGAAGCTCGCAGGACATCCGGTCATCGGCACCTGGTTCCTGCTCGCGGAACTTGGCGTCGTTCCCGCACAGGAAGGCGGCGTGCACGTTCTTCAACAAACGGGCGCGGGAGTTCTGCCCGTGGAGATCCGCTTCAAGGATGGCCGCCCGTACCGCGTGACCATGACGCAGAAAGAAGCGCTCTTCAAGCCAGCAAAGCTCGACAAGAAAAAACTGGCTTCGGCACTCGGTCTTTCGCCTAAGGACTTCGACACGAAACTCGAGCCGGAATTTGTTTCCACCGGCATCTTCAACCTGATGGTGCCGCTGCGCAACCGCGCCGCTCTTGGCAAGATCGCCATGAACATGATCGAGCTCGGAAAGCTGCAGGGGAAAAACGCCACGATGGCGTACTGCTTCGCCCCGAACGGCAATGGCAAGGTGTGTTCCCGGGGCATGCTCCCATGGGAGCAGTATGAAGATGCCGCGACCGGTTCGGCGGCGGGCTCCCTGGGCGCGTATCTCGTGCGCCATGGAAAACTCACACCCGGGCATACGTTGAGCATTCTGCAAGGAGCGGAGATGGGCCGCCCCAGCCATATCGAGGTCGCGGTCACTCAGTCCGGGAAGAAACTCGTTCCGCGCGTCAGCGGCGCAGCGGTGAAAGTGTTCGAAGGAACTATTCGAATCTGAGAAAGCCACACTCCGAAAAGAAGAAGGCCGCCCGTCATTTCGAGCGGCCTTTCTTTTCTGCACTGAACACTGAAGAGTGAAAACTGAAAACTAAGTTTAGTGCCCCTTGCGATCCTTCCGCAGGTCTTTGCGGTCCTTATGGAGATCGCGCTTGTCCTTGTTGATGTCCTTCTGATCCTTGTTGCGGTCTTTGCGGTCCTTGGCCAGGTCTTTCTTGTCATGATTGACGTCGCGCTGGTCGGCATTGCGATCCGCGCGGTCTTTGGCCAGGTCGACTTTGTCGTGGTTGATGTCGTGTTGATCTTTGTTGCGGTCAGCGCGATCGGCGCGGAGGTCCTTGCGGTCGCCCTTTGCTTGCGCGCTGTTGGCGCCATATTTGGCATCATCGCGGGCGAGTTCGCGCTTGTCCTTATTGATGTCGCGCTGGTCGGCATTGCGGTCCGCACGGTCTTTCGCTAGATCGCGCTTATCGTGATTGATATCCCGCTGATCGGCGTTCCGGTCGGCGCGGTCTTTGGACAGGTCGCGCTTGTCCTTGTTGATATCGCGCTGATCCGCGTTGCGATCCGCGCGATCCTTCGCCAGGTCTTTCTTGTCCTGCCGAATGTCCTTCTTGTCGCTCTTAATATCCTGCTGCTGGGGGGTAGGATCCTGGGCGTAAGCGCCGGCGGCAAGCAAACCGGCAAACGCCATCGCGAGCACGCCTCGACGAACCAAGAGTTCTGCCTTCATTTTTCGCTCCTCGTTAAGAACGTTCCTGGAGTCACCACCACACTTGGCAGGTCAAACACGCGCGGGGCAGCAAAGTTTCGGGAGGCGGCGGCCAGGTTGTTATTGACCGATAGGAGGGTTGCTTTTGCGGGGCCTAACTACTGGGCCGTCAATGACTTATGGACGGAGTCTAGAACGCCGTTTACGAACGCCCCGGAGTCTTCTGAGGAAAACTTTTTCGCCAGTTCGACCGCTTCGTTCAGCACAACTTTGGCAGGGGTATCCGCGGAGCTCATTTCGTAAATGGCCAGCCGCAAGATCGCGCGGTCGATGGCCGCCAGCCTTTCGAACCGCCAATTCTCGCAGTGCTTGCCGATGATTTCATCGAGCGCGGTCACATCCTTGGCGGTGCCTTCAAAAAGCTGGTTGGCAAAGGTGCGCGTCTTGTCGGCAGCTTTGGCGCTCTTCCAGAATTTCGCCTCCAGCGCGGTGGGGATCTGCTGGCTCATGTCCCACTGAAAGAGCATCTGCATCGCAAATTCGCGCGCTTTGGTTCGGAGCGACACGTTACTTGCGCCGCCGCGGTTCGGTTGACGGGGCCGCTTTCGCTTCCGGCCCGCGCAGTTTGCGGGAAAGATGCGCCATCTCAATTGCGGCCAGCCCGGCTTCAAATCCCTTGTTCCCGCCCTTCAGCCCCGCGCGATCGATGGCCTGTTCGAGCGTGTCGCAGGTCAGCACGCAAAACATGATGGGCAGCCCGCTGTCCATCTGTGCGAGCTGCAACCCGCGCGCCGTTTCAGAACACACATAATCGTAGTGGGCCGTCTCGCCGCGCAAAATGCATCCAATGGCGATCAACGCGTCGTACTTCCCCGTGGCGGCAAGCTTTCTTGCTGCCAGCGGCAATTCGAAGGAGCCCGGAACGTGCACCACGTCCACATCTTTGCTCCCCGCACCTGCGCGTTCCAGGGCGTCCACTGCGGCGGCAAGCAAACGGTCCGTGATGAAACTGTTGAAGCGGCTTACGACCATCCCAAAGCGCAAACCTTCGGCGCTCAAACCGCCATCAATTTTGCCGGGCTGGAGTTTCTCTGACATCGGTGATCGCGCTGAAATTCCTCCGCTTATCCTTGACCTCTTTTGCGTGATTTAGGTCCTCTATTTCCCCTTGAATTGCGGCGCCCTTTTCTCCAAGAACGCTTTCGTTCCTTCGCGCATGTCTTCGGTGGCGCAAGCAAGCGCAAAGAGTGTCGCTTCCAAGAACAAGCCCTCTTCTTGCGGCATTTCCACGCCGCGCTCAATCGCTTCCATGGCGTACTTCACGGCCAGTGGCGCGTTCGCGATGATTTTTTTCGCCATCGCCTCCGCGGCGGGAAGCAGTTCCGCAGACTCATAAGTATGATTGACTAAACCGATGCGCAGCGCATCTTCTGCGGTGATCATCTCTCCGGTCAGGCAAAGCTCGTGCGCCACGCCTTTGCCGCAAAGCCGCGCCAACCTTTGCGATCCGCCGTAGCCGGGCAGAATGCCAAGCTTCACCTCCGGCTGCCCCAGTTTCGCGGTCTTGCTGGCGATTCGAATCGTGCACGAGAGCGCCAACTCGCAGCCGCCGCCCAGCGCAAATCCATTGATGGCGCAAATTGACGGCTTGCCCATAGTCTCCAGCAAATGGAAAACGCTCTGACCATACAGTGAGAACTCCTTGCCATTCACCGGCGTTTGCACCGCCAACTCGCTGATGTCCGCGCCTGCCACGAATGATTTTTCACCCGCGCCGGTCAGAATCAGCACGCGCACGCTCGCATCATCGCGCGCATCCAGCAAGGCCTGATGCAATTCCTCGACAGTTTTGCGATTCAACGCGTTCAGCACCTTCGGCCGGTTGAATGCGATGTACGCAATCCCATCTTTCTTCTCGAACAGAATGTTTTCGTAAGCCATCGATTCTTCTCTGTGTCCTCTGTGATCGGCGCCCGCCCGACCCCGTCGGGGCGTCCTCTCCGTTAATTCCGTATCTTTTCGGCAGTAAGAGTCACTAGAATTTTATCGCCTTCGGCTTCTGTGGATCCGCGTAATCATAAAACCCGCGTCCCGACTTCCGCCCGTTCCATCCCGCCAGCACCATGCGCTTCAGCAGTGGCGGTGCGGCGAAGCGCCGCTCCTTGAATTCATCAAACATGATCTGCGAAATGTAATAGGTCGTATCCAGTCCCACGAAATCCAGCAGCGTCAGCGGCCCCATGGGATGGCCGCAGCCCAGCTTCATCGAGTTGTCGATGTCTTCGATCGAACCCACGCCTTCTTCCAGTGCGCGAATGGCGTCGAGAAGATACGGAACGAGCAGCCGGTTCACGATGAACCCGGTGCTATCTTTTGCGCGCACCGGCGTCTTACCCAGCTTCCCGCCGAACGCCACCATCTCTTCATAAACCGCGTCATCGGTCGCGATTGTCCGCACCACTTCCACCAGCTTCATCACCGGCACGGGGTTGAAAAAATGTAGCCCAACGAAGCGTTGGGGCCGCTTTGTCGCCGTGGCGATTTCCGTGATCGTCAGTGAAGAGGTGTTGCTCGCGAAAATTGTTGACGGCGGACAGAGGCCATCCAGCGCCCCAAACAGTTCGCGCTTCGCTGGCAACTGCTCAATGATCGCTTCCGCGATCAGGTCGCAGTTTTTTAAATCCTCCAACGAAGTTGTCCCCTTCAACCGTCCCCGAATTTCGCCCTTAACCGCCTCAGTAATCGTTCCCTTCTCCACCAGCCGACCCAGATTTTTCTCGATGCCTTTCAGCCCTTTGTCAACCAAGTCCGCGCTTACTTCGCGCACCATCGTGGGGAATCCCGCCGCCGCGCAAACCTGCGCGATGCCCGAACCCATCAGCCCACACCCCACGACTCCCACTTTTTGAATCGCCATGCTTTTCCTCGTTTGGTTTACAGGGCCGCCGTAACGAATCACCCAGGCGGTGAAACGGAAGTCTATCAGAAAGATTGTTTAGATGATGCAAACGAGTGGCCCATCAAGCAGACAGGTCAGGTTTCACGAGTCACTAGTTCTTCATGGCTTCCACAATCATCGCAATCCCCTGCCCGCCGCCGATGCACGCTGTGGCCAGCCCGTAGCGCAAGCCATTTCGTCGGAGCTCGTTCAGAATTGTGATGACCAGCCGGGTGCCGCTCGCTCCCAACGGATGCCCGAGCGCAATCGCGCCGCCATTCACGTTGGTTTTGTCGCGCTTTAGCCCCAATACCTTTTCCACCGCCAGATACTGCGCCGCGAACGCCTCATTCACTTCCACGCGATCCATCTGCTCCATCGTCATTCCCGCGAGCTTCAGCGCCTTTTGCGAAGAGGGCACCGGCCCGATTCCCATGATGCTGGGGTCGACGCCCGCCACGGCCCACGAGACGATGCGCCCCACCGGCTTCAGCCCACGTTCTTTTGCGGTTTGCGCGCGCGTCACCACTACCGCCGCCGCGCCATCTACAATCCCGCTGGCGTTCCCGGCAGTTACAATCCCGTCTTTCTTGAACGACGGCGGCAATTTTTCCAGCGTCTCCATGGTTGTTTCCGGCCGCCGGTGATCGTCTTCGCTCACGACGATGGTTTTCTTTCCCTGCTTCACTTCCACGGGGACCAGCTCTTCCTTGATGCGGCACGCCCTATAGGCCGCGTCCGCGGCCTGCTGGCTGCGCAGCGCGTACGCATCCGCGTCTTTTCGCGTGATTCCGTGCTGCTCTGCCAACTTCTCTGCCGTCAATGCCATCGGCAATCCGCAATACGTGTCGGTCAGGCCGGCCATCAGTGAATCTTCCAGCGCGCCGCCGCCGAGCTTCAAGCCGTTGCGCAAGCCGCGAATCACAAAGGGCGCCTGCGTCATGTTTTCCATGCCACCCGCCAGCACCATCGTCGCTTCGTCCAGCAGCAGCCGTTGAGCAGCCTGCGCGATCGCTTCAATTCCCGAACCGCAAAGGCGATTCACCGTTACCGCAGGCGTCTCAATCTTTAGCCCCGCTTTCAAACCCACATGCCGCGCACCATAGAGCGCGTCGGTGCTCGTTTGCATCACGTTGCCAAAAACAGCGTGATCGAACTCGCCGGGGTCAACTCCTGCCCGCCGAATCGCTTCTTTCGAAGCATGCGCCGCCAGGTCAATTGCACTCACGTCGGAAAACGCGCCCGTGTAGCGCGCCATCGGCGTCCGCGCCCCCGCCACAATCACCACATCCGTCGGAAACATGTCTCCCTCGTTTCAATTTACACGTCGCTTCATCTTCTATTCTCGTCCGGCAATCGTACTGTTGCCAAACGTAGTTCGCCAAAGCGACCTGACCTGCCTTCTCCGGAAACACACTGGCGGGAAGCCTTTTCACAGGCGGCGCGGAAATACCCAAGGTGAGCATCGTTAATGGCCACCCACAGTGTACTCCGCGATGCGCGATCACTACAGTTTCGGCGTTTCGAGCGCGATGATGCTGTCGCCGCCCTTCTTCCTTGCTTCTTCGATCGAAAATTCCGCGCGATTGATTAGATCCGTCACAATATCTTCACTGTCGTAATCCGGTTTCGGAACCGCCTCGACAATTCCCGCGCTCAACGTAATCTGCGTCGAATCCCAGGATGGCCGCAATCCCGACGCCGCGCGCCGCAATTTATCCGCCAGGTTCTGCGCCCCCGCCAGAGTGGTATCCGGCAAAATAAACGCCAGGGACCACGCCGTGTATTTTACCGGCACATCGTTCTGTCGCACAATCGGCTGCAACGCCCGCGCCAGTTGCTCGAGGAAGCGCTCCAGCGGAGGCTCGCCCTGTTGCCGCAGGATTTCGCCTCCGCGGTCGATTTGCAGAACCGCCAGGGACAGCGGAGTGCCTTGCGACTTCGCCCGGTCCGCTTCCGTCAGCAGGCAGCTCACATACGAGCTGCGGCTCAGCAGCCCGGAGCGCTCATCGGACACGCCCATGCGCCGCACCAGCGACCGCAGCCGCGTGTGGCTGACGCTCATCAGCATCTGATCGCCAATGGCCTGTAAAAAATAAACTTCATTGGGCTTCCACTTGTGACGCTCCGCCTGTGCTGCTATCAGCATGCCCGCGGGCGTCTGCGTCTCTTTGTCCAGGATCATCACGCCCAGCGCCGTCTCCACTCCCAGGTCGCGCAAAATCGAGCCTTCGGCGGCTTGTACTACGAGCCCGCCAAGCTCGTCCGCCTTGGCCTTCTCCATCTGCGCCAGCAACAAAACAACTTGTGCGCCCGGCGCGGGCTTCACGCCGTCCCCGCAAAATTCCGCGGCCATTTCCGGTGGCCTGCCCGGTGCGCCAACCACGGCCAACGCGCGCGTTGCTTGGAGATACGAGCCCACTTCATTCACCGCGGTGTTCAGCATCGCGCGCGGAGTCTGCTGCCGGAAAATCTTCTGATTGATCTCCGAAATCTTCGAGAGGTCGCGCAGCGTCTCCGCGGAATACACTCCTGTCTTGCTGGTAATCGTCACGGGCTGCGGCTCAGTCACGGATGACGCCGCCGGTGCCGGTTCGTTCTTCGCCGCAGGCTGCGCTTTGGGTTTCTGCGCGCCCGGCGGCCACCAATTCGCTGTTTGATACAGGCTTGAGAGCCGCGCGTTCCGCGCCTCTTCCCCGGGAAACAAGGACGCAATTTTTTGCAAGCGTTCCAGCGCTTTGCTCTGCAGCGAGTATTGCAGGAAAATCTCCGTCTGCACGATCAGATCTTCCAGCGCCTGCATCTGGCGCCCCTCTTCTGTGCCGCCGAGTGGAGCAGAGGCTGACGAGCCAGGCGTTGCGCCCGACCTCGGAGTATGCCCTCCCGTAGCCTGGCCTGCTTTCATCATGCGGCTGGAAAGGCGGTTCACGTACGCATCATCCACGCGCCCGCGCAAGATTTCCAGCCGCTCCTGGTTCCGGAAATCGTACGGATCGATGTCCACGAGCCGTTCCAAAGACTCCGCCGCCTTCTTGACGTTTCCCGAAGTCAGGTACACATCGAACAGCTTGATCATCACTTCGAAATACTGTGTTTCGCGGTTCAGTTCATTGTGGATGCCGGCCCAGAATTCCAGAATGCTCTGCGAGTGAGGAAACTTAGCGCCCAACCCATCCATCATCGTTGCGAAATCGTTTTCCCGCTTGTCGGCGAACATCCGGCGCTTCAGCATTTCGAGGACGGCAATGGCCCTCTGCTCCTGCCCCGCCGCGGCGTGCCGTTCCGCCAAATCGAAAAGTTGTGTCAACCCTTCATTCTTTTCGCGCAGCAGTTTTTGCAGCACTTCGCTGGCGCGCTCCAGTTGACTCGCGCCCATCAACGCCTCGGAATAGGTCATGAGAAACGGCGCGTCTTTTTCCGATGCCGCGAATGGCTCCAGAATCGAAACCGCTCGCACCGCGTTGCCGGTTTGCAAGTTCGCTTGCGCGTACAGCAACGCCACGCTTCGCTCTTGTGGCGCCAGCTTCTGCGCTCGCCCCAGAAGATTCAGCGCATCCGACGAAGAACCCTTGTTGGTGGCCAGTTGTCCCGCACGCAGGAACGCGCGTGCCGCCAGCGCACTCTTTCCCAGGCGCTCCGCGCCTTCCGCCAGCTTTATCTGTCGTTCCAGGCTGTCGGGTTGGAGTTGTGCGATTCTTTCCCAGCAGAAAAGCGCGTCCTCATCGCGTCCTGCGGCCACGAAAAGCTCTCCCGCCTTGTTGTACTGTTCGATCGCTTCGTCGGGCCGGTTTTGTCGTTGTTGCAGGAAAGCGTAGCGCGCCACGCGCTCGGGAGCTTGTTGAGCCGGGATGGAACGCAGAAACCGGTTGTAGATAGCCAGCGCTTTGGTCTCGTCCTTCGGATCGACCAGCAAATCAAACAGCATGCCGTAGTACACCGCCGCGCGATCGGCCTGGTCGATGCGCGCGTACAAATCGCCCAGCGCCTGTGTCGCTTCCTGGTGCTGCGGCGCTTCGTCCAACACGGCG
Organism: Acidobacteriota bacterium; assembly: GCA_003223295.1. Taxonomy (GTDB): domain Bacteria; phylum Acidobacteriota; class Terriglobia; order Acidiferrales; family UBA7541; genus Acidiferrum. The sequence goes on along the minus strand of QHYM01000100.1, from coordinate 77,344 downwards.
AGATACGCTTCGATCGCGTCCTCGACACGATTCTTCTCAAGGAAGCGCTTGGCGCGATCCAACTGCTTGTTGACGTCTGCGGCCATTCGTTCGAATTGCCTTTGCGGCGTTTGCTGTTTGCTGAATTCGTGGAACCGCGCGCCACGTGAGGGGCGCCGGTCATTTTCCACTATATACCGCCCATCGGAAGCGCACAAAACCCATCGCAAACCGCGTTGCGGTATGCATCAAGGGAATGGATTGTCGAACGCCGCAAAAGCAGCAAGGGGAAAGAGGCTACTCCAACCCGTCTGTAGGGCCAGACTAGGGTAACAGTTTCGGCGCCTATCGAACGCCGTTCTTGGGGTCCCAGGAACTTTGCTCTTTGCGAACGTAAATGATCTGGCCGATGTGATATGCATTGTGCGTGCTGATGTGGGTGAACACTTGGGCAGACTCCTTCAATTTCGCCTCGTCGGCGGTTTCCACCCACTTTTCCAGTTCGTTCATGACGTTGTCGAGCTGCTGGACCGTTTCATTCCAGGTTTTGCTGTCGAACTTGTCGAACGTTTCGTCGTTGTTGCCGCTAAATTTCTCCGGCTTCTCGCCTTTGAGAGCTTGGAAATTCCGGCGATTCCAGAACACCAGGTGGTACGCCAACTGGCCGACCGAGTGGTTTCCCTTGCCGTCGCTCCAGCTTGCCTGCTCCGCCGTCAAACCTTTCACCGCAATGTTCGCGGGTACGAACCAATCTTCCACACCGTGCGTAGACTTCAATTCCGCCAGCAAAACCTCTCTCAAGGTCGTCGGTTTTTTGTCCTGCGCATGAACTGGAATCGCCGACAGCAAAAATAGAAGAATCGATGCTCGTTTGATCATTCGAGGTTTCCTCCCAACCCTTAGACGGACTAACCCGTCGTCCCGCTTTCTGGAAGGATGATGCTCGCGTCAGCGGGCGAGGACTAGAAGACTATAGCCGCCGAGCATCCTGACGGTGAGTTCATGGTGGATAGCAAAACAGAGTCTGCGCGGCACTCTAAGAAGCCGTTGGCCAAGGGCGTCGCCAAGCTCGATGGCGCGCGCCGTGTAAAAGTGATCGAGCACCTCATAGCCGGCGTCTTTTAAAGCCTGTAGAGCCGTTTCTTTGCTGAAAAAGTGAAGATGGTCGTGGAGATAGCGACGCTTCAAGAGGCCATTTTTGCGGAAGATAGTTTGTACAGAAATATCCAGCGGAATATGAAAGATCTTGTAGCGGGCCTTGGCTTTCAGTTGGCGCAGGAAGCCGTAGTAGTCCTCAACATGCTCAAAGACATCCAAAGCCAGAATGAGGTCAAACCATGCCCCTTCAACACTGCAAAAGTCGGCAAGGCAAAAATGTAGTCGCTCATTAGCTCTACGCTGGGCTATATCGATGGCCTGCGGCGAGACGTCATATCCATACAGCTTGCAGTCGTTGCCTAATGTCTTCTGAAGTTGCCTGAGCACTTCGCCGGCACCACACCCCACGTCGCACACCGTCGCGGGAGATACTCCGTTCTTTTGGAGCATGCGTGTGATTTGAACGGCTTTCCACTCGGATTCTTCGAGGTGCCACAGCGGATTCCTGGCCAGGTATTCCCCATTGAGATAGATCGGCTGAACCCTGCTCTCCTTTGACAAAACTGGAGCCGTCTGGAGATCTTGTGCCTTCAAGCGCGGTGCAGACCCCATAGATCCTCCTGCCAAGTAGATGGACACACAAAACCAGCTGCCGAGGTTATGTTCGTTCCTCTTGCGCTCCAACACCGCCCCAACTTGCCAGGGACACCGGACCTCGCCGGTTCAGCGAAAAACAAAATGTAGGAAAAACACCGGCAACCTGTCTATCCGTGTTTTCCCGTATTTGATCGTCGGTGCAACTATTGCGTCGCCAGACAGCGGTTAAAGAAACGGATGCTTAATCACACTGGTTTTGGCATTAAAGTTGGTCGAGCGAAAGAATGGTCTGCAGAAGCACGTTGGCTCCATTCGCGCAATCCTGCCACGCGGTAAGCTCTTTCGGCGAATGGCTAATCCCTCGAAGGCTGGGAACAAAAATCATTCCCATCGGCGCCAGCCGAGCCATCCATTGCGCATCATGCCCCGCGCCGCTTGGCAGACGCATTGTTTTCAGTCCCAGGCCAGCCGCGGCCTGTTCGATTCTTGCCTGAATTCCGGGATCGGCATTCGCCGGCGGATCGTGATCGACTTTCTTGATTTGAATCTCCGTTCCTGTCTGACGTGCAATTTCTTGCGCCCGCCGCTGAATCTCCTCGCCCAGGCGGGCGATCTTCTCCGCGGAAAGGTCCCGCAACTCAATCGTATGTTTCACCAAACCCGGCACAACGTTGTGAGCATTCGGAAAAACCTGCAACTGCCCAACCGTTCCCACTTGGCGCCCTGGCTCTCGCGTCACCGCTTCCTGCACCACTTCGATCAGCTTGGCAGCCGCCAGCAAAGCGTTGCGCCGCTCCGGCATGGGAGTCGTCCCGGCGTGATTCGCAAATCCGTGAATCTCCACCTCGTATTCGTCAATGCTGACGATGCCTTCCACCACGCCAATCGGAATCTTGGCTTTGTCGAGCGTGCCGCCCTGCTCGATGTGCAACTCCAGATAGCAACAAAACGAGTGCGGAGTGATACGCGATTCCACCAGCCGCGCAGGGTCACCTCCAATCCTGCGCAGGCCGTCTTCCACGCGGATGCCGTTGAACACGCGATTGAGCACACCCTCACCCAATCCTCCGCCAGCCCCCGCGCTGCCAACCAGATTCTCCTCGTTTGACCAGATGACCATCTCCAGTGGATGCGTCGTGGCCACGTGATGTTCTTCCAGAGTCCGCATCACCTCGATCGCGGACATGGAGCCTAGGTCACCGTCAAAGTTGCCGCCGTTCGGCACCGAATCGATGTGCGAACCAAAAAGAATGCGCAGTAGTGATGCATCCGACCCCGCGCGTGCTCCAAAAATGTTTCCAGCCGGATCGATGCGCGGCTTCAGCCCTGCCTCGCCCATCGCTGCCATCGCATATTTCCTCCCGCCAACGTCAGCATCCGAATAAGCCACACGGCTCACGCCATCGGCAAATGTCCCACCGGCAGGCCGCCCGTTGACGCTGAGATCCTCAAGCCGCCTCTGCAGTCGCGCGGCATTAATCCGCAGGCCGTTTTGTCTCTCCTGGAACGCAGAGAACTCAGACATGGCAGCGCACGCGACAGCCATGCCATAGAGCAATTCACGCCGGTTCACAAGCATTGTCCGTGTCTCCTCGCTCGAGATTAATCGACGGAGCTCCCATTGCAGTTCAAAGCCTCACCGCATTTCCGCTGGTACTCGGACGGGCGCAATTTTCGGAAGGAGCAAGACAAGCGTTGCGGCCATCAGCAAAGAAACCCCAGCGAACGCGAGGCCACCGTACAGCGTGCCAGTCTTCTGCGTGATGAAGCCAACCAAGGACGGCCCGAAAAACCCGCCTAAATTTCCCGCCGAATTGATTAAAGCGATTCCGCTGGCGGCAGAGAATCCCGTCAGAAATTCGCTGGGCATCGCCCAGAAAGGGCTGAGGGAGCTGCAATAACCGAGCGCCAGAAGCGACAGCAAGGCCACGGTCACAAAAGGAGAATGAACCCAGCCCAGCGACAAAAACCCAATTCCTCCCACCACCAAGCAAGTCGCCGCGTGATACCGGCGCTCCATCCGGCGATCCGAACTGCGGCCGACAAGGACCATCCCGGCGAGCGCAACGATGTATGGAATCATCACCAGGTAGCTGGTCAGACTGTTCGAATATTCCTTGGACAAAGACTTCACGAGTTGCGGCGCAAAGAAACTCAGCGTGTAGCTCCCGATCATCATCGCGAAATAGATGGCCACCAGGTGCCATACTCGCGGATTTGTCATCCCTTCCAGTGCCGACTGCCTCCCTCGCTGTACTTTCAGTTGATCTTCCCGCTCCAGCTCCGCTCGCAGCCACTCCTTTTCCTCGCCGGTCAAAAACTTCGCTTCGCCCGGACGGTTTGGCAACACAGAATAGGTAAGAAATCCGAGAGCGATGGCGGGAATTCCTTCGAGGATAAAGAGCCAACGCCAGCTTGCCACCCCCAGCCAGTGCACGTGATCCAAAATAAAGCCGGAGATCGGCGATCCCACGATGCTGTTCACGGCAAACCCCGTCAGGAAGAGGGAGAGCACTCGCGCCTGTTCCCGCTGCGGGAACCAATACGTCAGATACAAGACGATTCCAGGATAATAGCCCGCTTCGGCAAATCCGAGCAGAACACGCGCAATGTACAACTGAGGGACGCTCTGCACCAGCCCGGTCAGCGAGGCGATGAATCCCCAGGTCAATAGAATCCGCGCAATCCAGACGCGCGCTCCGATTTTGTGCAGAATCAAGTTGCTGGGCACTTCGAAAAGAAAATACCCGATGAAAAAAATTCCTGCCGCGATGGAAAACTGCTGGCTGCTGAGGCCCAGGTCCTTGTTCATCGTCAGCCCGGCAAAGCCTATATTGATGCGGTCGATCATCGCGACCACGTAAAGCACAAAGAGGAACGGAATCAGCCGGATCTGCAGCTTCCGGATCGTTTTGCCCTCGAAAGATTTCTCGGCGGCGCTCGCCTGGTTTCCCAAGTTCCCCTCTTCCCGAGTTCGCCGCGTCAGCGATTTCTCTGCGGTTGATGACGCGCAATGAAGTCAGCGGTTCCGGGAACTCTATGTCGGGGGCCAATAACCGTCAAGCAGGACAGGTTTCGGTACTGGGTCAGTTTGGTGAAAATAGCCCACCGCCGTGAACTGTGCAAGCTGGGTTCAGGCAATAATATTCACAAGAAACATTTACCCGCCTTTTCTCGTTCTAATGTATGTCACGGCCTCTAGGCAATAAGTGATCAGGAGTGTATCCATGGCCATGCGAGACCTGCTTTCTGACCTGCGCTTTTCCCTTCGCATCCTGCGCCGCAATCCGGGTTTCTCCGCCGCAGCGGCTATAGTGCTTGCTTTGGGCATCGGGGCCAACACCGCCATCTTCTCCGTCGTTAACGCCGTTCTCCTCCGTCCCCTACCCTTCGACGACCCTTCCCGCATCATGCAGGTCTGGCACGTTCCTCCAGCCAAGAGTTTCCCCGGCCTGACCATGTTTTCGGTATCTCCGGCCAACTACCTCGACTGGCGGAGCCAGAGTTCCTCGTTCGAACACATGGCCGCTTACGGATTCCGGTCCTTCAACGTCGGCGGAAAAGAGCGTCCCGAAGCTATTCAAGCCGCGGCGGTCGCTCCTGATTTTTTTCCTTTGCTCCGTGTCCAGCCACTGCTGGGCCGTACGTTCGCACCTGACGAAGACCGCCCCGGCCAAGGTCACGTCGTCCTGCTCGGTTACAATTTCTGGCGCGACCATTTCGCTTCCGATCGCGATATCGTCGGCCGCAGCATCCTTCTTGATGGCGAAACCTATTCCATCGTCGGCGTCATGCCGGAAACGTTCCAGTTCCCAAGCTGGGCCAAGGTCTGGGTCCCACTTGCGTGGTCCAACGAGACCCGCGCGGTTCGCGGCAATCACAATTACCTGGTGGTCGCCCGCCTGAAGCAAGGCGTCGACATCCGTCAGGCGCAAGCAGAGCTCAGCGCCATTTCCACCCGACTCGAACAACTATATCCCGAAGATGACAAAGGCTGGGGCGCCATCATCGTCCCTTTGCGCGAACAGCTCGTCGGCGATGTGCGGCCCGCGCTGCTCGTTCTTCTGGGGGCCGTTGCGTTTGTTCTGCTCATTGCCTGCGCCAACGTCGCTAATCTCGTCCTCGCCAAGACTCTTGCGCGGCGCAAAGAAATCGCCATTCGAACGGCCCTCGGCGCCTCTCGTTTCGTTGTCCTGCGCCAGATCCTTGCCGAAACCGTGCTTCTCTCCGTTGCGGGCGGAGCACTCGGGCTCTTTCTCGCCCGTTTCGGCATCACTTTGATCGTGAAGGTTCTCGGCGATCGCATCCCAAAGTTCATGCCCATCACGCTGGACGCCCAGGTACTGGCGTTTACTCTTCTTCTTTCTGTTGTCGCCGGTGTCCTGGCAGGCCTCATTCCTTCGGTGCGCTTCACAAGAGCCGACGTCAACGAAGCCCTCAAACAGGGCCAGAGCCGCGGCAGCTCTGATGCTCGCGGCGGCGGAACGCGCCGCCTTCTTGTCGTCACCGAAGTTGCGCTTTCGCTGGTGTTGCTGATCGGTGCGGGACTCATGATCCGCAGCCTTTGGGAACTGCGCAAAGTCCAGCCGGGTTTCGACCCTCACAATGTGCTCACCATGACGGTCCCGCTTTCTGCAAACCGATATTCTTCTCCTGCTGGTCAGATTGGTTTTTTCCAGGATGCTCTGACGCGCATTCGGGCCCTTCCTGGAGTCGATTCCGTGGGCGTTATCGATAGCTTGCCGCTCGGCGACGGCGGCTCGCATCAGCCTTTTTCCATCGAAGGCCGCCCCGTCCTGCCCATGTCTGAGCAGCCTGAAGTGGACGTTCGCCTGATCAGCCCCGGCTACGCTCGCGCAATGCACATTCCGATCTTGAGAGGGCGCGACTTCTCAGATTCTGATGCCGCGGGCAGGCCTGGCGTGGCGCTCATCAGCGATTCTCTCGCCCGCCGTTTTTGGCCCAATGAAGATCCTCTCGGCAGGCGCTTGACTCTCACCTTTTTCCCGGGTGTCGTTCGCGAAGTTGTCGGCATTGTAGGTGATGTAAAGCTCGATTCGCTGGACGAGACGCGTCCGGTGGCGACGATTTACGTTGCGCTGGCGCAGCTCACGGCTCCTCCTAGTGAGCCCTGGCGCTCCTTCGGCATGACTTTCACGGTGCGCACAAATTCCGATCCCATGAATTCCGTATCCGCGGTCACCAGCGCCATCCATCAGGTCGGGCCGGACCTTCCTGTGGTCGACGTGATGAGCATGAACGACGTGACTACTCAATCCGTCTCCTCGCAACGTTTCAATATGCTTCTACTCGCCTGTTTCGCGGGGCTCGCGTTGGTGCTTGCCGCGGTTGGTATTTACAGTGTTCTTTCCTATACCGTTCGCCGACGCGTGCGCGAAATCGGCATTCGCATCGCCCTCGGCGCCTCCCGCCAGGACGTCGTTCGAATGATCCTCACCGATGGCTTGAAGCCGATCCTCCTCGGTGTCGCGCTTGGCCTCGCCGCCGCGCTGGCCCTCAGCCGCGTCGTCTCTTCTCTCATTTACGGCGTCCGCGCTACCGATCCGCTCACTTTTGCCGCCGTCGCTCTGCTTCTTTTGATGGTCGGCATCTTCGCTACTATGATTCCGGCCTATCGCGCCACGCGGATCGAGCCCGTTCGAATCCTCCGCGAAGAATGAGTAGCGGCGTAGTCGCATCTCATTTCGACTAGCGCTTCGCTCCTGCTCCCCCGCCTTCCGATGGGGGGCAACGCTTCTCCGCAACTTTTCTCTGCGGCTGCGCAGAACTCCGAATTGTGGCAAACTGAATGTTTACTCGGCACGGTTTTTGCTTGCGTGAGGCGCATTGTCCTCAAAAGAAGCGGCTCCTGCCGGTAACTGAAAAAACGAATAGCAATTGCAAAGCTGGGCGATAATCGAGCTACATGGATCCAAAGTTCATACGGAATTTCTGCATCATCGCGCACATCGACCACGGCAAATCCACACTGGCCGACCGCTTGCTCGAAATGACCGGTGCGCTTTCCGAACGCGAAATGCACGAGCAGGTTCTCGACTCCATGGACCTGGAGCGCGAGCGCGGCATCACCATCAAAGCGAAAAGCATTCGCCTGCACTACAAAGCGAAAGACGGAAACACCTACCGCTTGAATTTAATCGATACGCCGGGGCACGTGGATTTTTCCTACGAAGTTTCCCGCGCGCTCTCCGCGTGCGAAGGTGCGCTGCTGGTGGTGGACGCTTCGCAGGGCGTAGAAGCGCAAACCGTCGCGAATACTTTTCTTGCCGCGGGACACAACCTCACCATCCTTCCGGTGATCAACAAAATTGATTTGCCTGCGGCGCAACCGGACTTCGTGAAAGAGCAAATCGAGAGCGTGCTAGCGATTCCGGCCGATGACGCGCTGATGATCAGCGCCAAGAGCGGCCTCGGCGTCGAGGACGTTATCGAAGCGATTGTGGCGCGTGTACCGCCCCCGAAAGGCAGCGCGGAAAACCCTTTGCAGGCACTGATTTTCGATTCGTGGTTCGACATTTACCGTGGCGCCGTGATTCTGGTGCGCGTCAAAGAAGGACGCGTGACGAATCACCTAAAAGTGAAACTCGTCGCCGGCGACCAAACCTACGAAGCCGAGCAGCTTGGCACGCTCACGCCAAAGCCCGTCGCGCTTGAAGAGCTCGAAGCGGGCGACGTCGGCTTCATCGTCGCGAACATCAAGCGCGTTGCCGATGCGCGCATGGGCGACACGGTGATCGAAGTCGATCGGCCGGCTCCCGCGCTGCCGGGTTTCGAAGCCATCAAGCCGATGGTCTTCGCTGGGCTTTTTCCCGTGCTTGCCGATGATTACGAGCCGCTGCGCGATGCCCTCGGAAAATTGCAGTTGAACGACGCAGCGTTTTTCTATGAGCCGGAGAATTCCGTCGCGCTGGGCTTCGGCTTCCGCTGCGGCTTCCTTGGCCTGCTGCACATGGAAATTGTGCAGGAGCGATTGGAGCGCGAGTTCGGGCTCAACCTGATTACCACGGCGCCGAGCGTGCGCTACCGCATCACACGGGTGACCGGCGAAGTGACGGAAGTCGACAGCCCGGCGAAGTTTCCGAATCCCAGCGACATTCAAAAAATCGAAGAGCCGATCATCAAGGCCATGATCATCACCAACGACGATTCGATCGGCGGAATCCTGCAGCTCTGCCAGGAGAAGCGGGGCACGCAAAACAAGTTCGAGTACCTGTCGCCGACGCGCGTGATGCTCACTTACGAATTGCCGCTCAACGAAATCGTGCTCGATTTCTACGATCGGCTGAAATCGACTTCACGGGGCTACGCTTCGCTCGACTACCACCTTGCGGGCTACAGCGAATCGGACTTGGTAAAGCTGGACGTGCTGGTCGGTGGCGAGCCGGTGGATGCGCTGGCGCTCATTGTTCACCGCGATTTTGCATACGAGCGCGGGCGCGAACTCGTCTCGCGCCTGCGGAAACTGATTCCGCGGCAAATGTTCGAAGTGCCGATTCAGGCGGCCATCGGCAGCCGCGTGATCGCGCGCGAAACGGTTGCGGCGATCCGCAAGAACGTGTTGGCCAAGTGCTACGGCGGAGACATCACGCGCAAACGCAAACTCCTCGAAAAGCAAAAAGAAGGCAAGCGCCGCATGAAGCGCGTCGGCCAAGTCGATATTCCGCAGGAAGCGTTCCTTGCAGTTTTGAAAGTTTCCTCCTCCGACGAAGAATAGTTTCAAGTCATCAGTTGTAAGTTCTAAGTTTTGGGCCCCAAAATCATTTCCGGTGCTAGCTGTCTCTCCGCGTTTTCGAGGTTCCCTACGGCGGCGGCCGAGGGTAGAATGAGACTGCCCGCAGGTTAACCGGGGATTTCCATGCACAAATTCAGAAGCAGTGTATTCCCGGCGGGTATTTGTGCCGGGGTTGTGATCGTGTGGTTGGTTTTTCTGAGCAACCTGATGGCACCGAGATTGCCTGCTCAAGAGGCACCACCGCAAACGGAAGATCAGAGACAAGCACGCCAGGCACTCAATCAGGGTGTCCAAGTCTTCAAGAACGGCCAGTATGATGAAGCCATTGTTGAGTTCCAACGCGCTAAACTGCTGGACCCGAAGCTGATGAATGCGCGGCTGTATCTTGCTACCGCATACGCTTCGCAATACATTCCCGGCGCGCCAAGTGAGAAGAATCAGGAATTTGGGCGCAAGGCGGTCGAGGAATTCCGGGGCGTGCTTGATATTGATCCGCAAAACTTGAGCGCAATCGACGGAATCGGCTCGCTTATCTTTCAAATGGCTGGCACGCCATATGATCCGGGGAAGTTTGAAGAGTCGAAGTCTTTCCATCTAAAACACATTCAGATCAAACCGGAGGATCCGGAACCCTGTTACTGGGTAGGCGTGATTGACTGGACGCTGTCGTTTCGCGCGAACAACGAGTTGCGAGCGCGCTACAACCAAGCGCACATCGCGCACCAAGTGAAGGACACTGAGCCACTCCCGCCTGACGCTCGTGAGGAATATGTCCGCAAATACGGGGCCATCATTGATGAGGGAATTGAATCCCTGAAACACGCGATTACGCTGCGTCCGGATTACGATGATGCGATGGCGTATCTGAATCTTTTGTACCGGCGAAAAGCGGATGCGGTTGCCAGCCCCAGCGAACGAGACGACCTGCTCTTGATGGCCGATTACCTAGTCGACAGAGTTGAAGAAATCAAATGGAAGAGGGCCGGACAGGCGACACAGCCCTGATTTAGAAGGAAGGAAACAGTTCATGTTGTTTCTTTCTTCCTCACTTCGGTGGTGAGGCGGCCGCGGTGGAGCTGCAGCAAGACGGAGTCGCCAATCTGGACTTGGGCGGCGTCGCGGAGAACGTTGCCGGAGGCGTCGGTGGCGATGGCGTAGCCGCGTTCGAGGACTTTTAGGGGGCTGCGTTCTTCGAGCTGTAGGGCGAGGCGGGCGACCCGCTCGCGCTTGGCGCGGAGCAGGCGTTCGGCGCGAACGCCGAGATCGGCGGCACGCTTTTCGAGGCGCAAGCGAAACGCGGCAATCTTCATACGAAAATCAAAGGACACGATGCGCAAATGAGCGGTGTTGAAGCGCTTGCGCGATTGTTCCAGGCGCGCGCGGAGGCCGAGAGCGAGCCGCGCGGTCATTTCATCCGCGCGCTGGCGCTGCTGACGAAGTAAATCGAGCGGGCGGCGGAAACCGGAACCACCGGAAAGCTCGTGAATGCGGCGGCTGAGAACCAGGATGCGATAACGCATTTGCTCGGCAAGAGCGCCGCGCAGGTCGGCGATGTGCTTATCGAATTCGCGGCGCGTTGCCACGACGAGTTCGGCAGCGGCGGAAGGCGTGGAGGCGCGAACGTCGGCGACGAAATCGGCGATGGTGAAATCGGTTTCGTGGCCAACACCGGAGATCACCGGAATTTCCGAATCGAAAATGGCGCGCGCGACGATTTCTTCGTTGAAAGCCCACAAATCTTCAAGCGAGCCGCCACCACGGGCGAGAATCAGAACGTCCACAAACTTTTTTGCGTTGAAGAACTTCAGCGCTTTGACGACTTCCTGAGCAGCGCCTTCTCCCTGCACGCGCACGGGAAAAACAGTGAGATGGACGTTGGGAAAGCGGCGCGTGAGGATGCGCACAACGTCGCGCACGGCCGCGCCGCGCGACGAAGTGATAAGGCCGATGCGGCTGGGAAGCAGCGGGAGCGGCTTCTTCCGCGCGGCGTCGAAGAGGCCTTCGGCTTCGAGGCGTTTTTTTAATTGGTCGAAGGCGAGCTGGAGCGCGCCGAGGCCGATGGGCTCGATCTTCTCGACATAAACCTGATATTCGCCGCGCTGCTCGTAAACGCTGATGGTGCCGCGCACGGTGACTTGCAGGCCGTCTTCGGGGCGGAACTTGATGCCGCGCTGCTGCTGTTTGAAGAAGACGCAGCGGACCTGGGCGCGATCGTCCTTCAGAGTGAAGTAAATGTGGCCGGACTGGGCTTCGCGGCAATTGGAGATTTCGCCCTGGACGAAGATGTCGGTGAAGTTGCGCGCGAGCAGGTCGCGGATGCGAGCCGTGAGTTCACTGACGGTAAGAATTTGGCGCGTGGGCTGGAGATTGAATGTGAGTTGGCTCATTTTGAGTGGTCAGTCGTCAGTTGTCCGTTCTCATGTCCAGAAGAAGATTAAGGATAGCGCAGAGGCGCGTTCCAAATCGGGAAGAATAGGGCACACGCCGGCAGTTTTCGTAAGAGTGAGAAACAAAGGAGTTAGAGCATACGGAACTTGAAAGAATATACGGAAGACTGGAGGAGCGAAAAATCGTGGCGTTACAAGCTGAGGGGGAGTACACCCCGGAGTACACCCACCCCCGGCAAGAGGACGCTGACGGTGAAACCTTCGAGGGGCTCGCCGTTTTCGTCGGAGACTTGGCCGGAGATGACGCCTTCGGGCGTGAGCTTGAGAAGGGTAGGCGCGGCGTCGGGGCCAAGCTGAAAGGGGGTAACCCTGCCAGACCAGGGGACGAAGCCATCGTTGCCAAGGTAGCCGGGCTTAACGGCTTCAAGAGTGACGGAGCCGGCGGGGAGGCCTTCAAACTGGAATTTGCCTTCGGAGTCGGTGAGAGTGACACGAGGAGAGTTGGTGGCGAGCTTCACCAGGGCATGAGGGATGGGCTGGCCGGAAACGGAATCCACGACGGAACCCTGAAGGGTGCAAGGGCAAGAGGAGGACGATGAGGAGGATTGCGCGGGAGCTGGATAGGCGCAGAAAACAAATTGCACGGCGAAGAGAATGGTTGGGATGAGACGACGGGGCATTGTGGGTCCGAATTCCTGAAAGCACATCCGATTCAGTCTACTGCAACTTAGACGCACCTCGTTTGCGCAAGTTTGTATGAGGATTCGCTGGCAGCGCTAGCGATCAACTGCCAGAAATCTAACGGGAACGGCGCGCGATGAAGCGAAGGTTTTCGCTGAGGCCGAGGGCGGTGACACATTGCTTGAGGGAGGCGCAATGGCAATGTTGAAGGTTCTGGAGAAGGGTTTTGAGGCGGAGCGAGCGGACGATGTGGTCTTCGACCTCGATGAGTTTTTTGGCAGCGAGTTTTTTCCAGCGCGGGCCGACTGGAGCGTTGTCGCGGAGGCCGCTGAGAAAGAGCTTGATTTCGGCGAGGGAGAAACCCATTTCGCCGGCGAAGCGAATAAGCAGGACGCGGTCGAGGGCGTCAGGGGGATAGCGGCGCTGACCGCCAGTACGGTGTGGCGGGGCGAGCAGGCCGAGTTTCTCGTGGTAGCGGATGGCAGAGGCATGGAGGCCAGCGCGGCGGGCTAGTTCACCAATCTTCATGCGAGTCCCCTTTCGATGTCAGGCAAACATATCTGATGTGGGATCGGGTGAGACTCTTTCCGGCAGGAGCCGGAATCTTCGATCGCTTTGCTCAGCGTGACAACTCCTTGAAATCACGGCCCCGCAGGAAGGGAGCAGCCGTGCCGCGCCCTAACCAAGGAATCTGCACGACCGTTCCCGCCACACAACAAAGTCTTGACTTAAAGCGGACTTTAACTTCTAGCATTCCGGGATGGGACGTGGCAAATCAATTCGGAGGAAAGGAAAGCCATGAATTACGCGAAGGAACAGTTTACAGGAATACGCAAGAAGATCGCGACCGTTGCAGCGCTGGCTTTAGTCGCCGGGAGCGCAGGAGCAGCAGGGTTGGCAGGACAGTCCGCGCCGGAAGGAAGAAAGGCGGAGAAGCAGATGACAACGACGCACAGCAAGTTTTTTTGCAACACCAAAGCGCTGACGCCGGAAGAGCGTGCACACCACAAGCAACTGAGCGAGAAGTTGATGGCGGTACGAAAGGAAATCGTCGAGACCGAGAAGGGGTACGAATTCCAGTTCAGTCCGCAAAACGTGACGCTTGCGGAATTGGCGGACTGGGTGCTGGCGGAAAGCAAGTGCTGCTCCTTCTTTGATTTTCACATTGATTTGGAAAACGAAGGCAAGCTGATTTGTTTGCGAGTGACGGGGGAAGAAGGAATCAAGCAATTCATGCGGACGGAATTTGGAGTGCACTGAGGCGGCCGCGGGGAAAAGCGAGAGCCGGCCTCCCATTGGCAATGGAAGGCCGGCACACCGCTCGCATATCCAATTATTTCTGATCAGCGCTGGACTTGGAGGCGAGTTCTTTGGGAAGAGGATTGTCGCTGCGCTCCTCGTCCCACAAGATGCTGACAATCCACCAACGGCTGCCGTCGTTGAGCAACTGAATGCTATTGATGCCGCGGGCGAAGGGCGCTTCTCCGGCGGCGCGGCGAGATTCGTAACTGCTGAAGATCTGTGAAATATTTCCAAACGTTTGGACGCGATTCACGATCGGGCTCTCAAAAAAGGCGTGTTGCAGAAAATAATCGCCGGCTCCCTTGGCGTAGTCTTCGACACCCATAGGGTGGACGCGCGATGTGCCGTCGGCGTTTTTCGTGGCGGAGGTGAGGCGCGCCTGAGACAGAAACAGGGAGCGGAAGCGATCCCAGTCGCGTGGCCCGGCGGGACCGGAGATCACGCCGTAGAGGGCAGACAGGACGCTGTCGATGGACTTCACGTCATCGGGGCGGGGCTGCGGAAGGTTTGCAGGGAGTGTGACGGGAGTTGGCAGGGACACTTGCTGAGGAGGGGCTGAAGTTTTTGCGGAGGGCGATTGAGCAGCAGCAGAAAGAGAAAAAGCAAGAATTAGCGGCAAAGCAAGAAGAGCACGACTCATGGATTCTCCATTCGGGATCGCGCAATCGTGATAATCCCGATGATCAAGCATCGAGAATATATACCAGTAGTGCGGTCCATGCCGAAAGAAAGGTGTCGATTAGCGGCGGAAGTGGGAGAACAACCAAAAAATAAAAGAAAGAGCAGCGCTAAGGACAAGACAGGTGACGATAGGAAAGTAGAACGTAGTGTGTTCGCCGTGGTGGACGATGTCGCCGGGCAATTTTCCCAGGCGGAAGGGGAGCTTGTTCCCAAAGTAAAGAAGAGCGCCGAGAAGGACGAGGAGAGTGCCGGAGAGAAGGAGAGAGCGGCCGAGTTCGCGAAGGGGATCCATGGAAAGATTCTAGAAGAAATGAAGTAAAGAAGTAATGCGCCAACGATGAAAGAACTCCTAAAACGAAGCCCACCGCAAGGGAAGGCGGTGCAAGCCCGCCCGTACGCAGAGTCAGATCAGTTCGAGGCCGGAGAAGAAGTAGCCGATTTCGAAGGCGGCGGTCTCGGGGGCGTCGGAGCCGTGCGTGCAATTGTTGCCGATGCTGGTGCCGAGGTCACGCCGGATAGTGCCGGGAGCGGCCTTCTTTGGGTCGGTGGCGCCCATGGTTTCGCGCCATTTGGAAATGGCGCCATCGGCTTCAAGAACCATGGCGAAGATCTTGCCGGAACTCATGAAGTCAGTGAGCTCGCCGAAGAAAGGGCGCTCGCGGTGGACCGCGTAGAAGCCACCGGCTTCTTCCTTAGTGAGGCGCATGGATTTGATGGCGACGATTTTGAAGCCGGCTTTGTGAATACGGCAAAGAATCTCGCCTTGGAGATTGCGCCCGACCGCATCGGGTTTGATGATTGCAAAAGTACGCTCGATTGACACGAAGAAATCCCTCCAAAATTGCACCGACACGCCGGGCTAAAAGCCGGGCCTCTACAAAATCAAAACCTCCACCAAAAGGCTCGCGCTGCAAGATCGGGTCAGCTGCACAGGATGAAGCCGGTGCTACCAAAATTCATTTCAGGGCGGCGGCGGCGGTGGAGCCGAGGTCCGCTGGCGTTTCGACGCAACGGATGCCGGCGGCGGCCATGGCGGCGTACTTATCCTTCGCAGTGCCCTGGCCGCCGCTGATGATGGCGCCGGCGTGGCCCATGCGGCGGCCCGGGGGCGCAGTTTGCCCGGCGATGAAGCCGACGACGGGCTTTTTCACGTTGGCCTTGATCCATTCAGCCGCTCGTTCTTCCGCGTTGCCGCCGATTTCGCCGATCAAAATGATCGCACGCGTGTCGGGATCATCGTTGAAGAGCTTGATGGCGTCGAGGAAAGGCGTGCCGACGATAGGATCGCCACCGATGCCGATGCAGGTGGACTGCCCGATGCCGAGAACCGTCAATTGATGAACCGCCTCGTAAGTGAGCGTGCCGCTGCGGCTCACGACACCAACATTTCCCTGTCTGTGAATGCGGCCCGGCATGATGCCGATTTTGCATTTGCCGGGAGAAATGATGCCCGGGCAGTTGGGGCCGATGAGGCGCGTCTTCTTGAAATCCACGACGGAGGCCACGCGCACCATGTCGAGCACGGGAATGCCTTCGGTGATGCAAACGACAAGCGCAGGGCCAGCGTCGGCAGCTTCGAGGATGGCGTCAGCCGCGTATGGCGGGGGAACGAAGATAACAGTGGCGTTGGCGTCAGTGGCCTTGGCGGCCTCGGCCACGGTATTGAAGACTGGACGCTCGAGATGCTTGGTTCCACCTTTGCCGGGTGTGACTCCGCCGACCACGTTGGTGCCATACTCGATCATCTGCTGGGCGTGGAACGTTCCTTCGCGGCCGGTGAAACCTTGAACGAGCAAACGCGTTTTTTCGTTGACGAGGACGCTCATCGGGCGCCTCCCGCGAGCGCCACGACTTTTTGGGCGCCGTCTTTCATGTCATTGGCGATAGTGAAGTTCAAGCCGCTTTCGCGGAGAATCTGCTGGCCGACCTCCACGTTGGTGCCTTCCATGCGAACCACAACAGGGACTTTCAGTTGCAAGTCCTTGGCGGCGGCAACTACGCCGGTAGCGAGGACGTCACAGCGGAGAATGCCGCCAAAAATATTGATGAACACGGCCTTCACGGCGGGATCGTTCATCAAAATGCGGAAGGCATTCTTGACCTGATCGGACGAGGCGCCGCCGCCCACGTCAAGAAAATTTGCGGGGGAGCCGCCAGCGTATTTAATGATGTCCATGGTAGCCATAGCGAGGCCAGCGCCGTTCACCATGCAGGCGACGCTGCCGTCGAGCTTGATGTAGTTGAGGCCGTAGTTGGAGGCTTCGACTTCGAGAGGATCTTCTTCATCGAGGTCGCGCAGCTCGCGGAGTTCCTTGTGACGGAATAAAGCGTTGTCGTCGAAGGTCATCTTGGCATCGAGGGCAACGAGCTTGCCGTCGCCCGTCAAGACGCAGGGATTGATTTCGAGGAGCGAGGCGTCCGTGTCGGTAAAAGCGCGGTAGAGAGCTTGCAAAAAGGGCGTAGCGTACGTGGTGACTTCGAGCGGCAGACCGAGGCCGAAAGCAATCTTACGGGCCTGGTACGGTTGCAAGCCGACGGAAGGATGGATGGTCTCACGCAAAATGGCGGCGGGATCTTTCTTGGCGACCTCTTCGATTTCCATGCCGCCTGCAGCGCTAGCCATGAAGAGGACGCGGCCGGAGGCGCGATCCACGAGAAGACCAAGATACAGTTCGCGCTTGATGTCGAGCCCTTCTTCGATCAGCAGGCGCTTGACGATACGACCGGCAGGGCCAGTCTGGGGAGTGACGAGCTTCATCCCGAGAATGTGTCCGGCAATGTCCGCCGCTTCGTCCGCCGAACGGGCGAGCTTGACGCCACCGCCTTTGCCGCGGCCTCCAGCATGGATTTGCGCTTTGACGACGCAAATGTTGGATTTCAGGCGCTGCGCCGCTTCGCGCGCTTCTTCTTTGGTGAAAGCAACTTCGCCTCGAGGAGTGGTGACGCCATAACGCGCGAGTATTGCTTTGGCTTGGTACTCGTGAATCTTCATTGAGGTTTCTGTGTTCCCGTTCGGGCTTGAAACAGTCAGCCAGTGTTAGAATTTGAGGCTAGTCGAAACATAAAAGTGTACTCGGAACACGAAAAGGGAGCAAGAACACGCCATTTCACTGGGAAAGAACTGGGGTAATGACGAGCAAATGTAAATTGTTGATGGCTGACAGCCGCTGCCGGGGCGCTGCGCGATGAGCCTAACTCTGATCGAACGCGTCGAGACGGGCCGAGCCCTGACGCGCGGTGACGCCGAATCGCTGATGGAAGAGCTGCTTTCGGGACGCCTTGGGACGCCCGAGATTGTGCGGCTGCTCGAAGCGCTGAACCGGCGGCCCGTGCAGGCGCAGGAACTTGCAGGTTTCGCACAAGTGATGCGGCGGCACGCGACCCGCGTGTTTGCGGACGGTGATGCGCGGCCAACGAACATGGTGGATACGTGTGGGACCGGCGGCGACGCTTCGGGGACGTTCAACATTTCGACCGCGGCGGCGATTGTAGCGGCAGCCGCAGGAGCGCGCGTGGCCAAGCACGGAAACCGCGCGGCGAGTTCGCAGAGCGGGTCGGCGGATGTGCTGGAAGCACTCGGCGTGCGAATCGATTTGCCATTCGAACGGTATGGGCACGCAATCCGGGAGATTGGAATCGGATTTTTGTTCGCACAAGCGGCGCACACAGCGACGCGGCATTCGACTCCGGCGAGGAAGCAGATTGGCACGCGAACAGTGTTTAATCTCCTAGGTCCGCTGACGAATCCCGCAGGCGCGCAGGCACAGGTGCTTGGCGTTTTTTCGGTGGAAGTGATCGACCTGGTGGCAGCGACGCTGGCGGAACTAGGGACAGAGCACGCGTTCGTGGTACACGGCGCGGGGGGATTGGATGAGATTTCGCTGGCCGGAGAAACGACTGTTGCCGAGGTGCGCAACGGGAAAGTGCGAAAATTCGGCGTGACTCCGGAAGAGTTTGGCGTAAAGCGCGCGCCGATTGAGGCCATTCGCGGGGGAACGGCAGAAGAGAATGCTTCGCTCATCCGTCGAATTTTGGAGGCCGAGGCGGGACCGCCGCGCGACATTGTAGTGATTAATGCCGCGGCGGCGTTGGTGGCAACGGGAGTGTCTGAGAATTTCCGCGACGCGGCAGAATTGGCGCGCTCCGCCATCGATTCCGGAGAGTCTTGCGAGAAACTGACAAGTCTTAAGGCGTTCACGAATGCAGCTTAGTCGCGAACAGAAAACTCGGGAGAAAATACCTTGAAGAAGATCGTAGGCGCAATTGCGGCCCTCGTTTTGCCGTGTCTAGCGCAGGGACAAAAGACCTGGCCTCCGAAGCCGGCGCAATTGGCCCAGGCGGTGCGCGAGTACCGGCTGGAGAACGAGGACCGCATCGTGCGGGAGCTGAGCGAATTTCTGGCCCTTCCGAATGTTGCAACCGACGCGCCAAACATTCAGAAGAATGCGGCGCACTTGATGGAAATGCTGGAAGCCAGAGGAATCGAAACGCATTTGCTGCCGATCACGGGACGCGGACCGGTGGTGTTCGGAAAACTGATCTCGGCGGAAGCGAAGCGCACGGTGATTTTCTATGCACATTACGACGGGCAACCTGTCGACCCCGCAGCATGGACCGATGGCGCGCCGTTCGAACCGGTGCTAAGAAGCGCAGCGATTGAGGCAGGAGGCAAGCGAATTCCCTTCCCGACAAACGGCGCCAATACACGCGGCGCGTACAACGACGACTGGCGAATCTATGCGCGCTCGTCTTCCGATGACAAGTCGCCGATCGTGGCGCTGCTGGCGGCGCTGGACGCGCTGAGGGCGAAAGGCATTCCACTGGCGGTGAATCTCAAGGTGATTCTGGAGGGCGAGGAAGAGGCGGGATCGCCAAATCTGCAAAAGACATTGGAGCTGCATAAGAATCTGCTGGGCGCGGACCTGCTCATTACCGCGGATGGGCCTGTGCATCAGAGCGGGCGCCCACTGGTTTTCTTTGGCAATCGAGGCGACATCGGGATCGAGGTCACGGTTTATGGTCCCGTGCGCGCGCTGCATAGCGGGCACTACGGAAACTGGGCGCCGAATCCGGCGATGGAATTGTCGCGGCTGCT
Source organism: Acidobacteriota bacterium (assembly GCA_003223295.1). Taxonomy (GTDB): domain Bacteria; phylum Acidobacteriota; class Terriglobia; order Acidiferrales; family UBA7541; genus Acidiferrum. The sequence goes on along the minus strand of QHYM01000100.1, from coordinate 57,771 downwards.
GGCGTCGATGAAGGATGAGGACGGGCGCGTGCTGATCCCCGGCTATTACGACGACGTGACAGCGCTGGGCGAAGCGGAGAAAAAGGCGCTGGCAGAAATGCCAGAGAACGACGCTGATCTGAAACGCGAGCTCGGCATCGCGAAGCCGGAAGGCAGGGGAAAGAAGCTCGTGGAATTGATCATGGAACCTTCGCTGAATGTCCGCGGATTGCGCAGCGCGTACGTCGGCTCACAAGCGCAGAACGTGGTGCCGGAAAAGGCAGAAGCTTCGCTGGAAGCGCGGCTGGTGAAGGGCGAGGACCCCAAGAAGAAGTTTGAGCAGATTGCCTCGTTTATCGAGAAGCAGGGATTTTTCGTTGTCGACCACGAGGCAACCCTGGAGGAGCGGCGCGCGCATGCGCGGGTGGCGAAAGTGATTTATGAAGGAGGATATCGCGCATCGCGCACGCCGATGGATTTGCCGGTGTCCAAAGCCGTCGTGGAGGTAGTCCGCGGAGCGGCGGGGCGCGACACAGTAATCATGCCATCCACGGGGGGAAGCGTGCCCATGTACATCTTTGAAGACTTGGGCTTGCAATGGATTGGCGTGCCAATCGTGAATTACGATAATCACCAGCACAGCTCGGACGAGAATCTGAGGCTCGGGCATTTTTGGCGCGGGATGGAGATTTATGGGGCGATTTTGGCTGCTTTGAACTGGTGACGTTCCAAGAATGCCGGGCTAAAGCCCGGCCTCTACAAAGACAGGAAGTTGGAGAGAAGCTGCTTGCCGGAATCAGTGAGGACGGATTCGGGATGGAACTGGACGCCTTCGATTTTGTGGCGGCGGTGACGGAGACCCATGATGATACCGTCGTCGGTTTCCGCGGTGATGGAGAGCTCGCGGGGCAGAGATTTCCTTTCGACAATGAGGGAGTGATAGCGAGTGGCGGTGAGCGGGTCGGGCAGACTGCGGAAAATATTTTTGCCGTCGTGATGGATTTGGCTGGTTTTCCCGTGGAAAAGCTTTGGCGCGCGTATGATTATTCCGCCAAAAGCGGCGCCGATGGCCTGGTGCCCGAGACAAACACCCAGGATTGGGAATTTTCCGGCGAGGCGTTCGATGAGCTCGACGGAGATGCCCGCTTCTTGAGGCGTGCACGGTCCTGGAGAAATGACAATGCGTTCGGGCTTGCGGCGGGCAATTTCTTCGACCGTGATTTTGTCGTTGCGATGGACCTCGACGTTGCAACCCAGCTCGCCGAGATACTGAGCGAGGTTGTAAGTGAACGAATCGTAGTTGTCCAGAAGCAGAATCATCGCTGCTTCCCTGCCCCATTCGCGCGCGTTGCGGCTTCGAGCGCGGCCAGCAAAGCCTTGGACTTGTTGACGCTCTCCTGATATTCGCCTTCAGGCGTGGAATCCGCAACTATGCCGCCGCCGGCCTGCACGTAAGCCACGCCATTTTTTACGACCATGGTCCGAAGCGCGATGCAGGAATCGAGGTTGCCCGCGAAGTCGAGGTAGAGAATGCCGCCGGCGTAAATGCCGCGGCGGGTGCGCTCCAGCTCCTCGATGATTTCCATGGCGCGCACTTTGGGAGCGCCGGAGACGGTTCCCGCCGGGAAGCAAGCCATCAAAGCGTCGAAGCAATCGACATCTTCGCGCAGTCGGCCGCGCAGGCTCGAAACGATATGCATCACGTGCGAGTAACGCTCAACGGTGAGGAGTTTTTCCACTCTTACCGTGCCGTATTCGCAGACGCGGCCGAGATCGTTGCGTCCGAGATCGACGAGCATGATGTGCTCGGCGCGTTCCTTCTCGCTGGCGAGCATTTCGCGTTCCAGGCGCAGGTCTTCGGCTTCATCCTTGCCGCGCCACCGTGTGCCGGCGATGGGGCGGTAAAAGACGTCGCGTCCCTGCACCTTAACGAGCATTTCCGGCGAACTGCCGACGACGGCAACATCGTTGAGCTGAAGATAAAAAAGATAGGGCGAGGGGTTCAGCGCGCGGAGCTCACGGTAGATTTCAAACGGGTGGGACTGCGCTTTCACGGAAAAGCGCTGGCTCAACACCACCTGGAAAATGTCACCCGCGCGGATGTACTGCTTGGCCTTGCGAACGATGTCCAGATATTCAGGGCGGCGGAAATTGGAACTCACTTTCAAAGGGGCGCGCTTGGAAGTTTGGGGTGATTTCTTCGGGCGCTCCGCGGCGACTGGCTCTTCGAGAAGCTCTCGCGTCCTCTTGATTTCGCGCACGGCGGCGTCATATTTCGCGCGCAAGCTGCCGTGGCCCTCCGTGAAAACATTGCGGACGATCCACAAGCGGTGCTGGACGTGATCGAACGCAATGAGGCCGTGGTAGAACATGAGCACGGCGTCGTAAAGTCCGATTTCGTCGCCTAGACGCTGGGGTAGGCGCTCGATAAGGCGAACCATGTCGTAACTGAAGTAGCCGATGGCGCCAGCAACCAACGGGGGCAGACCGGGCAGTCGGACGGGGCGGAAACGCTCGATGCGCTCGCGCAAAAAAGAGATGGGATCGCGCTCTTCCCAGACGAGACGTTCGCGGTCTTCGAGGACACACGCACCGTTCCCGTAGCGGAAGACTTCTTCTGGATGCGCGCCGGCGAAGGTGTAGCGAGCGATTTTCTCTCCGCCTTCGACGCTTTCAAGAAGAAACGAGTAGCGTGCGCCTTGCGCAATGCGCAGGTAGGCGCTGACGGGCGTAAGCAAATCCGCGGAAAATACGTCGTAGACGGGGATGAGGTTCCCCTGTTTCGCGAGACGCTGGAATTCGCGGAAGTCAGGCTGAATCATGGATGAAAGAGTTTACGGTCAGACATCGAAAGTCCAAAGTAGAAATAGCTTTTGTTTAGTGAGCGTGAGTGCCGGCTTCTTGTCGCGTCGAAGGAGGAAAAATCAAGAACGCCATCGCAGGGCGGAAAGAACAGCACGACGCATGGCCGCTTCAGGAGCGCGCTTCCCGGTCCAGATTTCCCACTGCGCAAAGCCTTGAGCGAGAAACATGTTCACCCCGGATACCGTAGCAATCCCTTTTCGCGCCGCAATCTCCAAGAGCTTGGTCCTCTCGGGGCGGTAGATGAGATCCATGACGATGCGACATTGTAACTCACCCGCCGACAAAGGGGAAATGGCTTCGTGAGGGTGCATGCCGATCGGTGTGGCGTTCAATATGGCATCAAAGGATTCCGTGCGAAGCGCACGGCGAGGAATAACTTCCCCGCCAACCGCGCGGGCCAATTCCTTCGAGGCATTCTCGCGCCGGGCGCAAATGCAAACCGTAGCTCCGGCACGCGCCAGGGCAAACGCCGCAGCCCGCGCCGAGCCACCGGCGCCGAAGATCAAGGCTCGACTGCCCTGTAGGCGTAGCTTGCGCTGAAGCGCCCGCAGCACGCCGACATAATCCGTGTTGCAACCATACAGCGAGCCATCACGGCGGACCACAACGGTGTTGACCGCGCCAATCTCCGCCGCCAGCGGTTCGCATTCTTTCAGATGTTTGAGGATGGCCTGCTTGTGCGGCAGAGTGATGCTGAATCCGCGGATTCCAAAGTCCGGGATGGCCTTTAGAAAATCGCCGAGCCGATGCACGAGAAAAGGGAGATATGCAGCGTTCAGGTGGCGCGCCGTGAATCCCGTATTGTGAAGCAAGGGCGAGAGCGAGTGACCGACGGGGTCGCCGATCACCCCGTAAACGTGTGTTCCCCGATTGAGCGAGTGGGCGCGATAGAGCTGAAGCATTTCGTCGAGAGGGACCTGGCCGGGCGCCGTCGCCTCCGCCACGGGCGCATAGGCGAGTTCGCTACCTTCTCGAAGGGCAAGCAGGCGCGCGGGTAAGCCCACGTCCCCCAGGGGCACAGCTACAAAGTTTCGGGAGTGCCGGGCCACTTTCAAGAGGCGCACGCTGTCGGCGATGGTCCTAGCATGGGCGGCGATTTTCACGGCATCCACCAGACCGTGGCGCGCGACGACGATGTTTCGGGGCAAGTTCGGGGTACGGTCGAAGTCGTGGATCGAGAGTAGGATGCGGGGAGGTACGGGATAGGCCCGCAGGAAACCTTCCGGTAACTCGCGGAAGGTTTCCATCTCGATATCGCACCACTGGCAACCCGCTTCACGAGCTTGGGCAACCCAGTGAAGCTGGCGAGCGATGTCTCCCGCGAACCTCCCGCCACCTTCTTTACGGCGGCAAGTGGCGAGAAATGTTGCACTTGCGTGGCGGCGCTTCCTCAACCAACGTAGAAACCGCAAACGCTCGGCATCGCTTCGCAGCCAATCGAGGCGCAGCTCAATGGTCCGGGCGCTCCGCAGGGCGGTACGCACCTGGCGGGACATCTCCGATGCCGTCGTGGCCGCCACGACCGCACAAACGCGCTGGACTCCTACGCCAAAGAGACCCATTCCCCACCCTATGCCGCCAAGCTACTGAAAAGACGGCTCCTAGTATGCCGTATCAAAAGTGTAAAGCAACCCCAGGCTACTGGTTGACGCAGGGGATGAGCCCTGATAATTTCGCTAGGAAAAGTCCCCGCACGGCCGGTTAGGCGTGTCTTCGAAGGAGTCTTGGAAATGCGCGTGAGAATACCTGCTTTGTCATTGGTGCTGTTGATGGGAGCTGCGGCGAGCTCGTCCCAGGAGATTCGGACCGCTCCGAAAGTGGTGACGGCGCCCGACTACAACATGGTGAATTGCTCGGGTTTTATGACGGACCAGAAGGTCTCGGGAGAATTCCGGCTCGTTTCCGGCGAGCAGTCCAACTACAAGCTCACCTGGACAAACGGCGACTACGTATACATCAACCGCGGGCAAGACAAAGGCGTCCGCGTTGGCGACCGGTTTTCCGTTGTGCGGCCCGACGATTACGCCGGCGATACGCCGTGGTTCAAGTGGCAGGAAAAACTGATGAAGGCCATGGGTACGGCGTATATCGACGCGGGGCAAGTTCGCGTCGTCAATGTTCAGCCAAAGGTTTCCGTGGCCCAGGTCATCTTCTCCTGCGACTATATGCAGCGCGGAGATGTTGTCCTGCCCTACCAGGAGCGCCAGACGCCTTCCTTCAAGGAAGTTGGCGCGTTTGATCATTTTGCGCCGGTCAGCGGCAAGCCGGTGGCCATGATCGTGGCTGGGAAAGATCATTCCGACGCCCTCGGGAAGAACAGCGCCGTGTATGTAAATCTGGGCACGAATCAAGGCGTTAAGGTTGGCGATTACTTCCGAATATTCCGCTACCAGGGCTCGACAGCCGAAACGGTGCCGCAGGAAAAGGATTATCAGTTCACGATGTACGGGTTCGGAAGCGCGCCGCAGCGCTACGGGTGGAACGACTTGCCCCGAGAAATCCTCGGCGAGGGTATTGTTTTCAATGCGAGCCGCAATTCGTCCACGATGATGATCACGTTCAGTTCATCTGAGGTGTACGCCGGCGACTACATCGAAATCGAATAACCGACTGACACTCATCGAGCAATTCCGGCCCGCCGGGTTTCCCGCGCGGGCCTTTTCTTTTTCGCTCGGCAACCTACGGAGTTCGTTCGCGATGGATGGTCAAATTCTCCGCGAAGAAGAATCGTCGGAGAAAACTTCACAGGTAAACCCAAAAATTTGCGTTTCTGGGTCTTTCCACGCCTCGCGTGGCAACCCTGCCTTGCGGCAAGTTTCTTCGAGAAACTGTTCACGCGTGAGCCGATGTTCGATGGCAACCTTGGGCAGAAGGAGCCCTCGCTGTGCACGCTTGGCGATCAAGAGCCCGTGGCGTCCAACTTCGATGGCCTCGGGAACGATCGGTTCCAGGCGAGAAAGCAAGGAAATCTCGATGCCCATCTCTTCGAGCTGAGGCTCCTTCACGGGCGTAAAGCGAGGATCCTGCATGGCGGCACTAACGGCGCATCGGACCACGGCCTCTCCCAAAGGCTCACTAGGTTCAGTCACGCCAATGCATCCTTGCAGCTGCCCGCGCACATGGAGTGTCACGAAGACACCGCGCCGCTCGTAGAAGATTCCTTCACGAGGGATGACCTCGGGGAGCGTACGATGCAGGACAGCTCCGCGGATAGCTTCGCGGGCCAGTGCCAGCATGGCTCGCTGGTCCCCTTCAGAGAGACACGGCATCCTGAGACTTCTTGCTGGCTTCGAGCATGCGCAACTTGCGGCGCTGTTTGATGCTGTCGTCCACGTGGCTCCAGAAGCGCAGGAAATACTGCGCGGCGGAAACCAGAGCGCTAATCACCACGAGCCAGAGCAGGAAGAGCCCCAAGGGGTTCATGGAGGGATGCCGCGCTCCCACGATCACAATCGCCACGGCACAAACTTGCAAGACCATCTTTGTCTTACCGAGGGTAGAAGCCGCAATGGTGAAACCCTCTGCCGAAGCAATATTCCGCAGTCCGAGAACCGTAAATTCGCGCCCGATGATGATGACCGCCATCCAGGCCTTAACCAGATGCATATCCACCAGCGCGATGAACGCCGCCGAAATCAGTAATTTGTCGGCGATAGGGTCGAGGAGAATGCCCAAGGTGGTGACTTGGAGACGCCTGCGCGCCAAATACCCATCCGCCCAATCCGTTGCCGCGGCCAGCAGGAGGATCAGCACTCCCCAAACTTCGAAGTGCATGGTAAAACCCAAGAGCTGTACCGTGGGGCTGCGGGTGAGGAGAATCACGATGAGCACGGGCACGAAGAATATCCGCAGCAGCGTCAGTGAGTTCGGAAGGTTCATGGGTGCATGACGGCGGGGTACCGCGGTGCGGTTCCAGCCACCGCTGCTTCACTATAGACTTCGGCAAAAGGGGCGTCAACACGTCTGAACATAGTTGGCGACCTGCAGAGTCATAAGCTAATCCAAAGTGACCCTGACCTATTTGGCACTCGCTAGATACCGCGTGGTTAACACCCTAGTTGAGATGAGTTGGGAGCGAGGTGATACGACCACGCGCGGGGATTGCTGCAGAACTGTGCAAATTTGCCAAGGGGACTGCCGTCGAGAGATTGCCCTGGTTAGCAGTGTTAATCTCCGATGAAGGGACATAAGTATTTGTATCTTCAACATGTTACAAGCAACCCCAGTATCACCGCTTGACCAGGTTTTTGAGCGGACAGGCATACCGGGGAAACCCCGAAGGGTAGTTTCCACAGCGTTTTCCACAGGCGGTGAGGATGCCCGGTGGCCCGCTTGACGTCCTTCCCAAGTGCTCCAAAATGAAGGACTAACGGGATATCAGGCTGTTTATTCAAGAGTAAGAACTTTGAAAGCAGCGAAAGTATCAAATAGCGCGTGGCCCGCGAAGCAGCCGCACCGGCAGCAGAAAAAGCGCACTAATCAGGCTCAAAACTCCGTGGACCGCGATACCGAAAATGCGCAAAGGCAGCGTCAGCAGCCAGACAACTGGGTAAATGACCAGGGCTAACAAGGCAATCGGCCAACACAGCACAAATAGAATGCACCAGAGAAAGAAAGCCGCCATGGCAACCTCACTTCGGAACCTTCGCAGGTCAACGACACACTCCCACGAAGCTCTCGTCATTCACCAACAACTACGATTACGATAAGGAAGGCTGAAAAGTTCCTTTCACTCGATAGTCGTTCAGCCGCAGCCGCTTCGCGACCGACGAAGGAACCTCCGCGTCAAGCCGCATATGCGAATCGTCAATTTCCGAATGTAAGACACGTCCCAGCGCATGAATCATCGCCAGCGTGCGGCCTTCGGCCAGAGGCAGCCGGATGGAAAGCGTGAGAACAGGATCGACGGGCATCGCAGCATCCATGCGGCGCAACAATTGTGGGATTCCTTCGCCCGTTAGCGCAGATACAAGCACTGGCGCGCCACCGCCTGCTCTGGCCGTGGCCACATCCATCGCCTCCCGGTCTTCGGCGCTTAGCTGGTCCACCTTGTTCAGCACCCGTAACCTGGGGCGGTCCGCGACGTCAAGTTCCCGCAGGATTTTCTCGACCTCTTCGTCCAGCTCATCGTGATGCGGATTCGAGGCATCGCTCACGTGCAGAATCAGCGCCGCCTCCTGCACTTCCTCCAACGTAGCGCGGAAGGCCGTCAGCAAACCTTTCGGCAAGTCTCGAATGAAACCCACGGTATCCGACAGCAGCACGCGGCGATTCGAGAGAAGACGAATTGCGCGGACAGTGGGATCCAGCGTCGCGAACATTTTCGAAGACACCAGGACCTCGGCGCGGCTGAGCGCGTTGAACAAAGTGGACTTGCCGGCGTTGGTGTAGCCCACCAGCGCAATGGTCCCCAGGGGGACGGCATTGCGCGCCTCGCGGCGGAGCGCCCGCTGCCTACGCACTTCGTCGATATTGGCTTGAATCTTGCGCACGCGCTCCCGAATCCGCCGGCGATCGGTCTCCAGTTTTTTCTCACCGGGGCCGCGAACGCCGATGCGCCCCGCTCCGCCTCCAGCCCCACCCGCGCCACCGCCGCCGCTCTTTCCGCCCAACCGCGACATGGCAGTGCCCTTCCCGGTCAGGCGCGGCAGCAGGTAATTCAGTTGCGCCAGTTCCACTTGCAACTGGCCTTCGCGGCTTCGCGCATGGCGCGCAAAGATGTCGAGAATAAGCTGCGTGCGGTCAATCACCCGCCGGTCCGTGGCCGTTTCGATGTTTCGCTGCTGAATCGGGGAAAGGTTGCTGTCGAAAATAATCAGAGGCGCTTTGTGCGCGGTGGCTTCCGCACGAATTTCGTCCAGCTTGCCGCGGCCGACCAGCGTGGCGGGATCGGCAGCTTCGCGCAATTGGAAGACGGTGCCGGCAACATCGGCCCCGGCGCTGCGCGCCAGCTCGACCAACTCGGAGAGATTTTCGCGGCCTTGCTCGCCCGCGGGCATGCCCGGAAAACGGGGCGCACGCTTCCAACCCACGCCCACAAGTAGGGCGCGCTCCGCTGTCGAAACTTGATGCGTTGATTTCGTCACGGAAGCTGGCCGGAAGTCACGATACGGTCTTACACTTTCTGGAGGAATGCATCCGAAAGAGAATTATACACTCCTCTCGGTAGCCCCGCGACCCGCCTCGACTCCCTGAGATTCCAGGAACCTGAAGACGTCAGCTTGTAACGCCGGATCATCGCCAAAGCCGGAGAACCACTGCACGGCAGGTTCCTTACGAAACCAGGTTAGCTGGCGCTTGGCATAACGCCGCGTGGCTTGATGGATGGCCTCGCGTGCTTGCTTCAGCGACAGTTCGCTTCGCAGGACGGCGCGCAATTCGCGGTAACCGATAAAATCAAATGGCTTTGCATTCTCGTCCAGACCGCTCTTCAGCAGGTCTTGCACTTCCTGCATCCATCCTTGTTCAAGCATGGAAGCTGTACGGGAATGGATTCGCTCATAGAGCTTTTCGCGCTGAGGCATTAGTCCAATTTTTACGGCGCGCCAGCCTTCGAGCGGCTTGCGGCCCAGGCGATACACTTCGGAGATTGGTTTGCGCGCCAACAGACACACTTCGATCGCGCGAATCAGCTTTTGTTCATCCCTTGGGGCGATTTTTTTTGCGGCCAGAGGATCGAGCCGATCGAGAATGTGGTGTAGATGGCCGCGTGGATGCTCTCCCGCACTGGCGCGCAGCCGCGCGCGCAGTCCCTCGGAACGCTGGGGAATTTCCGCAAGACCCTCCAGCAGCGCACGCAAATATAATCCGGTCCCGACGGTAAGGATCGGCAGGCGCTTTCGGTGCTTCAAATCTTCCAGGACCGCTAGCGCCATTTGGCGATAGCCGCCCGCGGTCGCAGGCTCATGGGGATCGAGGACATCGATCAAGTGATGCGGAACATCGCGTCGCTCCGCTGCGCGCGGTTTGGCGGTGCCGATATCGAAGCCGCGGTACAACTGCGTGGAATCACACGCAACGACTTCACCATCAAGCTGCTCCGCCAGCCAGACTCCGAGCGCGGATTTGCCCGAAGCCGTCGGTCCAACAGTGGCGACCAGGAACGAGGTCAGATTCTCATTCATCTAAAAAGGAGGTGCCGCGCGCGAACGAAGATAAAGATGAGCACGAAGAGAGCGAGGAGAAGACTGCCAACAATCTGCTGGCGCTGGAGCTTCATTGGTAGGCGGCTTCGATGGGCAAATTGTACAGGAAAATGAATCTCAGTTCGATGTAAGGCCCGCTAAAGGCCGGTGGCAGCGGTTCGAATGGATTCGACGAACGAATGGCAGACACCGCCGCACGGTCCAGAGGTTCCTTACCCGAACCCATGATTCGTACAGGCTCGCCGTCGGGCACCGAGCCATTTTTCATGATGCGGAACTGCAAGGCCACGCGGCCGCGGTCACCCAGCTCAGCGGATTCAGGCATCACCGCATACCAATTGCGACGCACCGCCGCGACGACGCGGCTCATGTAATCGCTGAAGTCAACGCCCTCGGTTGGCGTCAGGATTTGATAGCCATTTCCGAAAGTGCCGCCAGCGCCTTGCGATCCGGCGGCGCCTCCGTTGAGTCCGCCGCCCGCGTGCGGCATGGGGCCACTGTACACGCCGGAGCGCCCGCCCGTCACATTCGGGTTTTTAGCGGCATCGCGAATCGTGTCCTGAAGTGAGCGGTTGATCGAATTCTTCGGCAGGATCAGGCCATGCTGCGGCTGAGGAGTGTCCGGCGCCTCCAGCTTCAGGGCGGGTTTGGGGGCATCCGTTTTTGGAGCCGGTGCGCTCGGCTGGGGGTCTGGTACGGGCGTATTGGCCTTCGGTATCGGCGCACTGGGCAACTCGTTTATGGGTTTCTCCGGCTGTGGTGCCGGCGCAGGTTGGGGCTCGGGGGGCGCAACTTCTCGCAGAACGCGCGGGTCCAGGTGCACCTTGGGGGAAGGTGGCGTCGGCCGCAACGATGGCTTCGACGGTTCGAACGCTCCGGGAGGAAGCAGCAACCTCAACTGATTGCGCGCGAGTTCAATTTCTGTCTGCGTGGGCTCGCGAGGCGGAAACAACTTCGATTGCAACAAAATCAAGGAGATTAGCAGGATGTGAACAATGACCGAGGAGGCGCGCGTGGTAAGCTGCCACTTGGCGCTCTCCACTTTGTGCTCGGGAATGGCCAGTTGCACTTCGCCGGTCATGAAAATGTCGGGCTCAACCAAGTCCACAGGAGGCGGAAGCCTCATCGGTTCAATGACCGAGGGAGGAGCAGCGCCGACGGGCACGGTGATACGTTCGTCGAGATCCGTCGGCTGCAGCGGCACGGAAAAGTCTTCCTGAACGCCGTAGGCTTCACGATTCACGTCTCGTGGCACCACCACGCGGGCGGCAATGGATTCGAGCGGCAAATGCGAAGGGATGCTGGATTGCCCGTTCAAGGGCACGATGGGGAGCATCGCCGGCACGAGGGTGCGCTCGTCCAGTGTTGTTGGGCGGCGGCGCTGCGTTCCCGCATCGGCCTGAGCGGGTGGACGAGCGCCTATTGGAACCAGGAATCGGGAGATCATGTTGTCGAGTTTTCCCGCGCGGCTAATGCTTCTGGTTGGACGCGCGCCGCATGCTCCTGGATGCTTGCCATCACGCGCCCAGCCAGGGCCAGCGCCGCGCGTCCAGCCGCGCCGTTCGTGGGTGGTTCTTTGCGCGTGCGTACAGCCTCAACAAAGGCTTCCAATTCCGCGTGTAAGGGCTCCACGGCTGGGGCATTTAGCTTTTCAAACGCAAATTCCGGCTCAGGACCGGGTTTCTTGACGCCGATGCGCAGGGCGTCACGCCGGGCATAGTCCAGCGAAATGTACTCGTGCTGTTGGAAGAAGCGCATCTTGCGCACACGCTCGGTGGAAACGCGGCTCGCCGTGACGTTGGCGACGGCCCCGCCCGCGAATTCCAGCCGCGCATGCGCAATGTCTACTTTGTCTGTCAACACCGGGATCCCCACCGCCTTCACTTCCGTCACGGGCTCTTTGACCAACGCCAGCAGAATGTCCAGGTCGTGAATCATCAAGTCATAGATTACGTCCACATCCAGGCTGCGCGGAGTGAAAACACCAAGTCGGTGAACTTCGAAGAATAGCGGGCGGTTCAGGATCGGTTCCACCGCGCGCACCGCAGGATTAAAACGCTCGACATGACCCACTTGCAGGATGCGCTTGTTCTTCTTTGCGCCTGCGAGGAGAGCGTCGGCCTCGGCCAAATCCACGGCCATCGGCTTTTCGACCAATACATCCAGGCCCATTTCGAGCAGCTGGCATGCCACGTCAGCATGCCCAACGGTTGGCACTGCAACACTTACTGCATCGGCGCGGCCACGCAACTCTTCGAGGCTTTGCAGAACAGTCGCTTGAAACTCTTTCGCAATGGCTGACGCACGCTGCGGATTCTGATCGTAGACGCCAACGAGTTCCACGCCGCTGAGTTCGCGATACACGCGCGCATGATTGCGCCCGAATTCGCCGGTACCGACGACGGCGACACGGACCTTCGCTTCTGCCGCCGCGCTCATTCTTTGTTAGTTCCCCTGGTGGCACCCTTTGGTTCCACAATTGTCGCGGGCGGAAACGCTTGAATCGCGATTCCCGAAGCATCCGCTAGCTCGATCAGTTTTGGCCGGTCGAAAAGGAGCGTGCGTCCCGCGTCCACTGCCAGAGCCGTGGCCCCTGCCTCTCTCATCTGTTCGACGGTAGGCAAACCAATTACAGGTACATCGAAGCGCATGTCTTGTGCCGGCTTGCTCACTTTCACAACCACCAGTGGCTTGCCTGCGGCGATTCGCGCCGCTCGCGCAATGACTTCATCGGTGCCTTCCATGGCCTCGACGGCAACACACGCGCGGTCGGCGATCACTACCGTTTGTCCGATATCCATCCCCGCGATTTGCTGCGCAAGACCGCGCCCGTATGCGATGTCTTCGGCTTCGTGCTCATGGGGAGCGCGTCGCGTGAGTACGCCCGCTTCCGGCAGCAGCGGTTTCAAGAAGAGCGTCGAATCCACCAGCCGGATGCCTGCATCTTCGAGCACACGAGCTACCGCGCCGATGAGCGTGTCCGTATTCTTCCGCGGAAGCGAAAACAGCAGCTTCGCCAGTTTCCAGTCCGGGCGAATCGAGCTGAAGATTTTGTTGTGTTTCACTTGCCCCGCCATCACTGCTTGCTTCACGCCTTCCTGGTGCATCAGGTCGATGGTCTTGCTCAACTCGCCCAGGCTTACCCAATGCACACGCTTTGCGGCCTTCTCCAGCTCGGGCGACGCTTCTTCCTTCAGCGCAATGACGGCCATATCAATCCCCTGGCTGCGCGCACCTTCAAGCACCAGGAACGGGAATCGCCCGTTTCCTGCGATGAGTCCCCAGCTGTTCGCGTTAGCGTTCGTGTCTGGCATGAAATGGCAGTCTGTTGCCTACTTCACGATGCCGCGCTCGGCGCTTTCGATAAACTGGATTAATTCCTTGACGTCTCCGGAATCGCTCAGCGTTTTTTTCATCTCCGCCAGCGCCTGCGAGGTGTTCAACTTTGAGCGCAGGAGCAGCCGATACGCTCGCTTCAGCGCCTGCAAGCGTTCCGGCGAAAAACCATTCCGCTCCAAGCCAATGGTGTTGATGCCAAAACTTTTCGTCTCGCGCTCCGTGACGATCTTTGAAAACGGAGGCACATCCTGCGTAATCACAGTCGAAGCGCCAATGTAAGCGTAACGCCCAATCCGGCAAAACTGATGCACGGGGCAAAACGCGCCGATGGTCACAAAATCTTCCACCGTTACGTGTCCCGCCAGCGTGGCCCCGTTCACAAACAGCGTGTGACTGCCAACTTGAGAATCGTGCCCGATGTGTGAGTACGCGAGGAAAAAATTGTCGCCTCCCAGCGAAGTTTTGCCCCCGCCTTTCTGGGTGCCTCGGCTCACGGTCACGTACTCGCGGAAAATATTTCCATCACCGGCAACCAATTCGACACGTTCGCCGCGAAAGGTGTAGTCCTGCGGGTCGCCGCCAATTACGCAGAAGGGGTGAAAAACATTGTTCCTGCCGAATCGCGACGGCCCCCGCACCACCGCGTGCCCGTGCAACAAGCAGCCATCGCCCAGTTCCACGTCCTCGCCCACCACAGCGAATGCGCTGACCTGAACCCCTTTTCCCAGCTTCGCGCTTGCCGCGACCGTGGCTTGCGGATGAATCTCGGGCTTCGTCATTTTGCGGATTTTTCCGCCTGAACGGCCAGCACGCGGTCCACCATCTTGCACATTAAAGTTGCTTCGGCGGCCAGTTGGCCGTTGACCGTCGCCCGCCCCTCCAGCTTGCAAAAGTCGCCGCGCCATGAAATCACCTTCATTTCCACCCGCAGTTGGTCTCCCGGCACGACCGGCCGTCGGAACCGCGCGCCGTCCACGGCGGCAAAATACAGCAGTTTCTTCTCGCGGTCGGGAACTTCCTGCAGCAGCAGCAATCCTCCCGTTTGCGCCATAGACTCGATAATCAGCACGCCTGGCATCACTGGCGCTCCAGGGAAATGACCCTGAAAGTAAGCCTCGTTCACGGTCACGTTTTTCAGGCCCACGATGCTCTTCAACCGCTCCATTTCGACGACGGCGTCCACAAAAAGGAACGGATAGCGGTGCGGCAGGATCTTCTGTATTTCGACGACATCCATGATCATTTCGCGGTCTCCGTGGCCGCACACCCGCTCGGCGGCGCCTGGCATATTCCCGGGGAAACTCTGATTATAAGCGAACCGCAGCCTCTGCGATACGCGCTCTTCGGTTGAAGGCAACATCCCCGCTGTCGCGCCGCCTGAACCCTCACTCACGATCAAGCATGCAGGTTGCTCAGATTTCAAAGCGCTGCTAGCATGTCCGCGCCATGGCCGACTCCCCTTTGCCCTTGGAACTTCTTCGAGTTCTAAAGCCACGCCTTTCGAAAATGCTCGCGGTTTTGCGCCGCTTCGTGACCACAGAATCGCCCAGCCTCGAAAAGACTGCCGCAGACCGTTGCTGCGGCGTTATTGCCAAAGAGTGGCGGAGACGGGGCGCCCAAGTCGAGCGCATTCCGCAAAAACATCGCGGGGATCAACTGCGCATGATCTACGCCCCCAGGAAATTGCGCCCAACCAGTCAACTCCTGGTACTCGGCCATTACGATACTGTTTATTCGACCGGAACCTTGAAGGAGATGCCCTTTCACATCTCCGGCGCCAAAGCCTACGGCCCGGGGATTTTCGACATGAAGGCCGGCATTGTCCAGGCGCTTTTTGCGCTGGCGGAGCTTCAACGGGCCAAGATCGTCCTTAGGAAACGAATTGTCTTCCTCTGGACCTCCGACGAGGAAATTGGCAGCGAATGTTCGCGCAAACTGATCGAAACCGAAGCGCGCCGCAGTGATGCCGTCCTCGTCCTCGAGCCCTCTTTCGGCCCGCGCGGCTTGTTGAAAACCGCGCGCAAGGGTGTGGGTCAAGCTGAATTGATCGTCCAAGGCCGCGCCTCCCACGCGGGCCTGGCACCCCAAGAGGGCGTCAACGCCGTGCACGAACTAGCTGCCCAGATCACCCGCATCGAACAATGGAACGACGCACGCCGCGACGTGAGCATCAACGCCGACATCGTCGAGGGCGGCACACGCACCAACGTGATTGCGGAACGCGCCCGCGCCGTTCTCGATTTGCGAGCCCTGCGAACTTCCGACATGCGCAGCATTGAGCGACGCTTTCATGCTTTGCGCCCCATTCATAGGGGCGCAAAATTGAGGGTTAACGGCGGCTTCGATCGCCCTCCTCTCGAGCGCAGGATGTGCGCGTCCCTCTTCGCTCGCGCGAAGTCTCTTGCTAAGCAAATGAACCTCTCCCTCGGCGAGTGCACCGCAGGCGGCGGCTCCGACGGAAACTTCACAGGCGCTCTGGGAATCCCCACTCTGGATGGCCTCGGAGCTGTCGGCGACGGCGCTCATTCTGACCACGAGTACGTCCTCATCAACACCATGCCCGCCCGCGCCGCGTTGCTGGCGGCCCTCCTCGCTCATTGTTAGGAGCAGAGCCAGGCTGGCTTGGAGATTTGGAACGAATTTCGTAGTCCTGCTATCAGTGCACGTAGTTCTTGCGCAGATAGTTCACCGTGGACTCCATCAAATCGCTGTAGTCACTGTGCAGTACTTCGCGCAGCGCCTGCTCGGTGGCCATCCCGGAGCCGATGCGGTCCAGGATGCGGTCAATATCGACCATGCCATCCGTTTGAATGATGTATTCCATATTGGCGAGCGCCCAGGCGTATGCATAGTGCGCGGTGTCGCGATCCAAACGGGTCCAGGAACCTTCCAGGCGGCCGAGCGGGATGGCATGCCCTTGGCTAAAAATCTGTGCCAGTGCCGCGGCGTCATCACCGCTGCGATACCCTTCCATCCATTGCGCGAGCCCTTCCTGTAGCCACGTCGGAGCGCGTGACGCGCAACTGGCAGCCAGTCCCATGCAAGCGCTCTTCGTTTTCTGTGCGACGAAGCTGTGCGTCAGCTCATGCTTGAGCGAGCGCGACAATTCCGCATCGACGGCCGTCAATCCCTGCACTGGGACGCGAATCCGCCCGTCGTAGAGCGCTCCCGACCATGAAGGCGCCCTCGTAATATCTCGAAACGCTTCATCGGTGTAGAGGACCACGCCAATCGATTCCGGAGGCGTGTAGTTCAGTTCCGATTCGATCGCGGAAAAGTGCGCCTCGAGCGTGCGGAGCACATCTCGGGCCAACGCTGGTTCGGCGGCGCCGTTGTACTTCAATTTGAAATGGCTGCTTTCGTTTTCTTTGTAGCTTTCTTCTTCCTTCTTGTCGCGCAAAGCGGTTTCGAGCGCCATCTGCAATTCCTTGTCCGGGCGCAACGCCAGGGCGTGCTTCCATTCGGCCACGGCTTGATCGAGCTTGTTCATGCCGTAATAGGCCCAGCCCGCGAGTTTCGCGACGTCTGGATTTTCCGGAACCAGGCGCTTCGCGCGCTCCAAGTAATCCAAGGCTTGTTTGTATTCGTTGCGTCTCAGGTAGATGTACGCCACGTTCATCAGAAGGGCCGGCTCATCGGGAGCATAGCTCACCGCAGTGCGCTCGTCGGAAAGCGCGTGCTCCAGGTCGCCCCGCGACAATGCAAAGTTTGCCGCTGCGTGATGGCCCAGGGCTGCATTGAAAGTGGCCCGCGAATTCCCCGATCGCGCTTCCGTCTCCAGCTTCGCAATATATTGGTGATCGATGGACCCGTCGTGCACTGCGGCGCGCTCAATCTCCTCGATTCTGTCGCCGCCCGCAGGACGTATCTCGATTGGTGCAATGGTCAAATTCGCTGCAGCATCTCCTGGGGGCCCCGAGGCGCCAGAGAATCCACCTTTTTCAATGTGATCCACGATGGATTTGGGCAGGCTCAATTCGCCTGCGGAGGTCATGTATTTGACCTTGTCTCCCTCCTCAACCGCGCTGAGTGCGGCAATGCGGCGGCCATTCTTGAGGACAATCGTATCCCCCAGTGCGTAAGCACCCAGCAGGAGGAGTGCCGCGCCAGGCAAAAGAAACCGCATTCTGTAAAAGGCTGCCCTTAGGACCATCGGTCTATTTTAGTTCTCGGTGGCTCTTTTGGACGGCCCGCCTTGTTCCTGCATGCCGAATCTGACTACACTTCTTGTATGCGGGTTGGGGCTCGAGTCTTCGTATTATGGTGTTTCCTTGCGCCTGTGGGCGTTCTTGCTGCGGAGCAATCGCCCCACGAATTGTACGATGCGATCAACGCACTGACTGTCGATCCTTCCCAAAGTTATCGCCTGGTCCCCGAGAATCGCATCGAGCTTCGCCGCGGCGATGCGGTTATTTCCCTGGAAGAGGGAACTCTCGCTTTTTTCTCGCCGCTGGATGGACGGATCACAGGAGCCGTTTTCTCCGGCCGGGGCCACGCGCTTGCTGTCCCTCGTGATCCAGTGGAAAAACAGCAGATGGGACGCTTTCTTGGCGCGCCCGTTCTTGATCAAACCTTCGCTAGCGCTTATCTCCGCTTCTCGGACGGAACGGCAGTTGAGTTGCTCTCCCAATTTCACAATTCAAATCTCGCAGCACAAACGGATACCTCTTTCGCAGGCCAGTGGGAACCGGCACTCGCCCGGCTCAATTCCCTTTACAGTCTCCGTATTCTCATCGACTTCTTGTCACCGGATCCCAGGCCCGCTTTCTACGCCAGCCTGGACGGCGCATCTACCGGCCAATTCGACATTGTTTTGGATGGAAGGCGCGAAGAGCAATTCCTGCTCGGACAGACGGTTAAAAACGCCTCGGGGACTTTTTACGACACCTGGACCTCCCACGGCATCCCAAATCTTCCGGCTCGCCCCATGGCTTTCCGCGCTCTGCACTATTCCCTCGAATCTGCGATCCTCCCCAACAACTCTCTCGAAGCGACCGCAGTCCTCCAGATTCGCGCGCAAACCGGGAAAGCGCGCGTTTTGGTGTTCGAGCTTTCCCGCGCTTTGACCATCGACCGCGTGACCAGTGAGCATGGTGAACCCCTGTCGTTCTTTCAAAATGAGGGTATGACTTTGCAGGAGCGCAGCGCGCGCGGAAACGATTATTTGTATGTGATCCTCACCGCTCCTCCACACCAAGGCGAGGAATTTACTCTGCAGTTTCACTATCGCGGCAACGTGATTCAAGATGCCGGAAACAGTGTCTTGTTCGTTGGCGCCCGGGAAAGCTGGTACCCGCATCTCGGCGATCCCGCGGATTTCGCGACGTATGACTTGACGATTCGGTGGCCCCGCAAACTTCGGCTGGTCGCCACCGGATCCAAACTGGATGAACGCGAAGAAGGTGAATTTCGCGTGGGCCATTGGAAAACGGAAAAGCCCATGGCCGTTGCGGGATTCAATTTGGGGGAATACGCCACGTCCTCGGTGGCTTCCAGCGGCCATTCTATAGATGTCTACGCCAACCGCGAGCTTGAAGAGAATCTCAAGAACCGCCTTATGGCTTCCTCTCCGGACGGGATTGCTATCACCTCCCGCACGGCCGGCGCCCCTTCCGCAAGACTTGCGGTCACCCTTCCCGTGCTCACTCCGAGTCCCGCCGATGCCTTAAAGCAGCTCGGAAAGGAAATCGATTCTTCGGTTCATTTTTACGAAACTTTCTCCGGGCCATTTCCTTTTCACAATCTGAGTGTCTCGCAGATTCCGGGAACCTTTGGCCAGGGATGGCCCGGCCTCCTCTATGTTTCTACCTTTTCCTTCCTCTCGCGGGAAGCGCAACAGCGCGCCGGCCTTACTCCGACCGGCCAGGAACACTTTACCGAGCTCGTTCCCTATCATGAAGTCGCGCATCAATGGTGGGGTAATGTGGTCGGTTGGTCCAGCTACCGCGACCAGTGGATTGACGAAGCCATCTCCAACTATCTCGCGCTGCTCTTTGCGGACACCCGGGGAAATCCGGACCATACGCTTCGCGTCTGGCTTACGCGTTACCGCCGCCAGCTTACTGAGAAATCGCCGGATGCGGATGAGCCCACGGGTGACATCGGAGCGCTTACACTCGGCCTGCGCCTCAATTCCTCGAAATCGCCTTCTGCGTACGAACGCGTCGTCTACAGCAAAGGCTCCTGGATCATTCATATGCTCCGGGAAATGCTTCGTCAGCCTGCCGCTGCAGGCCAGCCTGTCAGCAAACAGTCGGACGCGCGTTTTACGGCTCTGCTCCAGAAACTCGTAACCAAGTATGCGTACCGCGCCCTTTCCACGGATGACCTTCAGCATGAAGTGGAATCCGTCATGACTCCTGGCATGGATCTCGAAGGTGGTCACTCCATGGATTGGTTCTTCGATGAATGGGTGCGCGGCGCGGGAATTCCGCATTATCGCGTCGAATTTACGGCGCACCGCGACGACACGGGGTATTCGGTGCGCGGCAAACTCTTCCAAACCGGCGTCCCGCGCTCATTCCTTGCCAGCGTTCCGCTTTACGCCACCGGCAGCAGTGGTGGACGCTCGTTCCTCGGAAATGTCCTTGCCGCCGGCCCGGAAACTGCATTTCGCTTCCATACTTCCAGCCCTCCACACAAAATCCTCATTGACTCACGAATGACCCTGCTGTGCACGACAGATTGATGGCCTTGTTGCGGGAAAGGTAGGAAGCCTACTTAAACCGTTCGAGGAGCAATTGTTTCTCGAGGAGCGGGCTGTTCACGTCCATAGCGGCTTTTCCGTTGTCATCGAAGACGTAGGGATAGCCCAGAGGATCGGCGGCCACGCCTCGAATCATTCCGGCTTGCGCCAATTCGCTGACACGTTTCGGGCGGTGTCCAAAACGCTTTTCGTACTCATCGGCAAGCAAGTCGAGTTGCTTGCAATCCTCATGCACCTTGAGCAGCTGTAGGTGCAGCTTGGCATTTTCTCTGATTTGCGAATCCTTGGTATTTGTATAGACATCGTTCCACAGGAAAAAGGAAGTTTCGTAAGACTCACCCTCGGCCGCAATCTTCGCTGCCATCACTTTCATCCAGATTAGAGCTTTGGGATTCTTGCTGCCTTCCTGGAAGGCCTCAGCCGCTTTCTTGTAATCTTTCAGGTCAAAGTAATAGATGAACCCTAAATCCTCGTAAAGACGCCAGTAATCCGGATTCGCTTTGATGCCGCGTAGAATAAGCTGAACGGCCAGATCCGGCCTCCCCGCGCCACCTGGTGCGCGCTGGCTGAGAAAAATCGCGCCAAACCGGTAGGCCACCATCAAGTTGGGATCGAGCGTCGTCGTAATGTCCAGCAACGGCCATAGCTCCTCAAGGTTCGCGTCGCCCCGCACGTGCTTGTTTCCGTAAAATTGCACCACGCGTGTCCAGTAAAAGTCCGCCATCAGCGGTGCATATTCCAGGCTCATCATCTTCATCAGTTTTGCCGAACTCAGCAGGACGTAATCCCGCTCTTCGCTTAGCGCCGCGCGCTGCTGGTCGATGGTGTGCTGCAGTTTCCAGATTCCAGCGAATCCTCCCTGCAGGATCACCAGCACGAGCACGATGGTTTTCGCCGATTTCATTTCAAGTTTCGCCTTGAGAAGACCAGGATGGCCGCCGTCAGCACGATGGTGCAATAAATCGCGGCGTACAAAGTATTCTGCGCAATGAACGCCCCGGGAACGTGTCGGCTGTGCGCCGCCAAAGCCATGATGTTGAAATTCTCGAAATTCGGCAGCAGGTACGAGAGCCCTTTCGTGAAGGCGCTCATTCCCGGACTCATGACCTCCACAGGCAAATTTCTCAACTCCTGCACGTACAACCCAACGATGTAGATGCCTGCGGTAAACAAAATGGCCAGGATTGGCGTGGTGAAGCACGAGAAGAGCAACGCCAGCGCCACCACCAGCGCGAGCTTCAGCCAGATGAAATACACCGCGATAAAAAGGGTCGTGTCGCCTCGTTCGAACGACGGCTTGACGTAAAGCCACGCCAGGAAAAGACCTAACCCCATCGCCGCCGTGTTCACTGCCAGCGTCAGCACCAGCCCGCCAAACTTTCCCAGCAGGAATTCCCATCGCCGCACCGGCTTGGCCAGCAGCGCGTACAGCGTGCGCTTCTCCATTTCCTTGGACACCAGCCCCACGCCGATAAAAACGGCAATCAGGAGCCCGATCAGGGAGATCGCGCTCAAACCCAAGGTCACGATAACGGTCTCTTCGATTCCGATTGAAATCTGTCCAGCGATGATCGATGACGCCATCATCACCAGGGCGAAGAACAGCAGGTTGTACAGCACGCGATCGCGCACCGCTTCCCGAAACGTATTCCACGCCACCACGCCCGCGCGCTTCATTTCCCGCTCACCTCGACCCCCGCGGCCTGAGCGCGGTCCGCCTCCACAAGGTTCATGAAAAACTCCTCGAGCGTGGCCTTAACCTGGGTCACGGAAAGAATCTTCGCCCCGGCCGCGCGTAACTGCTCGATTGCTCCGTACAGCTCCGCCTCGGGCACCTGCAATCGGTAACGATCGCCCGTGCGCGTCGCTTTTGCCAATAACGGCACTGCGCTCTGTCCCGCCAATTCGAACAAAATCTCCATCCCTTGCGTCTTTACGTCCACGAGTTGTTCCGGCGCGCCCATTCCGCGCAGCTTTCCTCCCACAATTACGCCCACGCGGTCGCACAACATTTCCGCGTCGCTCAGAATATGCGTGGAAAACATCACCGTCTTCCCCTCGCGTTTCAATTCCAGAATAATGTCGCGAACTTCCCGCCGCCCTACGGGGTCCAGTCCCGACATTGGCTCATCCAGAATCACCAATTGGGGATCGTGGAGAATCGCTTGTGCCATCCCCACCCGCTGCAGCATCCCCTTCGAATATTTGCGAAGCTGAATTTTCCCCGCCGTTTCCAAACCTACTTTCTTCAACATCCGCTGTACGCGCTCTTTGCGGGCGGCAGAAGGCAGATCGTGGATCCGGGCGAAATAATCGAGCAATTCCGCCGCGGTCAGATAATCGTAGAAATACGGCTGCTCCGGCAGGTAGCCGATATCGCGGTGCATTTCGATGTCGCTGATGGGTTTGCCGAGAATCCGCGCGCTCCCGGCGGTCGGGAAAATCAGCCGCATCAGCAGCTTGATGGTTGTTGATTTGCCCGCCCCGTTCGGACCAATGAACCCAAAGACTTCGCCCCTTTCCACCTGCATGTTCAGGCCTTCGAGCGACGTTCTCTTCTTCAGGTTCAAAAAGCCGTGGGGATATTGCTTGGTCAGGTTCTCTGTTTCAATCGCTGGTGCACTCATAATCCCCCATTTTTAGCAAGACGCTTCATAGCGTCAATCCCACCGCAAATGGAATGTGCATGGAGTAAAAATAGCTAGGGAGAAATACCAAAAGGCTTTTCGAATCAGGAATCACTTCGTGCCGGCCCGATCTGCATCAGCTCGGTTTGAGCCGCGGGCGGCGTCATGGGCATCGGCTTCAGCGTTTGCGGGGCGCGCCAATTATCCAGCATGCCCACTTGCTGCACGCAGGAAACCGTGCACAGCCGCGCGCAAAACTTTTCCGTATAAAACTCCCGGTGCCGCATCTCGGGCGTGTACTGCGCCAGCGGTATCCCGGGATACCCGCGCTGTTGCGAGCACCAGTGCACCAGGCCGTCCTCGCAAATATACAAATATCGCGAGCCCGAACGGCAGCGCCAGTTGTGTTCTTTCCCTCGCGCCACGTTGTGCTGAAAATCGTTGAACCGCGAGAACGATCGCTTGCTCAGCGTCATGATTTCTTCAAAAATCTCGATCTCGCGCGGCCCCAGCGGCTTCAGTTGCCCGTTGTGGTCGTGGATGATTCCTACCGTGCTGGTCAACCCCAGGTCCACCGCGCGGTGCGCGATGCGCAGCGCATCTTCGGGGTCCTTTACCCCGCTCCCTAGCACCGAATTAATATTCACCTGGAAGTACGCGTAATTCGCGAGCAGCTCGAGCTTCTGGTCCAATGTTTTCAAGCTCTTCAGCGAAACTTCGTCCGGCTTGGTATTGTCGATGCTGATCTGCAGGTGCTCGAGCCCCGCGCGGTTCAACTCCTCGATGCGCTTCTGCGTCAGCAAAAACCCGTTCGTGATCATTCCCGCGATCATCCCGCGCCGCCGGATGTGTCTGACAATCTCATCCAGCTCCGGATGCAGCAGCGGCTCGCCACCGCTGATGGTGATGATCGACGTCCCCATGTCCGCCAGGAGGTCCAGCCGCTTCTTCATTTCCTCAAGCGGCACGGGATTCGAGAAATCGTCGAATTCGTTACAGTACGTGCAGGCCAAGTTGCATCGCCGCGTCGGAATGATATGCACCAGGAAGGGATGCTCGGTCGAAAGCAAAGCCTTTGCAATCGCGAGCACTTCTCGCGCTCGCGTATGGAAGAAGCGCAGCGCGCGCCAGAACCACACTTTCAGCGAAGCATGCGATTTTCCATAGCCACTCGGCATGAAACTTTAGGATTCCCCCAGTCGTTCATTATACACAACGCGGCCGCCGCGGCTCCGCGTTGTGCCCAAACAGAACGTTCGACCAGGGGAGAACACCCGCTTTGAGCCGGTAACCGATCACTACTGGAGTTCGGAAGAATCGGTGAGACTATTGGAGCAGAAAACAGCAGGAGTGACAGCATGAAATACCGAATCGCTGGATGGGCAGGTGCAGGCTTTCTCGTTGCGGGCTGCTGGGCACTCTATTTTGCTGCGGCGAACAAGGACAATCCGATAGAACCAATTGTGTACACTCTGGCCGGTCTAACTCAACCAATTGCGCTTGTTATCTTCCATTTCAGCGTTTCTTTCTATTGGATTCTTCTTGCGAATACTGTTACGTATGCGCTCGTCGGTCTGATCGTGGAAACATTGCGGCAAAAACTAAGCAATTCGAAACAGCCCACTAACGGGAATTCGCTTGCTTGATCGTCTCGATCGTCCATGCGAAAATGGCTTCTCACGCCGGGAAATTGCCGGCAAGCCCTGTTTTCTAGTCCCTGGCGATATCGTCTAAGGGTTAGGACGTAGCCCTCTCAAGGCTAAAATCCGGGTTCGAATCCCGGTATCGCTGCCAAATTGGTTGCTCCTCAGGTTTTTCCCTCAGTTTTCCACAGCAATAGATTCTTCCATCCTTTGCATCAGGTCTTTCGATTGACGCTCGCAATCCCGCCGCGATACCCTAATGCTCGTCCGATGGCTGCATCTGTCCCCATAAGACTACGACTGAGTACTCCTAATCCGAACATGAGGAGATTCTGATGGCCGCGTCCGCCACAAAGCCAACCCCCGAACTTGCGTCTGATTCCAACCCGAGGAGATTCATGTCCAACGAACTGCGAAATTTTCTCACGCTTTCTTACGATGAGCTCGAGCAGTTGAATCTGAACGCCAAGGAGCAGCGCAAAAATCGCGTCCCGGTGCACAAAGTCCAGGAAGAGCGCCTCAAATATCTCACCGACGAAAAGCGCATCAAAGCGGTCACCGTTTTGTTCAGCGACCTAGAAGGCCGCCTCCACATGCTCGATTACGACAAAAAATTCCTCATCAAGAGCTGGGACAATCTCACCTTCGACGGCTCCTCGATTCGCGGCTTCACCGCCCAGCGCGAGAGCGATCTTCGCTTGACCATGGACTGGCCCTCCTTTTATTGGGCACCCTCCGACGTTTTCGGCTCCGGCAAAGTTCTCGTATTCGGTCACGTCATCGACAAGGACGGCACACCCTACACCGCGGACATTCGCGGTGTTCTGAAGGGCTACGCAGACGGCCTCTTCGAGAAAAAGGGTTACACGCTCAACGCCGCCAATGAAATCGAGGGTTTTCTTTTCCGCGGACCCGACGCTGAGCGCCGCTATCACGAAACCTACAAATTCGAATACGTCAACACGGGCGGCTACTACCACTCGCTTCCGGGCGATCCCCTCCGCACGTTCATTGACACCACCGCCGAGGTGCAGCGCTGCATGGCCTTCCAAAACGAAAAGGATCACCCCGAAGTTGCACCGTCACAATTCGAAATCAATTATGGCTACGGCGAAGTCGTGCAAGCCGCCGATCAGATTCAGCTCTACAAGCTAATCTGTCGCCAAGTCGCGACGAATATGGGGTTCACTGCCAGCTTCCTGCCTAAGCCCGTCGTTGGCGTCAACGGCAGCGGCATGCACACCAACGTTTCCGTCAGCAAAGACGGCAAGAATCTCTTCTGGGATCCCAAGGGCGAAGAAAAACTCAGCAAGTTCGGATGGGATTTTGTCGACCGCATTCTCACTCACGGCAACGACATCTGCCTGCTCATCAATTCCAGCGTCAATGCATATCGCCGCCTCGACCCACATTTCGAAGCGCCCAATCAGCTCAACGCTTCCCCGACCAACCGCGGCGCCATGGTGCGTATCCCTATCGGGAACGATCGCAGCATGCGCACCGAAGTGCGCGCCGTCGCTCCCGATTCAAATCCCTACATGGTGATGTACTCCATCTTCAAGACCGGCCTGGACGGCGAAACCGCCAAGATCAAGAATCTGCGTTCCGCGCAACGGTTCCTGCCGGACAACATCTACACCGCCATCGAAAACTTCGAGAAAGCTGAGTGGACCACCACGCTTCTCGGCGCCGACGTCAAAGGCCGATATGCTGAACTGAAGCGCACCGCCGCCGATCGCTGCCCGCGAGCCCTCGGCGCCATCGTCAAGGCGCAGGAAGTTCAGTTCCATCACGAGGTTTACAACCAGTTCCTCTGGAACCTGTTCTAGTCCGCTCTTGGTTTCTAGTGGCGGGGCTTGCCCGCTCGATCCTACTGTCTGCTGCTCGCAAGACGCACGCACGTGTGTCTAATCCCGCGCGCAGCGAGGGATCGTGGCTGAACCCGAGCGCCACCAAGATCATTGCAACACCGCAGTTCTGCATGCTGCTGTTTCCCAATTTCGTGCGAAACTAAACCCTCCATGCCAGACCAAAAACCACAACCCGTGGCTGTTTGCACTCGCTGCGGAGCCGTGTCGTACTCTTCGGAGATGATCAGCGGCCAATGCGCTCAAGTTACCGCGGGCAAGCGCTGCACTGGTGTCATTGGAAGCGCGGCGAACCAAACCGATTGGGAGGCTTGCCCCGCGTGCCTGGCTACCGGAATTAGGAATGAAAAACCGTGCGGCCAATGCGATGGCACCGGCTGGCTCTACGTCCGGAACCGTAAGCGATAAGGCCGATAGCCCATTCTTCTTTTGGCTAGCTAAGGGAGCAAACCGTTTTTGGAACTAAAGCGTATTAGAATTCGTACTGACTTAGGAGAGAACCACGAATCATGTCAATTCGCCAGGGTGATTGGGGTTCCTTAATTTGTGGTGAAGAAGGGAGATGGATCATGAAAGGCATAAAGGATTCTACGCTGGCTTGGATAGCGGGAACAGTTTGTCTAGCGACGGTTTCGCTGGTTGGCTCTGTCCCAGCGTGGGCGCAGGGAGAGAAGCGCACCGTGTTCCCACCGGACAATTTTCATTGGCAGGGAAACCTGAAGGCTGGGCAGACGCTGGAAGTGATCAATCGAAACGGAGAGATTGAAGCGAACAGCGCCAAAGGCGATGAAGCGCGGGCCGAAAGCATGAGGAGAGGCAACAATGACGACCGCGAATTGTTCGTCGAGGTCGTCGAGTACCCGGACGGTGTGACGATTTGCGCGGTGCAGGCCAGAGACATGACGCCGGGGCGGTGCCACCGCGGCGGAGTTTCGTCAGAGTCCTTCGGATGGCACGGGCATGGTGCAAAGATTAACTTTGATGTCCAAGTGCCCCGCGGCGTGCGCTTCCAAGCGATGACGACGAATGGAAACGTGCTTTGCCGGGAGCTGAATAGCGTGGTGGAGGCGACGACGACGAACGGTAACGTGGAGGTTTCGACGAGCGAGTGGACCTCAGCGAGAACCACAAACGGCGGAGTACGCGTGTCCATAGGCAACGCGAAATGGAATGGCGAATTAGAAGTGAAGACCACGAACGGCAGCGTGGATGTGACGCTGCCAGCTTCGGCAGAGTTCAAGTTGAATGCGGCAACGACGAATGGCGGAATTCACACAGATTTTCCGATAACAGTACTAGGGAGCTTCAGTTCGAAGGAGCTTGCCGGAACCGTGGGCGGAGGCGGACGGGAATTGAAAGTCGTGACAACCAACGGCACGATTAAGCTGATGAAGAGCTAAAGAAACAAAAAAAGAAAAAAAGCAGCAGCTCAGTAACCCCTCGTTCCGCCGAATTCGCGGCGCGAAGTAATGCCCTTTCCTTCCGTTACGCTCACCGTCGCGCCCGCCGCCACGCCCGAAAAACGGTCCGTTTGGCCGCTGGGCCAGCGAATCTCGATCGTATCGGCTTTGTCGTGCTGTCCCAGGCCAAAGGTCAGCACCAGTTCGCTGGCGGAGAGATAGCTCGAGCCGCTGCGCAGCATCTCGGTCTGCGTTTCCCCGCCTGCGGTCAGCCTCACCGTGGCGCCAAGGCCATCGCGGTTGGACTTCGTGCCAACCAGCTTGATGCGCAGACTGCGATTCGCCGCCGTAGCACGTTGCGCTTCGTTCCGGAACAAGTACACCGGTCCGCCGTTGGTGGATAGCAGCAAATCCAGCCGTCCGTCATTGTTGGTGTCCGCATATGCCGCGCCACGGCCCACGCGCGGGGACCCAAACGCAGGTCCCAGCGACTTCGTCACTTCCTCGAACTTCCCTTTCCCCATGTTGCGGAAAAGATGCGGCGGCATGGCGTATTTCACGTTGGCTTGCACGCGCTGGATGTCTGCGTCGATGTGCCCGTTCGCCACGAGCACATCAGGCCAGCCGTCCAGGTCGTAATCGAAAAAGAAGCATCCGAATCCGAGCGTCAGCAGCGACGCGCGTCCAATTTCCGAGCGCGGCGCTTCGTCAACGAACAATCCCTTTCCTTCGTTGTGATACAGCGAAAGCATCTGGTTCGAGAAATTCGTGATCAATACGCTGGTGTATCCCGAATGATCGTAGTCGGCCGCGTCCACACCCATGCCCGCACGCGCTACGCCGTCTTCGCTGAACGCCACGCCCGCCACGACGGCTTTCTCTGTAAACGCGCCGTTGCCGTTGTTGCGATAAAGCTTGTTCGGCTGGGTGTCGTTGGAGAACAGAAGGTCGGGCCAGCCGTCATTGTCGTAATCGAGCACGGCGATGCCGAGAGTTTTCGAGGTCGCGTCGCCGAGTCCCGCCTGCTGTGTGACGTCTTCAAACGTGCCGTTGCCGCGATTGTGCCACAGGCGCACGGCCGTGCCTTTGTACGATTCCGGCGTGCAATACGATTTGCTTTTGCCGTCGAGCGTGCAATACAGGTCGGTCTCCGGCGTCCACTGCACGTAATTGGCGACCACCAGATCCAGATGCCCGTCTTTGTCGTAGTCGACCCAGGCGGCGCTGGTGCTGAATTCCTTCGGCCCCAGCAATCCCGCTTTTTGCGTCACATCGGTGAACGTGCCGTTGCCATTGTTGTGAAACAGATGGCTTTGCCCGTAAGTGGTGACAAAAAGATCGTCATAGCCATCATTGTCATAGTCGCCCACCGCCACGCCCATCCCGAAGAGTTCGACGTCGAGCCCCGCCTTGTGCGTCACATCGGTGAATGTGCCGTCATGATTGTTATGATAGAGCTTCGGCGTCGCGTGTTTCTGCTCGTGCCCGGGCCAGTCCATTCCGTTAACCAGGAAAATGTCCGGCCAGCCGTCGTTGTCGTAATCGATGAAGGCCACGCCCGGTCCCATCGTCTCGGGAAGATATTTCTTACCGAACGCGCCGTTGTTGTGGACGAAGCGGACTCCAGCCCGTTGCGTGACGTCGCGGAATTGAATTGAGGACGGCGCATCGGACGCGGCTCCCGCGCCTGTTTTTCCAATCAGAAAAGTTGTCAGTGCAGTGACAAGGAGTGCAGCGAGCAGACGTTTCACCATTCCCCCGTTTCAGTCGCGGCCCACGCCGAGCGCGTCTGCCACTTTGTTGATGTAATTGAACCACGCAGCGATCAGCGTAATTTGCAAAATCCCCCGGTCGTCGAAGCCCACCTCACGCAGCTTCTCAATGTCGGCGCGGGTACACCTTGTGGCGTCTTTCGTCAGCTTGACCACGTGTTCCAGCATCGCGCGGTCCTGTTCGCTAATCGGCGCGGTGCGGAAATCTCTGCGCAGCGCCTCCACGAATTTGTCATCCAGCGTGACCCGGCGCAGAAACTCTGCGTGCGATTCGATTCAATAGTGGCAGCGGTTGGTCACCGACACCAACGTGGTGATCATTTCCTGCTGGCGGCGCGTGAGCGGCAAATCCGGCCCCATCATCGCGCCAAACGCCGAAAATGAGTGGTACAGCGCGTCCGGAATCAGTGAGTGCGACGCGGTAATGCTATCCGCTTCGCCGTGGTCCACAGCGGGGACCGGTGTCCTGTACTCCGGCGGATATAATTTTCGTTCCGCTTCAATAGCTTTCTTGACGCGCTCGTCTTCGTCCATCCGGACCGTTTTGATCCAGGTCATTGCGCCTCGCTGTTCCGCTTGAGATGTTTGTTGGAGTCAGTGTCCACTGCCTGGCCTTGTGCTTTCCGCAGTGGAAACCTTGGCAGCCACTTTGCGTGCGGCTGTCTTTTTCTGTGCCGCTGCGCCGAGCACGACGCTGGAGTGCTCGTGAATCGGCTGCCGCTCGTTGTTGTCTTCCGGATGCGCCTGCCGGTATGGACCGGTGATGGCCTGCGCGGATTCGTCCGCTTTGAAACGCAGGTAGCGCGCCTTGTGCTCTTCAGTTTTCGCGTCGTTTCCGAGGCCGTTGTAGCACAGCATCAGGTTGTAGTGCGCCTGCAAATCCTCGGGATCAATGGTCAGGGTTTTTTCGAATTCGGAGACGGCCTCGGCGTAGCGCTTCTCGAGAAAAAGCACGCGGCCCAGTTCGTTGTGCACCACGCGGTCGCGCGGGAATTGCTCGAGCACAGTTTTCAGGCGGGCTGCGGCGCCGTCGTAATCCCCGTCTTCACGGAGAGCTTTGGCATAAAAGAAATTCGTCCGCGCAAGCTTCGCATCGATGGCCAAAGATTTTTCCAGCACTTTGCGCGCGCCCGATATATCGCCTTCTTGCAAGAGCACTCTTCCGATGTTGGTCCAGCCATCGGGATTCTGCGGATCGGCTTCCGTGATTTTTTCGAATGCCGCAGCAGCGGCCTTCAGATCGCCTTGCAGGAACAGCCCGATACCGTAATCGTTCCAGCGCGTCCAATCTTCCTTGACGCTGAGGGTCTTCGGCTGCGGCGCTGTCGCATTGCGTGGCAGAACGCGTAGAGTCTTCGTGTCTTCCGCAAGAACGATGATCGGTAAATCGGGAATCGCTTTCACATTGCCGGACACGTCCGAAGTGTCGCCGTTGAAGAAGAATTGGCGGTCGTCGAAATCCGGCGTGGTTTGTGGAGCACCGCTACGCGTCAATTGCGTGGTTACGTCTTCCGGAAGGCCAGCAAATGAAAACTGGGTGTTGTACCAACTGAATTTTCTATAGTTCAGTTTGGCGCGCAACGTAATCTTGTCGCTTGCGTTTTCAGGTACGTGCAAACGGTAGTGCGCGGTGTCCGCCGCGCCCGGCGGAACCAAGTGCACGTAAACGACGGAGCGCGTGGCCCACGCGTTGCGCTTGTTGATGGGATTGCCGTGCCCGTCGATTTGCAGCGAACGATAAAAGTGCGCGCCGGGCTCGACGGGGCCTTTGCCGTGGTCCTCGACTTGGCCGCTCCAGAAAACCTTTTGGCCTTTTTCGTCGGTGGCTTGCAGTTCCAACCAAACATCGAAGGCGTCTACGGTGCCGCCAGGAAAGAAGTGGCCAACCTTGCGCGTTCGAACGACGACGTCCACGCGAACATCATCGCCGCGGCGCACGGCGGAGTCCGTGCGATCAATTGGAGCGGTAATCGCCCGAAGTTCGCCTGACGGGCCCTTGGGCAGGGCGGCCTCGGATTCTTCACCCACCGCGAAGGTGGTGGAGAGTTCCTGCTTGCCCATTTCGCTGTGCACCGGCACGCTTGATTCTTTTCCCGCAGGAGAAATCGCGAAAATATCGACACTCAGTTGCTTGTCCTGTAGAAATTTCTTGGCAAATTCGAATTGCGCCTCATCTCGATTGGCCGTGGGCACGGCGGTATTCGCGCCGGGAAAACGGTGCGAATGGACTAAACCGTTGATGTTGCCATCATCTTTTGAAGGCACGAATGGCATGTGGCAATCGGCGCAATTCATCGGGCTCTTCGGATAATAAAACGCGCGCGCGCCTTGACCAGAAACTCCGCTGGCCTGCCAATTGTCGTATTCGTTGAAGCCACGAATCCAGCGGTAACGATTTACGGGAACGTCCAAGTGAACTTTGTGGCAGGAAGAACAGAACTCCGCAGTGTCCACGCGCATGAAAGGTTTCAAGAACGTGCGGCGGTGCGGCTCGGGATTCAAGCGCACGACAAAGTCATGCAACTTGCGAACGAGTGGATTTTCGCTGGCGGCCAGTTCATGCAACTTCGGATATTCCAGAAAGAAATCTCCCTGGCCCATAGTGCTTTTCACTTCCACAATGCTGTGGCACATGAGGCAGCCCAAGCCCGCGCGCGCTTCCGGACGATCCACGATTTGCTTGATGGGCGTATCGAACAAGCCGCTGTAGAGCAGGGCGGGATCGTGGCAACCGGCGCACCATTTCGAGGAGCGCACGCCGGCGACGTCCTGCATGTACTCGATGCTCTTGCGATACCACTGATTGTTGAAAGAAGAAAAGTGGTGCATCGAACTGTTCCACTGGGCGTAAATATCGGCGTGGCAGCGTTGGCAGGCCTCCGATTTCATGAAGTATTGCGAAGGAATGTTGACGTCGTGTTTGGTCTGCGCGGAACTTGGGAAGAATTTCCCTGATGCTCCATCGCCTTCATGGTCCATGGAGTCGGGCGGCATCAGCGGGTTGACGATGCCATTTGCTCTGGCATCGCGCCAGCGGACTTCGCGCATCCACCACAGGCCCGCGGAGATCGCGAATGTGAGGATCGCCAGCGACGCAAATCGGAATGCGCTGCTGATGCTGGTTTGACCCAGCCAACCTTTCGAATGGAGCCAGTCCGTCAGAAGCAGAAGCGTGCCGAGAACACTCAGGGTAATGTGCGCGTACAACAAGTCCCAAAAACGATGCGGCGTTCCGATTTTGATCAACACGATGCCGAGAAGGCTCCCGGCGGCCAGGAGAATCCAGCCGAGGCGAGCAAGATTGCTTGCGCTCCAAAGAAAAGGAACGAGAAAAGCAAGAAGGAGCAAAAAGACGAGGACTCCAGCGGCGACGTGGAGCAGATCGACAACCGCGTAGGTGATGGTGGCCGAGGGGAAGCCGTACAAATAGGCAGCAGTGAGAGCGAGGAGAATTAAGAAACGGGATAGCCAGCGCTTGGACGACTCAATGCGCATCGAAAGCCTCTACGGAACGGCTGGGCGGCAGAAAAAAAACGACCGGATGTCTGAGATCCATCCGGCCGTGATTCAGTTTGGGGTGCCCCGAAGCAAGCCAAGGTATGGCCGAGCTGGAGGCGATGGTGCTTGTGGGCATAGTTATAATTTTCTGGCGCGAAACGGGCAATACTGCGAAAGCACTAGAAACCGCAAAATCATGCAAATTAATTGGACTAGCGGCAATACTAGAAAAGAACTAGAGATTCTAGAGCGGCTCTATCCCCTTTCCTTCCAAGCATTTATAAGCCTTCTGCGTCTGAAGAGCTTTGTACTCTTCGCTGCGACCGCTGGGCCAGTCGATGACCACGCGGTCAATTTTCTCGCGCTTCGCCACGCCAAAGGTCACGGGCAGCTCGGATTGCGAAAGGTAACTCGAGCCGCCGCGCACTGTGCGAGATTGATGAAGATCTCCTGCGAAGATTTGTACCGTCGCTCCGATGGCATCGCGGTTGGATTTTGTTCCGTGCAATTCGAAACGGATGCTGTGATTCCCTGCCAACTGATCGTTGCGAAAGAGAACCGCGGGGCCATTGTTGGTGGTCAGCAGGATGTCCAGATCGCCGTCGCGATCGAAATCTCCATAAGCCAGTCCGCGGCCCACGCGAGGTTTTTCCAACCCGCCCCCAGCGTCGGCTGCCACATCATGGAATTTCCCGCTCCCCAGATTCAGAAAAAGTTGCGGCGGCTGGGCGTAGCCCACATTTCCGCGAATGTTCCGGACGGTCTCATCGATGTGTCCATTGGCCACGGCGAGATCGAGGGCGCCGTCTAAATCGACGTCGAGGAACATGCAGCCGAAGCCGAGCGTGTTTCGCGAAGGTGCGCCGACTCCAGAAGGGATGGAAACGTCGTCAAACACTCCAGGGGCGCTTGCGCGGTAAAGGCCGATCATTTCGTTGTCGAAATTGGTGATGGCGATTCCGAGCTTGCCGGAATTGTCAAAGTCTCCGACATCGACGCCCATGCCAGCGCGAGCCTTGCCTTCGTTGCTGAACGCCAAACCCGCCTCGACGGCGACATCCTTGAACTTCCCATTGCGAAGATTGCGATAGAGTTTGTTTGGCTGCGTGTCGTTAGCCACAATCAGGTCGGGCCAGCCATCGTGGTCATAATCGAACATGGCGACGCCGAGAGTCTTCGAGCTGCTGTCGAACACGCCGCCCGTTGCAGTGACGTCTTCGAAGGTGCCGTTGCCACGATTGTGAAACAGCCAGCAGGTATCGCCGCGATAGGCTTCCGGCGTGCAATACGACTTGTGAGCGCCATCAAGACTGCAAAACACGTCGTGTTCCGGAGACCAGCGAACATAATTGCAAACAAATAAATCGAGAAAGCCGTCCCGGTCGTAGTCGAACCACAACGCAGAGGTGCTCAAGCCCTGCCCTCCGAAAAGACCGCTCGAGCGCGTTGCGTCCACAAAGGCGCCTTTGCCGGTGTTGCGAAAGAGGCGGCTCTGGCCAACACAGGAAATGAAAATGTCGGGAAGGCCATCGTTGTTGTAGTCGCCCACGGCAACGCCCATTCCATACATTTCGACGTCGAGTCCCGCGCTTTTGGTGACGTCGGTGAAGGTGCCGTTGCGATTGTTGCGGTAAAGGCGCAGGGTTGAGCGCTGCCGTTTGTGGCCAGGCCAGTCCATCCCGTTGATGAGCAGAATGTCCTGCCAGCCATCGGCGTCGTAATCCAAAAAAGCGCAGCCGGAGCCAAGCGTTTCCGGAAGCAGCTTGCCGCCATACGCGCCGGAGTTGTGCTGAAACTGGATTCCCGCCTCGGAAGTCACGTCGGTGAGGCGAAAGCCCAAGTTCGATGGAGGGCTTGCGAATGCCCAGGGAGGAAATGATGCTGCCACGCCCGCGCCGAATGCAGAAAAAAGAAAATCGCGGCGGTTCAAGGCAGATTTCTCTTTGCTAAAGCAGAAATTATGAAATGCTCGATTACCGTCCCGGCAAGCACCCCGACTAGCGTCCCGGGCACTGCCAGGACTAGAACAGTGACCCAGCCGAATATCGGAACGCTAATCAATTCCAAGCACACCATTGGGATGCCCCACCAAATAGCCTCACGCGCAAAACGCTGCGAGAACGTGTATTTGCGTTGAACAGATAGCTTCACTTGGTGTCTTTCCTCCTAGTCAGGGCAGATTCACCAGACCGTTGCGAATCGCGTAAACAACCAGTTCCGCTGTTTTGTGAATGCCGAGCGTATCCATGATGTTGGCGCGATGTACGGCGACGGTATTCACGCTGAGATTCAAGTCGGAAGCAATTTCCTTGTTGGACTTCCCGGCTACGATATGCTGGAGAACTTCCAGCTCGCGGGGCGTCAATCCGCCCCCGCGTTCACCTTTGAGGGTGTCCTTGCGCGACACCTGAGGATCGAGAACAGTCATGCCAGCAGCGATGCTCTTTACCGCGCTCACCAAGTCGAGGTCCATGGCGTTTTTCAAAACGTAGCCGCGCGCGCCCGCCTGGAGCGCCTGGCTCACCAGCGTTTCCTCGGAATGCATGCTCAACATGAGAATTCCCGCTTCCGGATACGCTTCAAGGATTTTTCGCGTCGCTTCGATGCCGCTCAATTCGGGCATGGCGCAATCCATCACGATGACGCGCGGCCGCAGGTCGATGGCCAGGCGCACGGCTTCTTCGCCGTCGCTCGCTTCGGCGACGACAGAGATCCCCTGGTCGTCTTCCAACATACGACGGAAGCCGCGCCGAACCAGGGCGTGATCGTCCGCCAACAGAACCGTTATTTTATGCGCCATGACTTTCCACTTTCTCACGCGGAATCTGCAACCGGACTTGCGTGCCGCCCTGTGGACGCGGAGCGATGACCAGTGTTCCGCCAATCAGCTCCGCTCGTTCGCGCATGGCGACCAGTCCAATTCCCCGCTGCATTTTCTCGGCAACGAATCCCGTGCCGTGATCCTCCACTTCGAGTTCCAGCGAATCCCCTGAATATTTCAGGCGAATCCAGGCCTCGCGCGCGCCAGAATGGCGGCTCACATTGTTCAGCGCTTCCTGAAGCACACGATAGATGTGCACGCCGGCGCTGGGCTCGACGGGAAATGACTTGCCGCTTTTCTCGTAGTGCAGCTCGATGCCCGCCTGCCTGCCCACGGTGGGAATATACCAGTCCAGGGTGCTTTCGAGCCCGGCCTCTTCCAGCAAGACAGGATGCAGAGCCTGCGAGAGCGTTCGGATGTTGTTCAGCGTGGATTGCGCGATTTCCTGCACTTCTGTCAAATCTGCGTGAAGAGGCGTTCCCTCACCGGCTTGCCGGCCCGCGCGGCGCAGCATCGAGCCAATCGCGGTGAGCACCTGGCCGAACTCGTCGTGCAACTCGCGGGAAATGTGCCGCAGCGTGGATTCCTGCGTCGAGATCAGTTTTTGGGCCAGCTCGCTGCGTTGTTCGGAAAGTTCGGCAAGGCGCGCAAAAAGCAGGCGGTTGCTGCGGATCAGGTACAGGCTCGTCAGCACAATAGCAATGAGAGTGGCAGCCAGAAAGAGATAGAGTTGGCGCTGCACGCCGGCATAGATTTTAGCGATGCTTGTGGCGGCCTGTTCCTCCCCTTCGTTGTTTTCCACGAGCAGACGGGAAACCGCAGTGCTCAGGGCCTGTTCGCGCGCCTGAAGCGTCAAGCGAATCTGTTCGCGCGCTTCCGGCTCTTTGCCGCTCTGCGCCAGCGCGAACATGCGGTGGACGGCGTCCCAAAACTGCGCGACGGATTGCGAGAGATATTTCCGCTGGTCGGGCGTGCGGCTGGCGACAGACAGGCCTTCTTCGAGCTTGAGGGCGGCGTCGAGGTCCTGCTGCATGCGTTCGAACTGCGCGGTCCATGCGGTAAGCGGATACGCCTCGGTGATATCGAGCATGTCACGCATGGCCAGCGCAATGGAGTTGAGATCGTTCTGGATGCGCAGCAACTGGAGGGAGTCTTTGCGGTTGCGATCCACCATTTCGCTTTGGAGCTTGCGAAGGCCTGCCAGCTGCACGATGATGTAGGAGGAGTAAGCCAATACGGCGGCCAGCGTGATGACCAAGCCGAAAAGAAGCCGATTCGTGGGTGAGCGCTGCGAGAATCCGGCCTTTTGCACGAACTAAGAATACCTCAGGCCGTGATTCGATTTCCTGCAGCGAACAAAGGCATGAGCCGAGACGGTTCAACCACGAGTTCCCGGGCGAAGGATACCGATTACGGTCAACATTACGGCGCAGCCGACAAGCGGCACCAGAAGCCCGATGCGCAGGCTTCCCGCGTGCCGTCCCGAAACTACACCAACCAGCGGAGGCACGAGCGCGCTTCCCAGCGCCGCCAGCGCAAACATCACGCCGCCCACTTTTCGCGCGCGCGTACCATACCATTTGGAAAGCCACGCGATAAGAATCGGGAAAATACTGGCAAGGCCGAGCCCTGCGAGAAAAGCGCCGCCAAACAAAGTGACAGGGGAATGCGCGGTAAGAAAGACCAACTCCCCCGTGGCCGCAAGCAAGAGTCCTGCGACTGCAACCGTCACTTCCTTCAAACGGAGAAGAATCGCCGCTGCCGCACCGCGCCCGCCGAGGAGTCCCGCGAAGAAAAACATGGGGGCCAGCGCCCAGGTATTGCTGCCCCAGGCCGTGGCTCTCTGTGCGTGCGCCGGAGCCCAATAGGAAGTTCCCACTTCCGTCCCAACGTACACAAAAAACAAGATTCCAAGCAGGGCCGCGACTCCGGTTCCGGCTGTCTTGTCGCTGGTTGCTCCTGGCACAGAGTTGTCTTGCTGTGGCGGCTTTCCGAAAGGCATCCGCAGGAGAACAATGGCCAGGACGGCACAGAGTGTTCCGACTATGTAAAGGGCGAGGCTGACGCGCGAAGTGCGCATGGTCAACATGGCGAGGGGCGAGGAAGAAATCGCACCGGCACCCCAGGCCAGGTTCATGACACTCAAGGCGGAGGCGCGGCGAGCCCCGTACGATTCGCCCACCCATAAATTCGTACCCGGCGTGGCAAAGCCGTAGCCCAGCCCGTAAATGCCGCTCGCCGCAAGGGCAAGTGCAAACGTGGGAGCGTTCAATAAAGCAAAGCCAACCCCCAGCAACGCGACGCCAAGCGTGATGGCAGGTCTGAATCCCTTTGCGGAAATAAGAACACTGGAAGTCAGAACGCCGACAAAGGAACCCGAAAATTGCACGAGCGAAAACAGCCCGGCGCGGCTGACGTTCAGTCCCCATTTGGCCATGAACATGGGGAGGATGGGTCCAATCATGGAAATCACAATTCCGTTGAGGACGAAGCCCGCACAAAGCAGATAAAAAATCAGGCTCTGCGAAGAAGGGGAGGCTATTTCCAAGGTTTGCGTTTTGGAGGACATCATGGCATTTTGCCGGAGCCAAGCCATTCGCGCAACGACGCTGTCGTTTTGGAGATGAGGAGAAGCAACGCAAATGATTGAAGTCGGCCTGGTTGGATACGGCCTCGCGGGACGCGCGTTTCACGCGCCGGTGATTCGCGCTGTGCCTGGAATGCGTCTGAGTGCCATTGTGCAGCGGACGGGCAACGAAGCCGCGGAGAAGTATCCCGACGTTCGTATTGTGCGCAGCCTGGAAGAGTTGCTGGCGATCCGGGAGATTCGGCTGGTGGTGATCGCAACGCCCAACGACACGCACTATTCTTTCGCGCGGCAGTGCCTTGATGCGGGGCGCGACGTGGTGGTGGATAAGCCGTTCACAACCACTCTGGCTGAAGCGCAATCGCTGGTGGGATTTGCCAAGAAGGCTGGGCGGCTGATCACGGTTTACCAGAACCGGCGGTTCGACGGTGATTTTCAAGCCATTCGAAAGCTGGTCGCGGACGGGGCGCTGGGGCGCATCGTGCGATTCGAAACGAATTACGATCGATACCGTCCCCAATTGAAGCCGGGCGCCTGGCGCGAATCGACTCGGGCGGGCAGCGGGATCCTCTTCGACATCGCGCCGCACCTGATTGATCACGCGCTGCTGCTTTTTGGTTTGCCGGAAGCAGCCACAGCCGACGTGCGGATCGAGCGCGAAAACGCCGTGGCCGACGACGCGTTCGACATTATGTTCCACTATCCCCGTGGGATGCGCGCGGTGCTGCGCTCGAGCATTCTGGCGGCCGCGCCACGGCCTCGCTTCGTTTTGTACGGCACGCAGGGCGGCTTCATCAAACAAACTGTCGACCCACAGGAAAATAATTTACGCCATGGGAACATTCCCAAGGATGGGCCATGGGGAGCGGAGCCGGAGGAAAACTGGGGCGTGCTCACGGTTCCCGATGGAGACAAGTTTTCGCAGCTGCGCATTCCTTCAGCAGCGAGCGATTTCCGTGATTTCTATGCGAATGTGCGCGATGCGCTGCTGGGAAAAGCTGCGGCTGCGGTGACTCCGGAATGGGCGCTGAACGTGATGCGGCTGCTTGAAATGGCCCGAGAGAGCAGCGAGGGGCGCTGCACGATTCCGTGGAGCTAATGAACAGAAATCAATGAACGGATAAAGTGACGTCAAAAGTCCCTGTGCAATTTTCCGAAGGATCATCCGTGACGGTTTTCGAGACCGTGCCGCTCTTGATGGTGAACTCGAGCGGCCTCTTGGGGAGATTGGGCAAGCCGGTGACGCTGGCTTTGCCGTCGCTATTGGTGCCGACTTCGAGCTCCGCCTTCCGCTTGTTGAGGAATCCGTACTTTATAGTGACGCTGACCTTGGCGTTGTAAATGGGCTTGCCTGAATCGTCTTTCACGGTGAAATCCGCGCGGCAGGAGCCGAGGCCGCCATCCACGACCGGAATCTCCGGCGATGTGGCAGCAAGTAAGGCGCCGCAGACAAAAAGAAAAAGCGCGGGGTAGAGAAAACGGAAGGATCGGAGTTGGCCGAAACGCATTTTTGTTGTGACTCCTTCAGAAGAAACATACCCTCGTCAAGCCGGGGTTGCAATTGCGCGTTGCGGGAAAGTTTGCAGGTGCGGCGTTTGCGGCATCCCGGCTGCGTTCGCGTATAATCGGCGTTGTCACGGAAAGGAAAGGAGCTGAGCGCTGCTCATGCCTATTGAACTGGCACCTTCAATTCTCTCCGCGAACTTCGCGCGGCTCGCCGACGACGCAAAGGCTGCGCTCGAAGGCGGCGGCACGGTGCTGCACCTGGACGTTATGGACGGCCACTTCGTACCTAATATCACCATCGGACCGCCGGTGGTGGCGTCTCTTCGGAAGGCGCTTCCCGATGCTGTTTTCGACTGCCATTTGATGATTGAGAATCCGGACAATTACATTCCCGCATTTGCCGAAGCTGGCGCGAATTGGATTTCCGTGCATCAGGAGGCGTGCGCGCATCTGCATCGGACGCTGCAACTGATTGAATCGCATGGCTGCCAGCCGGCGGTGGTCATCAATCCCGCTACGCCCGTCCACACGCTGGATGAAGTGCTGGACATGGTTCACCACGTCCTGGTGATGAGCGTGAATCCGGGGTTCGGCGCGCAGACGTTCATTCCCAGCTCGCTGAATAAAATCAAGACACTGGCGGAGGTGCGCGAATCGCTGGGCTTGTCGTTCCGCATTGAAGTGGACGGAGGCGTGGCAGTTGACACGGTGAGCGACATCGTGCGCGCCGGCGCCGAATTGCTTGTCGCGGGGAATGCCGTGTTCGGTCGCGGCGACATCCGCGAGAATGCCAAGAAGCTTCTGGGCGCTGCCCGTGCCGCTATGCTCACCCGAGCGTGAGACAGGTCCGCTTTTTGGACTCACACAAATTACAGGGGAGCTAACCTAGGTATTGCTCCCCTGCAATTCTACGAAGAGACCAGCCGCGTTCGATGAGGCGTTCAGGAGTGGCCGGAGCAGCAATTGTGCGCGGCCGCGGCAGATTTGGCGGAATCGGCCGGTTCGGCAAAATGGTTGCTATCGTAGCGATCGTGGTGGCGGACCCAAGCCATCGGATGCGGCGTCATACCTTCCTCGTCGCGGCCTTTGGGTGCCAGATCGAGCCAGTTGTACACTCCCATCACGGGTTCCAGTCCGCGACCATAAGCGGAATAGGTGTGGAAAACATTGCCGTCGGCATCCTTATAAAAGATGCTGGCGCCAGGTGCTTCTTCACTGGGGAATCGCTGGATTTTGTAGTTGTAATACGTTTTGCCAGACGTTACTTCGTCCTTGGTGAAGGAGACGTTGTAATGGCGATTGAAGTCACTTCCGAAAGAGGAATACCACTTGAAGCGCCAGCCCATGCGGTTCTTGAAGGCTTCGATTTTGGCGAGCGGCGCACGCGAAACCGCAATTAAAGTAACATCGCGGTTTGCAAGATGGGTGACGCTGCCGCCTATATGGTCGCCCACAATTGAGCAGCTCGGGCAACCGGCTTCCCAGTCCGGACCCACCATGAAGTGGTAGATCATGAGCTGGCTCCTGCCGTCGAAGAGCTCGGCCAGAGTTCTCTTGCCTGTTGGGGAATCGAAGACGTAGTTCTTTTCAACTTTGACCCAAGGAAGGTTGCGTCGTTCAGCGGCGAGTGCGTCGCGTTCGCGCGTAAGTTTCTTTTCCTTGGCAAGTAACTGCTGGCGCGCGGCAAGCCATTCCTCCTGAGAGACAATCTTTGGAAGCTGCAGAGTCGTGGCGCTCATTTCGAATTCTCCTTCTTCTTTAAGTTCGGGACTTCAGAAATTTTGACGGCGGTTTTTGTGTTGCGAAGAAGTTTGACGGCTGCTGCGGTCACGCCGCCGGTGGAAACGATACCGGTGACGAACAGAGCGACACCAGCGAAGCATTCGGGGCACATGACTGTTATTCCCCTTGCGAGGACTAGGCCGATTGTGCCTTTTGTACAAAAATGGGCGGCTCGTCCGCGCTGGGTCCCCAGCTTGCGGGAACCGCAACGTTCAGCAGACGCAGATAGACGCTGAATTGGCCGCGGTGCTGATACCAGTGACTGAACATGACGTCTCGCAGAAACTGGGCACGCGGTTGAGCTAGGACTTCGCGTCCGCCGGCGACCATGCGCCAGGTTTCGTTCATGCGCGCGTCATCAAGCTTTGGCAGCAGCTCGCGAACCGCGGCGATACCTTCGTCAAACGTCTTGAGGATTTCCTGGCGGGTGGCGGGCTGCGGGAAATTAGCAAAATCAGGCGCTTGTGCCGGATTGTTTTGCACGAAGCGAACGATTCCGCCGGGCACGAAGGCGAGATGGTACGCAAGCTGTCCGGCGGACATGGATTTTTCGTGCGGCTTCCAGGTCAGCTTGTCCTCCGGCAGGCGCTCCAGAAACCTACGGGTGATGGGGGCTTGTATTTCGAACTCTGCGAGCAACGATTTTGCGATAGTCATCGTGATTCTCCTCTTTTGTGAACTGAAATTGTTGTCCAACTAAAACTTTATTGAATGGAAGCCGATTTGGAACGCCCTGCTTCCGCGCGCTTGCGGACGTTTTCGTGAATGTAGGCCCAACCTTTGACGACACCGGCCCTGTGCTCGTCCGTAATCAAACCGAAGCCCGAGTGGCGAAACTTGATCACGGTGACGCCATTTTCTTCACTCAGGCGGTATTGCACATTGTTGGCGACCGGGTAGGACATGAAGAGGGGCCCGGCAATTTCAAGGAGACCCGGCCGCTTGATCGCTTGCAGGGCGCCCCAGAAATGGCCGTTGCCCTCGCCGAGATCGCGGAACCAACGCCCGCCAGGCCACGGTTCCAGCTTCATCGGCATGGGCGTGCCGTCCGGCATTTCGTTGTAGGGGCCAAGTTGCTCGAGCAGCGCCGTGAACGTCGCATCGAGGGACGCGCGGACGCGGATCTCTTCGTTCACCGACAACGACAAGCTCTCGATTCCCGGAAGAGTCAGGGTCATGTTTTTCTCCTTTGCGAATTTGGATCTGGTTCCGAGTCGTGTTCTTCTTTGGCCTCGGCGCGTTCCTTGATGCGGCTCAACTGATGGCGCCAGAAGCGCTCGAAGGTGCTCGTCCACTCGTAAAGCGGCCGGATCGCTTCCGCGTTGGTGCGATACAACATGCGGCGGCCGTCGCGGCGCACGTTGACCAAGCCGACTTCACGTAGCACGCGAAGGTGCTTGGAAACGGAAGGCTGTTCCAAGTTCAGGCTATCCACGATTTCGCCCACCGGGCGCTCTTGCACCGCGAGGAAATTGAGAATGTCGCGGCGGCGCGGCTCGGCGACAGCGTTGAAAGCGTCTGAAGTTGTAGCAGCACGAGGCATGAAAGAATTATATATTCCCGTATAGGAATATGTCAAGCAAAAAAAGACCGAAGATTTGTCACGCATGTTTCCTGGGTTAAGCGACTGTAACTTCAGGGCTTAGGTAGACGTCTTGAATGGCGTTCAGAAGCTGCACGCCTTCTTTCATCGGACGCTGAAAAGCTTTGCGGCCGGAGATGAGGCCGGTGCCGCCAGCGCGCTTGTTGATGACTGCAGTGGCCACGGCTTCTTCGAAGTCGTTCGCACCGGAAGCGCCGCCGCTGTTGATCAAGCCCGCGCGGCCCATGTAGCAATTCGCGACCTGGTAGCGGCACAGGTCGATCGGATGATCGCTGGTCAGGTCCGAATAGATGCGCTTG
Source organism: Acidobacteriota bacterium (assembly GCA_003223295.1). Lineage (GTDB taxonomy): Bacteria > Acidobacteriota > Terriglobia > Acidiferrales > UBA7541 > Acidiferrum. Next base: position 14,331 of record QHYM01000100.1, on the reverse strand, counting down.
TCAAATTTGCCGTAGCTCGTGCCATTCGAATTCAGCGCCAGGTAGCCGCCGTTATTCTCCGGAAGCTTCTGCTTGATAATGTCGGCTTCAATCGTAACGCCGAGATGATTGGCCTGCCCGGTGAGGTCGGCGGAAACGTGATAGTCCTTGTCCTTCTTGAAGGCGCCGTTGCGCAGATAGCACCACAGGACCGTGGCCATGCCGAGTTCATGAGCATGCGCAAAGGCCTGCGAAATCTCGACGATTTGCCGCGTGCTTTGGTCAGAGCCGAAATAAATGGTCGCGCCGACCGCCGCGGCGCCCATGTCATACGCCTGCTGCACCGTGCCAAAAAGAACCTGGTCGAAGCGGTTGGGGAACGTCATAAGTTCGTTGTGATTGATTTTCACAATGAAAGGAATCTTGTGGGCGTATTTGCGCGCGACAGAGCCGAGCACGCCGAAGGTCGAGGCCACCGCGTTACAGCCGCCTTCGATGGCCAGCTTGACGATATTCTCTCCATCAAAATAATCAGGGTTCTTCGCAAAGCTGGCACCGCCGGAATGCTCGATGCCTTGGTCCACGGGAAGAATAGAGAGATAGCCGCTGCCGCTAAGGCGCCCACCGCCGAACATCCGCTGTAGATTCACCAGGACACGAAGGTTGCGGTCCGAAGCCGCGTACACGCGGTCAATAAAGTCAGGGCCAGGGAGATTCAGCCGCTCCTTGGCGATTTTCGGCGACTTGAATCCCAGCAGCGAATCGGTCTTTGCGCCGAGATAGGTTTCAATTTTTCCCATGCTTACGGTCGTGGCCATGACTTGCTCCTTATCTACTCTCGAATTCCTCTTGATAACATGCCTCCGGCGGCGGTGTCCACCAGCCAGAGCAGCTTCCCGTTCTTGGGCCGGAGCAATTGTGCAGGCAACTGCTCCGGTTCATAGGGGCCTTCCAGGACCCCCTTCAGCGCCAGAGCCTTATCCGCTCCGGTCACCAGGAACAGGATCTCCGCGGCGGCGCAAGCGGCGGGCGCGGTCAGGGTAATGCGATCCGCGTACAACTTGCCGACCCAGTTTCGAACGGCGATGCGCCCATCGGCGTGCAGCGCTTTCGTTCCGGGAAAGAGAGAAAGCGTGTGGCCCTCGTTGCCCATTCCCACAAGCAGCAAATCGAAACGCGGAAGCTCGCCAGCCTTCAGCTTGAAATGCGACGCGATCGCTTCCTCGTATTCGCGGGTGGCTTGCTCGGCGTCCGGATACTCGCCCTTGATTCGCGTAACCTGGTTCGCTCTCAGCGGGACTTTGGAAAGCATCGTTTCGGTGGCCATGCGGAAATTGCTGTCCGGATGACCGGGACCGACGTGCCGTTCATCGCCGAAGAACACCTGTATTTTATCCCAGGGAACCTGCGAGCGCAGCGCTGGATCGCTGACCAACAAATTGTAGAGGACTTTGGGAGTGGAGCCCCCCGCCAGCGCGACCTGGAACGCGTTCCTCTCGTGCACGGCTCTGGTCGCAGCTTGAACAAATTCTTGCGCCGCTCGCTGTGCGATGGCCGCAGCATCCGCCAGGATTCGGATTTCGGGCTCCACTCGCGCTTCCCTCAGCCGGCCATTCTCGTTTTTTCTGGACTTGCGATGTGGGCGCGCTTGTCCAGCTCATCTTCGCCATAGCGGTGCCACGAGCGGCCGTCTTTTTCGAGCAACTCTTCGGCCTCGACCGGCCCCCACGATCCCGCGGCGTAATTCGGGAAACCCCGCGGCGGCAGCGCGTGCCATAAATCGAGGATGGGCTGAATGACGCTCCAGCCGGCTTCGACCATGTCCGCGCGCTGAAAGAGCGTGGCGTCTCCCGCCATGCAGTCGCGCAGCAGGCGCTCGTACCCAGTGCTGTGCTCGGTCCCAAAATAAGTGCAGTAATCAAAATCCATATTGACGAGGCCCAGTTTCATCACCGAGCCGGGAACTTTCGCGCCAAAGCTCAGGGAGATGCCTTCTTCCGGCTGAATGTGGATGACCAGGCGGTTGGTCTCGAGGTTTCGCACAGTGGTATTTCGAAACAGGACGAAGGGCGTGCGGCGAAATTGGATCACAATCTCCGTCACGCGCCGCGCCAGACGCTTTCCGGTGCGGAGATAGAAGGGCACGCCGGCCCAGCGCCAGTTGTCGATGAGGAGTTTCAGTGCGACAAAAGTCTCCGTGTTCGAATCGGGTGCGACATCGGGTTCGCCACGGTAGCCGATGACGCGCTGGCCATCAATCGTTCCGCTGCCATATTGTCCGCGTACCGTGTTGGTGAGCACATCCTCGGGGTCCAAGGGCTGAATGGCGTGCAGCACTTCGGCTTGCTTGTTGCGGACTTCATCGGCATCGAAAGAAATGGGCGGCTCCATGGCGGTCATCGTGAACAATTGGAAGAGATGATTCGGCACCATGTCGCGAAGCGCGCCCGCGGTCTCATAAAATCCGCCGCGATGCTCCACGCCGACGGTTTCGGCGGCGGTGATTTGCACGTGGTCCACATAATTGCGGTTCCAGAGCGGTTCGATGATATTGTTCGAAAAGCGGAAGACCATGACATTCTGTACGGTCTCTTTGCCGAGGTAGTGATCGATGCGGTAGATCTGTTTTTCGGTGAGGACCTGCTTCAGTTCCTGGTTGAGCTGCTTTGCGGAAGCCAAGTCATGCCCGAAAGGCTTTTCCACGATGACGCGCGACCAGCGGTTCTCTTCTTCTTTCGACAAGCAGCACTGGCCCAACATTTTCACGATGGACGAGAAAAAACGCGGCGCAACGGCCAGGTAAAAAAGTCGGTTCCCAAGCGTGTTGTGTTTCTTGTCGGCTTCCGCGATCTGCTGTTCGAGGCGCTTGTAAGCCTCAGAATCAAGGAAATCACCTTTGACGTAGTACGTGCGCTGGATCATCCAGTCCAACAGTTTCGGATCGATCGGCAACGCAGCAAACTTGGGAATATTTTCTGCCAGCGATTTCCTAAAGCTCTCCGTGTCGAAGTCATTCGCCGCAAAGCCAACGATCGCAAACTGTGTCGACAGGAGGTTTTCCTGAGCCAGATTGCAAAGCGCGGGGATCAACTTGCGTTTGGTCAAGTCCCCCGTAGCGCCAAAAATCGTCATCACACATGGCGCCGCCGATGAATTCGTGTCTGGATGGTTTTGGTTCATGGATGGGAATCCCTTACCCGCGCATTGGCCCCGATGGTCCCGAAATTCTAATGGCCGCCTTTCTTCTCGATGTGTCCGCCAAACTGAAAGCGCATCGCGGATAACACTTTTGCGGCAAAATCATCTTCGCCGCGCGAGGTGAAGCGCTGATAGAGCGAGGCGCTGAGAACCGGCGCGGGCGCCGTCGATTCGATGGCCGCGAGAAGCGTCCAGCGGCCTTCGCCGGAATCCGAGATCCGCCCGGAAAAGCGTTCGAGCGTTGGCTGCTCCAGCAACGAGATAGCCGTAAGGTCCAGCAGCCACGAAGCAACCACGCTGCCGCGCCGCCACACTTCCGTGATGTCCGCGAGATTGAATTCGTACTGGTAATGCTCCGGATTCCGTAGCGGCGTGGTTTCCGCATCGGCCTCGCGGTGAGACTTCCCCGCACTGGCATGCTTCAAAATGTTCAGGCCCTCGGCGTAAGCAGCCATCAGGCCGTATTCGATGCCGTTGTGCACCATCTTGACGAAATGTCCGGCGCCAGAGGGGCCGCAGTGCAGGTAGCCTTCTTCCGCTGTGCCACCAACTTTTTCGCGTCCCGGAGTGCGTGGTACGTCACCGCGGCCGGGTGCAAGCGTCTTGAAGATCGCATCGAGCCGCTTCACCACGTCCGTTTCCCCGCCAATCATCTGGCAGTAGCCGCGCTCAAGTCCCCAGACTCCGCCGCTGGTGCCCACATCACAGTAATGAATACCTCTCGCGGATAATTCCTTCGCGCGCCGGATATCATCGATATAGTACGAATTCCCACCGTCGATCACCACGTCGTCTTTCTCGAGCTTGCCAACCAGATCACGCAAGGTGGCGTCAACCACAGCCGCCGGCACCATCAGCCAAATCGCGCGCGGCTTTTGCAATTTGCCGACGAAATCATCCAGGGACGCAGCGCCCGTTGCACCTTCCGCGGAAAGTTGCTTCACGGACTCGGCGCTGCGGTCGTAAGCAACGCACTTATGGCCGCCCTTTTGCAGGCGCCGCACCATGTTGGCGCCCATCCTGCCCAACCCGATCATCCCCAGTTGCATGGTGTGCGCTCCCCGCCGATCGGCGTGAATGAGATTTGGTCCGGTATGTCAGGCAACCGCTTTTTGCACGGCTTTGGATAGTGTGGCAAGCGCCGACTTAAGATTTTTTCTGAGATGGACGCGCAAAGCGCGGCGGCCGCGTTCCGCGAGGACCGCAAAATCGCCGCGGGCCTGAGCCGCTTTTACAACACCAAACGTATATTTCTGTCCAGGAACCGGCAGATCCTTTGCGTCGTCGCAGGTGATTTGCAGAAAAACGCCGCTGTTCGGCCCGCCTTTGTAGGCCTGTCCAGTGGAATGCAGGAAGCGTGGACCAAAACCGAGAACCGTGGCTACTTTTTTCTTGTCGCGCACCTTGTGCCGGATGGTTTGCAAGGCCTTCTCATTCTCTGCATTCATCGAAATATAGCCAAGAACGGCAAAGTAATCGCCCGGACCAATTCGACAAAGATGCGTCTTCAAGACAGCCGCGACATTCAAACCGCCGTGAATCGCCGCGACGTTTTTCTCATCGGCAAAAAACTGGATGCCGCTGGCTTCAAAAAAAGGTACCTCGGCGGGCAGCTTGCCCTTGGCCTCGTACTCGCTGGTGAGCTTGCGCGTTTCCACTTTGCTCGCTTCCACGTCGGGCTGATTGAAGGCGTTGATCCCGAGGATGGAACCTGCAACCGCCGTTGCGATTTCCCAGCGGAAGAATTCCTGGCCGAGCGTATAAACATCAGAGACGCTGATGCTCACCACGGGATGGCCGGCTTTTTCGAGGGCCATGACGGCAGCATCCTGCGCCTTGTTGGGCTTCGACGCGAGACGCAAATACGCGAATACGCGATCGCTGCCATAAGCGGAAGGCCTGGCGAGGCGCTCGCGATCCACCGGAATGATGCCCTTGCCCATTTTCCCCGTGGATTCGGCAATCAGTTGCTCGAGCCACGCCCCAAGGTCATAAATCCCTGGCGAAGCAATGATGGTGAGCTTATCGCGTCCATGATTTGCGGCGACGCCGAGAATCGTTCCCAAAACAACTCCAGGATTCTCGTGCGCCACTGAAGTTACGCCGCACGCGAAAACCATTTCCTGCGCGGTTTTCAGAAACTTTTCCACGTCCAGGCCCATGATTGCAGCGGGCACCATGCCGAAATTCGAAAGGGCTGAATAACGCCCACCAATGCTTGGCACACCGAAAAAGATTTCGCGGAATTTATCGGCTACGGCGACTTGCTGCATTTTTGATCCCGGGTCGGTGATGGCGATGAAGCGGTTGCCAACTTCTTTCTCGCCCACTTTAGCTTTCACGCGCTCGAAGAAGTATTGCTTGTAAATGTTGGGTTCCAGCGTGCTGCCCGATTTGCTGGAAACAATGCAAAGAGTGCTCTTGAGATCCAGTTTCGCTTCGATGGACTTGATTTGCAGCGGATCGGTTGAGTCCAACACGTGGAGTTCGGGAAACCCTTTGATCTTCCCGAGAGTCATACGCAGGACTTCTGGGCAAAGGCTGGACCCGCCCATTCCGAGCAGCAGGGCATGTTTGAAACGCGATTTTTTCACATCCTCGGCAATCCGCTTGAAGGCATCCGCGTGCGCGAGTTGCTGCTCGACGATATTCAGCCATCCAAGCCAGTTGCTTTCGTCGGTCCGGGTCCAGAGCGAGGCGTCTTTTTGCCAAAGGCGCGCCACTTTATTGTTTTTTTTCCAGTCCTCCAGCGAAGCGGCCACTGCGTTGGCGAGATCTTCCGGTAGTGTGCAGGTCTGTTTATTCACGCTCACGCGCGCGCCCCCGCGGTTTTCCCCACGGCGTCTAGCAGAGTCTTGAAAGCATCAGAAAAAAGCTTTACGCCGTCCGCAAGCAGCTTGTCAGTGACTTCCTTCATCGAGATTCCGGCTTGGGCAAGATCGGCCATGGTCTTCGCCGCGCCCTCGACGTTTTCAGTGAGGCCGGGACGCAGTCTGCCGTGATCGCGGAAAGCGTCAAATGTGGCGGGCGGAATCGTGTCCACGGTGTCGGCGCCAATCAGCTCCTCGACGTAGAGAACATCACGGTACTTTGGATTCTTCGTGCTCGTGCTCGCCCAGAGGAGCCGCTGCGTTTGCGCTCCCTTGGCCGCCAACGCCTTCCAACGCGGTCCGCCAAAAAGCTCCTGATACTTCTTGTAGGTGAGCCGCGCATTGGCGATAGCTACTTTGCCGATTAGGCTTTCGAGTAAAGCTTTCTGGCTGGCGCCCACACCGGCCTTGAGCTTTTCATCGATCATGCCGTCAACCAGCGTGTCGATGCGGCTGACGAAGAAACTCGCCACGCTGGCAATATGGCTGATGTCCTGGCCCTTGGCCGCGCGCGCTTCGAGCGCAGAGAGAAAAGCCTCCGCTACTTTTTCGTAGGTTGATTGCGCGAAGAGCAGGGTGATATTGATATTGATGCCTTCCTCCAAGCACTGGCGAATGGCGGGAAGGCCTTCTGGTGTGCCGGGGATCTTGATCATTACGTTCGGGCGGTTCACACCCTTCCACAGGCGTCGTGCCTCCTCGATCGTGGCCTTGGTGTCGTATCCCAAAAACGGCGAAACTTCCAGGCTTACGTAACCGTCGCGGCGATTCGTTTCCGCATAGACGGACTTGAAGATGTCGCACGCATCCCGAATGTCGCGGAACGCAATCATTTCAAACACGCCATTGGCATCGAGCTTCTTCGCCTCGGGTGAGTTCAGGATGTCCGCGTAGAGGTTGCTGCCTGTGATGGCTTTCTCGAAGATCGCCGGATTGGAGGTCATTCCGCGCAAGCCATCGTCATCGATGTATTTCTTCAATTGCCCGCTGGTGAGCAGGTCTCTGCGAACGTAATCCATCCAGGGTGACTGGCCGTACGCCAGCAAGCCCTTGAGCGGATTCGTCCCTTCCCCTTTGGCGATGTTGGGGATTGTTGTTGTGGTCGTCATGATGGTTCTCCTTCGGCTCGAAAAACACTTCGAAATAATATTCTACGCCTTGGGAGGGGGGCGCGTTCCAGGGCCCTCGGGATTTCTATCCTTCACGCCCACCCCAAATTTTGCTTCGAGCGCCTTGATTTTTCCAAGCCGGCGTACATGCCGCTCTTCCTGCGTGAATTTTGCTCCCAGGAACGCTTTCACGAGGTCCTCGGCGAGCTTCACTCCGACGACGCGTGAGCCCAGCACCAGCACGTTGATATTGTCGTGTTCCACTCCCTGATGCGCCGAGTAAGTGTCGTGACACATGCCCGCACGTATACCCATCACTTTGTTCGCCGCGACGCTCGCTCCCACGCCGCTGCCGCAGATCAGCACGCCGCGCTCGGCTTTCCCGTCGAGCACCGCCCGCCCTACGGCCTCCGCGAAATCCGGATAGTCAGATGGATTTTCGTTGAATGCGCCCACGTCCAGCACATCATGTTCCAGAGAGCGCAGGAGATCGCCCATCGCAGTCTTCAGACCAAAGCCTGCATGATCCGACCCAATCACCAGCTTCATCAGCGGCTCACTTCCCCAATAATTCCCGGGCGGCAGCAACTACATTGTCAGCACTGAAACCAAATTTATTCAGCAAATCTTTCAGTGGAGCCGACGCGCCGAAGCTGCGCATGCCAAGGATTTTGCCTTTTGCGCCCGTGTAGCGTTCCCAACCGAATGTGGAGGCCATTTCCACAGAAACTCGCGCCGTTACTTCCGGCAGTAGCACGCTCGCCTTGTAAGCAGTGTCTTGCTTCTCGAAGAGCTCCCACGACGGCATGCTGACGACTCTGGCCTTGATCCCTTCGGCCTTGAGCTTTTCACACGCGTCCACGCAAAGCGACAACTCACTGCCGCTAGCCATCAGAATCACGTCCGGTTTCCCGCCGGAGGCGTCTGCCAGCACATAAGCTCCTTTCGCAACTCCAGAAGTAGGCGCATATTTCGTGCGATCAAGTGTCGGTACCGCCTGCCGCGTCAGCACCAGCGTGCAGGGCCCGTGCGTGTGCTGCAGCATGATCTTATAGGCTTCCACCACTTCGTTCGCATCGCCCGGACGGAGCGTGGTCATGTTCGGCATGGCGCGCAAAGATGCCAGTTGCTCGATGGGTTGATGCGTGGGTCCATCTTCGCCAACGCCGACAGAATCGTGGGTAAAGATGTAAATTGCGGGAATCTCCATCAGCGCGCCCAACCGCATGCTGGGCCGCATGTAGTCGCTGAAATTGAAAAACGTCGCGCTAAAACTGCGCAGTTTCGACAATGTCATCCCGTTGACGATTGCGCCCATGGCGTGTTCGCGCACGCCAAAGTGAATGTTCCGCCCGCGATATTCGTTCGGATAGAACTCTCCCGCGCCCTCGAACGTTAGGTTGGTCTTGTTGGATTTCGCCAGGTCCGCGGAACCGCCGACGAGCCAGGGAATATTCTTCGCCAGCACGTTCAGAGTTTTGCCCGAGGATTCCCGCGTCGCGATGCCTTTCGAATCGGCGGGAAAATTCGGCAAGTCCTTGTCCCACCCGGCAGGCAATTTTCCTGCGAGCATGCGATCGATTTGGTCGGCAAGCTGTGGAAACTGCTTCTTGTATTCCTCATATTTCGTTTGCCAAGCCGCGTGCGCCTGCGTGCCTCGCTTGCCCACGCCATTCTTGAATTGATCGTACACGCCGTCCGGAACGAGAAATCTTGCATCCTCGGGCCATCCGTAATTCTTCTTCACCAGCTTGACTTCTGCTTCGCCCAGCGGTTCGCCGTGCGCTTCGTAAGAATCCTGTTTGTGCGGCGAACCATATCCGATGTGGCTATCAACGATGATCAGTGTCGGCCGGTCTTTTGTTTTCAGGAAATTCTCGTACGCGCGTGCGAGCATTTCCAGGTTGTTTGCATCTGTAACGTGCGCGACGTTCCATCCGTAGCCTGCAAAGCGTGTGGCTACATCTTCGCTAAATGACCATTCCGCAGGACCGTCCAGCGTCACGCGGTTGTTGTCATAAATCCAGCAAAGATTCGAAAGCTTCAGATGCCCTGCAAGCGATGCCGCCTCGCACGCTACGCCTTCCATCAAATCTCCGTCGCCGCAAACCGCGTAAACGTTGAAATCGAATATCTCGAAGCCTGGCCGGTTGTAGTTCTCTCCGAGCCATTTGCCGGCAATCGCCATGCCCACGCTGTTCCCCGCGCCTTGTCCGAGCGGCCCCGTTGTGGTTTCCACGCCAGTCGTCAGATGTGATTCCGGATGCCCCGGCGTCCTACTGTCAATTTGGCGGAAGCGCTTGATCTCCTCCATGGGGACCGCGAGTTCGCTGGTAACTTCGCCTTTCGAATTCACCGAACGGACACCCGCCAGATGCAGCGTCGCGTACAACAACATGGAAGCATGTCCCGCGGAAAGCACAAAGCGGTCGCGATTCGGCCACCGGGGGTCCGCCGGGTCATACCGCAAGTACTGTTGCCAGAGGGAATAGACCACTGGAGCCAGCCCCATCGGCGCGCCCGGGTGCCCGGAATTTGCTTGCTGGACCGCATCAATCGCCAGAGTGCGAATGGTATTAATGCTGAGGAGGTCCACATCGACTTGACTCTTTGCCTGGCTCACTTTCGCTCCTGTCGCGGGTGGCACGCCTCCCGCGGATGGTTGACAAGTTTTAGATGCACCACAGCATGGGACCGGTGACGGGATTTTACGACAAAACGTGATTCGCTGCTGGCCCCGACGCGAATCCTTTTGCATCCTCAAATGCCCGTGGGGATAAGTCAAGAGAGCGCGATGGGCTGCGTGCACGGCCCCGTGTATCCCTGCGCCACTTTGCGCCGAGCCGGTTTCAGAGCGGGTCTGCTACTCCTCTTGCATTTGATTTGAGCGGGCGCGGCCTCCATGTTAGTTTTGTTCTTCTGCCGATGCCCGGGTGGCGGAATGGCAGACGCTGAGGACTTAAAATCCTCCGGGGATTTTTCCTCATGTGGGTTCGACTCCCACCCCGGGCACCATTCTTCCTGATTGAAAATGAATCAGTTAATGCGGCGAGGTTTGCCGTGTACCTCACGTGTACCCTGCATTTGGGCAATGAGGAAGGGATCGCGGCTGCCCACTGGATCCCTGCGGCTCGGGCTTCTTGTGCCGTGATCGCAGCGAACTGCTCCACGTCTTTTGCGTCGCCGACAGCTCCGAAGGCCATCGGCCAAGGAAAAGAAGGCACGTCGCTCAGCCTTGTGGCGACGCCGCGCTCCAAATCCGCTGCAACGAGCAAAGGCAGCATCGAGTCGCGCTGGAATTGATTGGCGACCTTGGCAGCATTAGGGGGCGAGGGCCTGATCAGACCTGTCCTGTCGCTATGCAAGCCAAAAAGGAGCGAGCCGACGTGGTATTTTTCGATCTGGTCTCTAAGAAGCCTGTATTCAGGGCCGTCAGATTCCTCGTAGTCGGCGTAGTAGCGAATCTGCAGCAGTTGGCCCACTTTTTCCTCAAGGGAGAGCTCCCGAAGTGTTGCAGCTACCCATTCTTGGTGCTCATGTTCGCGGGATTTTAAATCGGGCTTATGAGGCAGTGATTTGTCTTGACCACGCAGATTAAACGAAGCAACTGCGCTTACCACGAAAGCGAATATAAGAACGTTTCGACTCAAGTTCGAGATCCGTGCATGGGCGATGGTCTAAGCTTTTCGTATTTCTTCAATATTGAGTTCAGCCAATTCGCGCTGCGCTGAAGCAGCAGTTCCTGCTTCTGGGGCTCTTGAGACAAAATATTAGGAAAACGTCCGTCTATCCCCGAGTTTCCCCGGCGTCATTTATCGGCAACATCGGCGATATCGGCGATATTTACGTATTTGATAGCAACATCCCCGGCTTTGTGTTTTTGTACTGCAATGCCGCCGTTGTAGAGCGGGTCGGGGGAACTCATCGTGCAAGTAATTGTTAGGGTGCTTGGGTCGGTCCAGTGGACACTAAGACAATCGCCACCGGCCCTGAAGATAACATCGTGGCTGTAGTATGTGTGTCTAAGTTCGGTTGCCGAGGGGATGTGATCGCGAATCAAGACGAAATACTGATCACTGTTCATTGCTTCATGGTCGGAGCGCTCCGCGACGACCGCAACCCGCCGCGGAGGTGAGGGTGACCACTCCACTTGTTTGATTTCAAACAGTCCATGATCGAAGTAGCCGTGAAACAGCATGTACACGGCGGTAGCCAGCAGAACCCCGACAAGAAAGACGAGGGTAAGAGCGACCTGCATCCACCTACTCATGGCATCCTGCTGCTCTCATAGCCTGTCCGATTCGAATACCTGCGTTATCGGAAGGTGTATCAAATCCAGTCTTTAGCGTCCCTTGAAAGTTCGGGTTCCCTGCTGATGTTTGTGCTAGGCCAGCAGAAAACTGGCAAAACTCGGCTCCGAAGGGACATGTCACACCGATCGAGAGTGGCACCGTGCTGCGGGATAAAGGGGTGATCAAAACTCGAGGGGATAGAAGACGCAAGCGCAGCCCACCCGCCCGGTCAATGTTGAATTGGCGCACGGATTATTTGGGGCCTTTGATGGGAATATTCTCGTACGAAATTGCGATGTTGCCATCTTGCTGTTTCTGAACATCAATGAAATCGGAATCTACGGTGGAGCCGTGGCATGTAATAATCAATTTGCTCGAACTCTCCCAGCGCAAATTGATGCAATTACTGGCGGCGGCAAAGATCCTAGCGTTGCTGTGATATGCATGTCTAAGCTCGGCTGGAGAGAACAAATGATTTCCGATGAGTACGAAGTACGTGAGGCCACCCAGCGCCTGGTGATCAGAGCGTTCTGCAAGCATGGCCACTTGTTTCGAAGAAGACCATTGCGCCTGCTTGAGCTCGAACTGTCCGGGGTCGAAGTAGCCGTGAAACAGAGCGTACACACCCGTTGCCATCAAAAGGCCGACAGAGAGGACCACGCCACCGATCTTGATCATTGTACTCATGCACTGATTGTACGCCCTGAAAATCCCCTCGCATTTCGCTAAGGTCCTGATTTGTCGCGTAACCGGTAAAGTCAACCGCGCAAGGGAACCTTTCCGATTTGCGCGTAATCGGAAACTTAAAAAACAATCCACTCCGGTAACCGCGTAATCAGGGAAGGACCTTGTGTCAACTGTGTCGCCGACATGTACGCATTTTCAACCATCCAACGTCTCCCGCTTCTTGAACGCAAGAGCTATACTTGGGCCGATGATTCCTCTTCCCAAGCCGCGCCCCTTTTGGGAATACGCGCTCTTTGCGTTGATAATGACCGGCCTATTGATGTTCTTGTTTTGGATGGAAGCGAGTGACGCCGTTGGTTGGGCCGACACTGCACTCGCATTTGCAACAGCTGTGCTGTGCGTTTTCGCTTTTGTCCTTGCTCGCAGAGCCACATGGATAGCGCAGCCGACCCGGTCTGCGCATTTGTTGGCGGTTCTCGGAGCTTTTGGAATGGTCTTCGGAGCTATTTACGCAGACGCTTACCTACTGCACCGCAGAGACATCACTTCTAGCCGGTTCCGGCATGACGCGGTGTTTGCCGTATTGTTAACGCTGTGGTCCTCACGAGGGCGACCGCCTGTCTCAAATCCTGATTAGTCGCGTTACCGGTAACTTGATTCCCAGTACTTGACTTCGGAGTCTGGCAACCATTAGTCACAGCTTAACACGAGGTCTTGGACGTGAGAGGATACCGGGCCGGGAGGATTCATGAACATCTTAGCAGCCTTGAAGCGTGAAGAAGCGAAGTTACAAAAGCAAGCGGACACGGTGCGTGCAGCGATAAGGGTTCTAGGCGGTGGAGTAACCAGCAGCGGTAAACGGATTGGCAGGAAGAAACAGGTGATGTCTGCGGCAGCGAGAGCGAAAATTGGGAGAGCCGCTAAGAAGCGATGGGCAAAGTTTAGAGCAGCGAAGGCGAAGGGGAAGCACTAATGCGTGTCCGGCAGGTTAGCGAAGGGCATGACGGGCGACACAAGATGACGGATTTTCTCGAAAACCTGACGCCGTGATGCCGGGACAAAGCCGTTGCAAACACGACCGACTTCGGCGAGCGACAGTGCAGTCGGATCAGTTCTGATCACACACCAAATGAGTCCAATCGGATCGGATGCAATAGAGCATTGCATTATGACCTTGACCTAATTGGACTTGTGTTGTTTTAGGAACATCAATGTCTACGGAATAAAGATGATCGTTAGGTTTGTCGTCTTGGTTGAAAAAGTCATGTGTACCTTCGTTGTCCCAACATCCGACCGTGGTCACTAGTGGGGTGGAGAGGCCGCTGCCGACAAACATGCAAACCTTGGTTCCGTGCAAGCCCCATTCTGCAGCATTCACCACAAAGTGAAACTCGTCTCGCTCCTGATGGGGCTTTCGCCCCTGATGGTGGTTTCTAGTAGCGATGATCAGCACCACCACAACGAGAGTTGCTAGTGAAAGTGAGACAGCCTTCTTCATTTGCATCAGATTGTCTCCACGATTATTTCCACGGCCCGGCCGCCAGCTTTGTTACGGGGGCGCAGTCCATCGGCTAGATGAAGTCGGCTTTTCTTTTTGGCAAGGAACTCAGCGGACTCGCGTTGCGTCGTGGTATGGTCGCAGTTGCGTTTCTTTCTCATTGGACTGGCTGCATAGAATTGACAGGGTGTAATTCGTTCCATCCGTGGTCCGCGTCGTGGACATAGGCACCGGAGACTAGATAGCGTTGGCCGATCTGCGGCTCAAAATAAGGACCGTTGTAGCGGCTGCAGGGTTCCTCGGCGTCAGCCTGCCTAACTTTGCCCTGACATATCGGTTCAAGAACTAGATCGCCTTGCTGCCTTGAAATGTTCTTCTCGTTTAAGAGCGATTCATACTGTTGGTCCAAGCGAAACAGAATGTGAACATCGCCGTCGGCTTCTTTGCGGACCTCCTCCACAGTGCCTGTAACCGAAATGCACGGGTCCAAGACTTGGAGCCGTGCCGGATGGTAGACGTATTGCCACAGAGTTTGGTCACACTGGCTTGTTTGTGGCGACCCTTGGGATTCGAAAGTTTGCGGAGAGTGCGAGAGCCTATAAGCAACGAAGAAAGAGCAGCCCCCAACAAGGAGAAGCAGCACGATGGCTCTTGCTCGTTTCATGCGTGGGAGAACCCGACTTTAGCACGACAACAGC
>QHYM01000162.1 GCA_003223295.1 Acidobacteriota bacterium | reverse complement strand
CAAAAAGCTAACTGATTGTGGCGACGCGTCTTAGCTTTAGTGATTCCCCGTTCGCAATGAGGAGGTCGCCGGTTCGATCCCGGTCTCGTCCACCAAACTACTTTGCTTTGCGAAAGCCGGATGCTCCATCCGGCTTTCGGCGTTATGAGACCCGAAGAGTTGGTCTTTAGGTCTTTATTCTAGCGAATTCCGCAAGGCGTGGGATTCGTGCGAATAGCTCGCTCCTTCGCAGACCAGTAGTTACGGCCAACAACACCAGGGTCCGCTCTCTAAAGCGCAAATGCGCAAATAATTTCTGGACTTAGCTGGTGGTCAGAATATCCGGGGCGGTACGCCGTTTGGCCTATTACGGCTCCCGCAGAGCCCATGTAGCATGTTACACAGCAACTTTGCATCTTGTTGATTTCAAATGTGCTTCTAGTTTTGGCGAGGCACAGCGATTTACTTTGACGAAAAATTGTGTGGTAGCAGATTCCGCAGGAAACGCGCTATTACATGGGATGATGTGGCATGAAGGCATCCCAGGCACGCCAAAACGCCTGCATCTCTTCCGGAAGTCCCAACGATACCCGGATGTATTTTTCGAAAGACGGATAGCCGGCGCTGACCAGCACACCCTTTGCGCGCAGCGACCCCGCCACTTCCTTGCCGGACGTGCCAGTCCTTAACAACACAAAATTGGTTTGCGAATCGAGACATCGCAGCATGCGCGCATTCACTTGATTGAAGAATTCCTGGCGATCGTTCGAGTTAAGGGTGGCAATTCCTTTCACGTGAGCCGCATCGGAGAGGGCGGCAAGCGCCACGCGGGCCGCAACGACGTTCACATCCATATTCAGACGCCGCGCGGCCAACTGCTTGGCTGTTTCCGCCGAGGAGACAGCATAGCCCACACGAAGCCCTGCTAGGCCATAAACTTTGGAAAAAGTCCGCGTTACAATGAGCCGTGGATCACCCGCAGCGCGTGCGGCCAACGAGGCATAGGTCCCGGTGGGCGTCACGTAGTCTTGATACGCCTCGTCAATGAGCACCGAAACACCAGACCGAACTTTGGGGAGAAAGGCTTCAAGGTCGGACCTTGGAGTCAGCGTGCCAGTCGGGTTGTTGGGATTGCAGATGTATAGGAGACCGGTGGTGGTGTCGGTTGCTGTCAGCATGGCACCGAGGTCATGCGCATAATCGCGCGTGAGCGTCGTGCTGCGCACCTCCGCACGAACGAGCCGCGCGGCGTGCGCAATGAAGTCGAAGGTCGGGGACGCCGTAACTAGGGTTTTGCCAGGCCCCAGAAAAGCTTCCGCGGCCATGCGCATAATTTCGGTCGAGCCGCAGCCAAGCGTGATGTCTTCTGGCTGCACTCCGTGCAGCACAGCCACCGCCGAGCGAAGATTTTCGACATCCTCGCTTGGATAGCGGTTGACTTCCGTGAACGCGTCCTGGAAAGCAGCTTTGGCCCTTTCGCAGGGGCCATACGCACTTTCATTGCGATTGAGCCGGACCATGCGCGTGGGCGAATCCGCCACTGAGGGGGCCGATTTGGCAAAGGGAGGAAGGAACGCCGTGGCAGCTCCGGCCACGCCGAACTGCCGCAACAACTCCCTTCGACGAATGCGCATGGTTCCATTCCTTTTTCTCGTGCGGGAGCTTTCGTCGAGCACGAAGTATTTTCGATTGCTCAGAGTACTCCCGAAGGGAGCGCCCTGTGCTCGGAGAATTCCTGGAGACGAAGTTTACTGCACCACGAGTGTCAGTGGTATCGAATGGACTAAGGTGCCGGACGTGCCCGTAATCGTCAGGTTGTAGGTGCCGGATCGCGCCGGCTTGTTCACACGGATAGTCAAGACAGAAGAACCAGAGCCCGTCACGGTGGAGGGACTCCAGGACGCGGAAGTGCGGGCTGGCAAGCCGCCAAGGCTGAGAGAAACTGCGCTGGTAAAACCTTGGAGCGCCGTGACGTTGACAGTATCCGACCCGTTCCCTCCTCGCGAGATCTGCAACGTCGTCGGCGAAGCCGATAGAGCAAAATCTCCTGTAGAGTTGACGTTCAGCGTCACGTTGACCGAATGACTCAGCGTTGCGGTGGCACCAGTAATGCTGAGCGTGTAACTCCCAACCGGGGTGCTGGCCGAAGTTGTGACGGTCAGCGCCGCCGACCCTGATCCCGTGACGGAAGCCGGCACGAAGGAGGCAGAAGCGCCTGAAGGCAAGCCGCTTGCAGAGAAATTGACCGTGTCGGTGAAGCCATTCAATGCGCTGATGGACACCGTGTACGCCGCCTTACCGCCTTGCGCTGTGGATTGTGAGGACGGTGAAGCGGAAACGGAAAAGTTCGGCACAGGATTCACGGTAATCGTTCGTGTCGGGGGAGTGGGGTCGGTCAAGCCAGCATTGTCGGTTACCGTAAGAGTCGCAGAAAAAGACCCCGCCGAAGAATAAATCACGTTGCCAGGAGTGGCGAGCGAACTCGTGCTGGGGCTTCCGCCAGGGAAAGTCCAGGAATAGGCGGAAATCGTTCCATCGGGATCGCTGCTGCCCGATCCGTCGAAAAAGACCGATTGTCCCGCGGTAATTGTCACATTGCTCAAAGGATTCGAAATGACGCCGGTGGGAGGAACGTCCGCGGGAGCTGGAGTCAACTGAACAAACTGCGCCACCGAAGGTACACCGGAGGCATTCAACAGGAACAGCATGTAGTACCCCTGCGGAGCGATATTCCCGTTGGGCGGTGCGGTAACGTTGAGCACTCCGCTTCCCGCCGAGAACGACAGCGCCACGAGGCGCTGCTCCATGTCAAACGCATGCGTCGGTGCGCCCGCGCGCATGAGCACCACAGAAGAAATGTTTGCGGCATCGGGCGTCTGCACTTGAAACGCAGAACCGTAGCCAATGCCGGTCGAAGGTACTCCCGTGATAGACGGACGCGTAGCGGAACTGCCATCCGGGTTAAACAGATAGGCCGGACTATAGATCTCGATATGCTGCTCGTACGTCCCGCGGGTGGGGTTTCCGCCAATGAATAGGACCGTCGCATCGGGAAGCAAAAGCGAATTCGAGTGGTAGAGGCGTGCAAAAGCGTTCTGCCCCGCAGAGCTGAAGGTGTTCGTCGCCGGGTCATAAAGGTCAGCATTCAGGCTCGCGGTCGTCGTGTCTTCGTCGTTGAGAGAGCCGCCCAAGGCGACCACTTTGCCGTTTGGCAGGATCGTCGCGTTCATCTCGATGCGCGGCTGCGACATGTTCGGTCCAAATGTCCATTTGGGCGTCGCCGCCGACAGATCAATCAGCTCCGTGGTGTTCGTAGCAGGATTTCCCCCACCCATAATTATGACCACGGGCTTGTAGTTGTTGGCCGGAGTCAGCGGGAGCAGCACGGAAGTGCCGTACGTGCGCGTGCCGCTGTAATTCGTTGTGGCGACAACACTCGACCAAGTGTGTGCGGAAGGATCAAAGTAGCGCGAGCTGGTGGTCGAACCAGAATAGAACACTTTACCACTGGGAAGGAGATGCATGCGGGGATAGAGAGGCGGGGTGAAGGGAGAGCCGAAAGCGGTGCTCCAACCTGAGCCAATGGTATAGATCTCAATCGTGGAATTCGTATTGCCGTTTTCATCCAGGCCTGAAAACGTCATGATCGTACCGTTAGAGAGACTAGTGACCGTGGGATACCAACGACCGTGTGCCATATTCTGGATATTTGTAAACTGACCGGTAGCTGGATCATAAACCGCACTGACCAACTGTCCATGGAACGGGTCGTACTGCAGCGTGCCCCCGTTGACGAAAGCCCGCCCATCCGAAAGAACCACCATGCCGTTGCAGAACATGTCCCAGTTCACAGGCTGCGTCGTCACCGACCCCGTCGCCGGATCAAAAATTCCTGCCTGGAAGTTCGCGTTCCCAGCCACGTTGCCCGACCCCGAGACGATTAGCACCTTGCCGTTGTGCAGCAGCGCCGAGTGCACCGGATTGATGGGCATTAGGTTCGGCAGTGTTCGCCATTGCCCCTGTGTGCTGGCCTGGGCTGCAGCGGACGGGACACACGCCAGCGAGAACATGGTCATCGTGGCTATGACCGCCAGGCGCTTCGCGCGGTACATTGAGCGGAGTGCAGTGCTAAAACAAAGAGTGGGCGCGGTCAAGCTGGAATCCTCCTGCGTAAAAGCGGCAAATCTCTGCAGCCGGAATTGGGGGACAGATCTCCGGGAAGTCTTCAGCTAACCACACAGAGAGGCTTGACCCACCTCTCCGCGACAAGTCCAGAGCATGAAAATTGCGGCACTCAATCAACCAAAACTGTATAAAAGTAAGTCCATTATCTTTAACGAGTTCGACTATGCATGACAACCTTGAATGGAAAAACTGAGAAATAGAGTTCCAGTATTCTGAAAGGTCATTCTCATTGTTGGCGATATGGCGGCAGCGGTAGGCCAGATGGCAAGCCAAAGGTGCAGAGCCATTATCGGCAGTTCGATGCGTTCCGGCGACCCACACATGCCGAGAGGTTTGGTGCCCAGCTCCCACCGAACTACTTTGCTAGTACCCGATGAGTCGTCAAATCGGAAGGCACTTAGTGAACTTCCCTGAGTACGCAAGGTGAACCGAGAAGGAGAAGACGCAGCTTGATTTGTGTCTGGCCATCAGCGACCCTGAACTTTTCACTCGGCGTGGCCAGTCGTTGTTCTGGACCGTCACGACCCGCACACTCCGCCTGCGCGTTTGCCACGTACTCGAACCCTTGCGCCAAATCTATTTTTCCGACGCCGTTTTCTATCTCCTCAAAACCTCCAACCAGACCCCAGTAACGCGTGTTTTGGACGAAAATGTCGCTACGCATTGGGCGCGACCCGTCCTCCCATTCGACCATGACCTCAATTGTTGTGAACTTTGAGCTGCGCAGCCTAAAGGGAGGTAGATTGGTCGCCGAGGGCTGAGTCACGGTGACTCGTTCGGCGCCAGATTCATCATCCGCCTGCCAGTAGTAGCGTGTTTCGTACGGCGTTTCTTTGGCAGGTCCGGGCGACGACTCGAATGGATTTACTGCCAGACTATATTCGCCAGAATCAGTACGATTGAAGTTGTACCGTCCTTGTTTGTCTGTCCATTCGCTCTTAGTTCCAAACCTTCGGGCATCTCCAGACTTGAACGTAGGAATTAGATTCACTTCGATGTGGGCGACTGGTCTTTCGTTCTCATCCGTTAAGGTCCCGTGGACGCAACCTAATCGGTACAGCCTGTCCGTTTCACAATAGTTTGGATTGGGCGTAGGGCTGATAACGTGGTCAAGATACGAAATTCCCGCGACGTTAAGACCGAGTATCGTGGCACAAAATAAGAAAGCGCGATAAGTGACCGGGTTGAATTTTGATGGAGCCATTTCATGCCGAACGAAATGGATGGCTGCCCGAGCAAAAACACTAGCGAAAAAAAGACACCATACTGTCGACCCAATCGCACCGAGAAGGAGAATCGCATAGATTGGTGGGTGGTCCCTCCAATAGTCTCGGACCCACCGGTATTCTCCGAGGCAAACCTGGAACGCCAGAAAAACAAGGACCGCACTAGCGATAAATAGAATCCCGGCTTTCAGCCTTGGCCAGGAACGGCTTCCTGGGCCGAGAAAACCGAAGTCAATATGCGTGCCGACCCACCACCACAAAACCAAAATCGCGGGAAACCAGACTGCGTATTGAAGCGAATACGTGCGTAAATGAAGTAGCTTCAGGATTGGCCAGGAGATGACGTAGGCAGGCGCGTTGACTGCATACGAGATTGAGGGCACAACTCGATAGGGCCAGACTGGTGGACCTGTATCCCACCCCTGTGCCCTCGCCAAAACTTAGAAGCACATTTGAAATCAACAAGATGCAAAAGAGGCTGTGTAACATACATATGCTCTGCGGGAGCCAGGACGAGGTTTTCGGTAGGCACAGGCCCAATGGATGATTCTAGATAACCTGCAGCCGCTTCGCGATAGCGCCCTTCATGGAAAATTAAGCGAAAAGCAGAAAGCAGAGCTGTCTGCAGCCGTGAAAGCGATGCCGGAAGACGGCTTCGACTGGGCAGCGGCATGGGGCGTGGAATTTGCGATTGGAGACCTTCATCTCCAAGAATTACGGGCGACACGAGGGCTGCCTGCAGCCCCAGGCACGACGGAGACTGATGACCAGATTCGCGCGTGGGAGGAATACATGTTGGCGGCGCAGGCGGCATTGCGTCATCCTCCGAACGAGGCAAAGCCGCAAATCGATGATTTGGAATCCAGACTTCGCAACCTCGCTGAGGTGGAACGGATCTTGGTTCTGAGTGTCCGACAAAGCAATGATGCTCGGCTCCGGATTGCAAAGATGCATGAGGAATTGCTGCAGGCGCTCGCTTCGAAATAGATTCGGGGCGCACAAGTCCCGAGGTGTTTAATAACTGCGCGGTCGCGCTTGTCGTAGTCAGTTTCGTGGTTCACAACGTTCAGACGGGGCAACGGTCCGAAATGCCTTGCGAGGGTGATTGCAAAGTCCTCTCAGGGCTTTACAACGGGGGTATGTATCGAGCATTCGTGGATCGGCCTGGGTTTCTCACCGACCATGTGAATCTCCGCTGGTTTTGACAGGCCTTGTTAATGCAGTCAAGCCCGGTCTTGAACTACAACCACATGCCCGGCAATCGGCGGGGGAAGCGATAGCCCAGCGGCTGGCTGAGGCAGGCAGACCCGGCGACTACCCTCTTAGAATCTATGGGGCACCTTCTGGGGAACGACCAGCGCGAGGCGATGGACCAGATTGAATCGGTACTTTCCCAATCATGAGGTACCTTTCGGTACTTCGGGTATCTGTTGGCCCGAGAAACCTATCAAAACATTGGGATTCTGGTAGGGGCGGTGGGGATCGAAAATACTACCGGGCGGAATTTCAAGGACTTAGAAGGAATGCTGGGGAACGCTAAGGCATTGACAATTGGGAATGCAAAGGAATCCTTATCGGCCCCTTAATGGCCCCTCGTTTTTCTCGACCTCCGAGATTCCGTCACAGTGTAACTCACTCGCTGTCCAAGTCGCGCGGTCGGCTTCGGGCTCAAATTTCGCGGCGCGGATGGCAAGCCGACGTGACCTCGTGAATATACTAGACCTGAGCTCGTAGCGCGGCTGGGGCATCGTTCGTACGGGATTTCTTCGACTTCGTCGAGACCTCTCAGGATCCGGATGTTCACGGAACCACTTCCCCGGTTACCGCAACGTTTACCAGACTTTGTTAGTTTTTCTTGTCTATAATCCGTAGGGATCACGGCCCGTTATTCGTTGACGGCTCTGAGTAGATCTTTCAGGGAGTGTATGCGTGCAGACGCTTTGGCAGGATTTGCGCTATGGCTTGCGGCTGCTGGCAAAGTCGCCGGGGTTCACCGTCGTCGCTGTTCTCACCCTCGCCCTCGGCATTGGCACGAACACTGCCATTTTCAGCCTGATTGACGCAGTCTTGCTTCGTTCGCTCCCGGCGCGCGATCCGCAGCGGCTCGTGGTCTTCCAATGGACCGCCCACAATTCCCCGAACACCAAGGGATATTACAGCTACATGTCCTGCCGCTCATCGAACACAGGCGCAACTGGCGAGCACGGCTGCTCGTTTTCCTATCCAATGTTCCACCAATTTCGGGCGCTCCAGGACGCATTCTCCAGCGTCACTGCCTTAGGCGGCGACGTGGGGCTCAACCTGAGAGGCAATGGTCCGGCCAGGTTTGTGCACGGAGAACTGGTCTCTGGAGAGTTTTTTGACGCGCTTGGAGTCGGGGCAGCATTAGGACGGACGTTCGGTCCTGCCGACGACGTGCCGGGAGCGCCGCCCACCGCGGTCCTGTCTTATGGTTTCTGGCAAAGCGCTTTTGGTGGCGATCCCGCGGCTGTTGGAAGAACAGTATGGCTGAACAATGTCCCCGTGACGATTGTGGGCATCGCGGCGAAAGGATTCCCTAGCTTGGATCCGGCCACAGCTCGCCCGATGTGGCTCCCTTTATCGCTCCAGCCGCAACTTGGAGAAAACTTGAATGGAACTATGGGCGGCGACAAACCGTCGCTCCGGGCAGGCGACGACAACTGGTGGGTCTATCTTATTGCACGCCTCAAGCCAGAGATTCCCCTAAATACGGCACAAGCGGCCGCCGACGCCTTCTTCCACAACGATGTCCTGGACACGACCAAGAAATTCTTCAAGTCCGAAGATTCGCCGCGGCTGGTTCTCATCCCTGCGGCGCAGGTCATCACGGGACTGCACGATCGCTTTTCCACGCCCCTAACAATTCTAATGACTGCGGTCGCCTTGGTCTTACTGGTTGCGTGCGCCAATGTTGCCGGGCTGATGCTGGCGCGGTCCGCTACACGACAGAGAGAACTGGCGGTGCGGCTAGCCCTGGGCGCGGGGCGGGCGAGAATTGCGCGGCAATTGCTCACCGAAAGCCTGCTCCTCTCTTTGGCTGGCGGCACATCAGGAATTCTGCTTGCCTACTGGAGCGTACAGTCGCTTGTGGCGTTCATGTCTCGCGGAGGATTATGGCCGTCGCATTTGGCTGCACAACTGGATCTGCGAGTTCTCGTGTTCACTGTGGCGGCTTCCGTTTTCACGGGAATTTTGTTCGGCCTCGCGCCCGCGTTTCGTGGCATGCGCCTGGATTTGACGCCTGCGCTCAAAGAAAGTCCTGCGGCGCTTGCGACCGGCGCATCAACTAGGCAATGGCTGAATCTAGGTAGCGGCCTCGTGGTCGCTCAGGTAGCGCTCGCTATTCTGGCACTATCGGGCGCTGGTTTGCTGGTGCGCACACTCGAAAATCTAAAAAGCATCAAGCCCGGCTTTGATACCCAGAATGTTCTGCTCTTTTCAATCGATCCGACCCTCAACGGGTATACAGATGCGCAAATTCATGGCCTCTATTCTCAACTGCAGCAACGCCTCGAAGGCCTGCCCGACGTGCTTTTAGCCAGCTACTCTTTCGACCCTTTGTTGAGT
>QHYM01000431.1 GCA_003223295.1 Acidobacteriota bacterium | reverse complement strand
CTGCTCATCGTTTTCGCTCCAGCATTTTTGCTGACGACTGATAGCTGACCACTGGCAACTGTCATCTGATTACCTATCCGCCCGGTACAGCACCGTCTGCGGAATCGTTACGCCGATCTGTTTGGCTGTCTTTAAATTAATGAACAGCTCAAACCTCGTGGGTTGCTCGACGGGTATGTCAGCCGGTTTGGCCCCTTTGAGGATCTTGTCCATTAAAGTGGCGGCGCGCCGGTGCGCGTCAGAATAGCTGGCCCCATACGATATAAGACCGCCAGCTTCGACCCAATCTTTATTTTCGAACATCGCCGGCAACCGATTTTCTGCTAAAAAATCTCGAATACGCTTGCGGTAAGAATTGAGGACTGGATCCATTAACGCGAGGAACCCGTCTGGTCGATCTTTAGTCATCACTGCAAAAACCACATCGAGCTCATTAGCGTCTATCACTCCTCGATCTTGCAACGTTACGCCCAAGGGTCCTGCCACCTCTTGGGTCGCTTTCGCTTCGAGGTTCATGCCGGCATTGCCCTTATTCCAAACCATGGCCACCCTTGAGAGCTTGGGAAAGATTTCCTTAAGCAGCTCTAGCCGCTTGGGCCATAGGTCCGAGGCTAGGGCGGAAATGCCAGTGATGTTACCGCCCGGGTGGGCGAGACTAGCGAAAACACCGGTTCCAATCGGATCGCTAGCGCTGAAGAAAACGATGGGGATTGTTTTAGTCGCTTGCTTAAGAGCGAAAATAGCTGGCGTACCCGCGGTAAAGATCGCGTCGACCTTCAGTCGGACCAGTTCCATTGCGAGCTCAGGAAGACGATCTGCCTTTCCCTCCGCAAAGCGGTACTCAATAAGAATGTTCTTCCCCTCAATGTTGCCGAGTTCCCGAAGCCCCTGAATGAATGCATCGAGGTTGGCGTTGGGAGGCGCACCGAGTAGTAAAACACCAATCCGTGGAGTCGTCGCTTGTTTCTGCGCGTGGGCCAAATAGACCGGAGCAAGAAGAAGTGTGGCCAAGATGAATAATGTGAAAGTTCCTTTTTTCATGGATTTTTCTCCTTCTACTATATGACGCCTCGTGCGCTGCGCCTGGTTTTCACTTAATTACTTTATCCGCTCTAGCCAGCACGTTCGGCGGAATCGTCACGCCGATCTGCTTGGCGGTCTTGAGATTGATAACCAACTCGAACTTCGTTGGCTGCTGCACCGGCAAATCCGCCGGCTTGGCTCCCTTCAGGATTTTGTCCACGTACGTCGCAGCACGTCGGTACAAGTCCGTAACGCTCACGCCGTAGCTCATAAGCCCTCCGCCTTCCACCCATTCTGCCGCGTTGTATATTGCCGGGAGCCGGTTCTTTACTGCGAGTTCTACAATCTGTTTTCGCTGAGAATTGAAGACGCCGCTCGTCAGCACAAGGACCGCGTCAGCACGCCCCTTGCCTGCGGCTCGGAATGCAGTCTCAATATCCTTGGGATCTAGTACGTTTAAGTATTGAAGCTTCGCACCAAACGCCCCAGCGGCGAGTTCGGCCTCTTTTAACTCTTGTGCAGTGCCCGGGGTGGTCGAAGTCCCGAGGACGGCCACGCGGGAGATTTTGGGACTCCCAACAGGATCATTATCGAACGCCATGACAATGGAAATCGTAACAGTTGCTTCCTTGGCGGGACGGGTTGATGTCGGACCCGCCGTAACGATGACGTCGACCTTGAGACGCACTAGCTCGGCCGCGAGCGCGGGAAGGCGATCGAATTTTCCCTCTGCATGTCGATACTCAATGACAATGTTTTTCCCCTCTAGGTACCCAAGCTCGCGCAGACCCTGCCGGAATGCCTCGATGCGGGCCGCGTTAGCGGAAAGGGAGCTAGCAGTTAGGTATCCTATCCGGGGGACTTTCGTTGGCTGCTGCGCGTTGGCGGGAAAGCGAGAAGCAAGGAGCAGGGAGCACAGAGCAAAGAGCATGATTTTTTTAGTCATAGACTTTTTACCCGTCGTTTGAGCTGACCTCTGACTTCTGATTTCTGATCGCTGTCATCTGATCACCTTGTCCGCCCCCGCCAGCACGTTCGGCGGAATCGTCAGGCCGATCTGCTTAGCGGTTTTCAGATTGATCACAAACTCGAACTTCGTCGGCTGCTGCACGGGGAGGTCGGCTGGCTTTGCCCCTTTCAGAATCTTGTCGACAAAGATAGCCGCTCGGCGGTACAGATCGAAGAAGTTCACCGCATAACCGATCAGGCCGCCGGCTTCGGCGAAGTCCGCGCGTCAGATGGAGGGCAGCCGCTGTTTTGCTACGAGCTCCGCAACCTCGTTTTGATTGGCGTTAAGAAAATCATCCTCAGGGAGTGCGACGGCATCAACGCGTTGCTTGGTCATCGCTGCAAAAGCATTTTTGAACTCCTCGGCTCCGCGCACTTCGAATCGTTGAAGCCTTATCTTAAGCAATTTCGCTGTCTGCTCCATTGCCGGAAGGTTCCGGTCGTTTATGGAATTGTCCGGATTGAAGAGGACAGCGACTCGCTGTGTGCGCGGCAAGGTCTCCTTAAGCAGCTCGAGCCGTTTCGCACTGAGTTCCGGGCCAAACGTGCTCGATCCGGTGATATTCCCTCCCGGCTGCGCGAGGCTGGCGACGAAACCAAAGCCAACAGGGTCGCCGCTGGTTACCATGACGATAGGAATCGTCGTGGTGGCATTTTTGGCCGCACGGATTCCCGGTGTCCCAGTGGTCAGGATGACGTCAACGTTGAGGCGAACCAGTTCGGCTGCCAACTCGGGGAGGCGATCGAACTTTCCCTCGGCCCAACGAGACTCGATGACGAGATTCTTACCCTCCAGATAACCCAAGTCACGCAGGCCCGCCCGCAGCGCTTCCATCCGGCCTGCGTTGCTGGCAGCGGAGGTGGGACCCAGGAAACCGATCCGAACAACCTTCGCCTGCTGCGCCTGAGCCACAACTCCACCGAAGGCGAATGTGAGCGCGATAGCGAAGATCCCCGCCCATTTTGGATTTTCGATCCTTCGACTCAGCTCAGGACAGGTTTTAGATTTTAGATTCATAACTCAACACTCAAAATTCAAAATTGTTATTTTATAACTCTGTCCGCTCTTGCCAGCACATTCGGCGGGATCGTCAGGGCGATCTGCTTGGCGGCTTTTAGGTTGATGATGAGCTCGAACTTCTTCGGCTGTTCTACCGGGAGATCGGCGGGCTTGGCGCCTTTCAAAATCTTGTCCACGTAAGTCGCGGCGCGCCGGTCCAAGCCAGTAATGCTCACGCCGTAGGCCATAAGCCCCCCGTCTTCGACAAATTCTGACCTGAAGTATATCGCCGGAAGCCGGCTCTTTATCGCGAGTTCTGCAATCTCTGTTCGGTGATCAGCGAAGACGCCGCTCGTCAACGCGAGGACTGCGTCAACACGCCCCTTGCTTGCGGCTCGGAATGCGGTCTCAATATCCTTGGGATCTAGTACGTCCAGGTATTGAAGCTTCACCCCGAACGCCCCTGCGGCGCGTTCCATCTCTCTTAACGCTTGCGCGCTGCCTGGCGTGGTTGAAGTCCCGAAGACGGCCACGCGGGAGAGCCTGGGAACGATCTCCTTCAGTAGCTCCAGTTGTTTGCCGCTTATCTCCGGGGTAAGGCTGGACAATCCAGTAATGTTCCCGCCAGGTCGCGCAAGGCTGGCGACGAACCCATTGCCAACAGGGTCAGTATCAAACGCCATGACAATGGGAATCGTAGAAGTTGCTTCCTTGGCAGCACGGGTTACTGTCGGACCAGTCGAGACGATGATGTCGACCTTGAGACGGACCAGCTCGGCTGCGAGCGCGGGGAGGCGATCTAGTTTTCCCTCTGCATATCGATATTCAATGACGATGCTTTTCCTTTCCAAGTACCCAAGCTCCCGCAGACCCTGCCGGAACGCCTCGGTGCGGGCCGCGAGAGCGGAAAGGGACGGAGCATTTAGGTGTCCTATCCGGGGGACGTTCCTTGCCTGCTGCGCGTCGACGGAACCGCAAAGCGCAAAGAGCATAGCGCTAAGCGCAAGACGGATAAGGTTCTTTCTCACAAGTTTCGACGTCTCGCGTCCCTTCAGTCTGTCCACTTTCTCACTGGCTTGACCGTGGCTCACGCCGCCGACTATAATCCTACTCATCATGGCGAAAACACCTGAACAACTGGACGAGTTGCTCAAGCTCGTGCGCGACGAAGACATCGCCACGTTGCGAGCCCTCGAGCGACGGTTGCATTCACTCCTTGAACAAAAAGAGCGGGCTGAAGCGATCCGGCGACAAGGCGAGACCGACCGCGACGAGTTGTCAAAGCGCTGCCCCAATGTGCCAATCGATCCTGATCTTCTTACCCTTGTCGGTATCCATCCGGAAAATCCCATCAAGGAGGACAAAGCCCTTATTCGCGGGATTATCGCACGGAGATTGACGGATTGAAGATTTTCATCGACGTCAATGTCTTTATTGACGTGATGACGAAGCGGAGTGGTTGGACCGGTAGTCTCCGCGTGCTCAACTTGGCGCGTAAGTCGAAAGAAATCGAGAGCTGGACATCTGCTTTGACTCTTCCCTTGCTTTATTTCTTCCGGCGGCGAGTAGCTGACGAAGCTATTGCCAGAGCTGATGCGCAAGCGATCTTGAAGGGGCTTCACCTGGTCGAGTTGGGCCAAACGATCCTCGACCACGCGCTCGCCTCGGTAGGGCCCGACTTTGAAGACAACATTCAACTCGCCAGCGCTGAATCGATCTCTGCAAATCATCTCATCACACGAAACAAAAAAGACTTTGATACCTCGCAGATCGCCGTGCTTACACCGGAGGAGTGGCTCGTCTTACAAGAAGTCGCCACAATCGAAGCCAATCTCACGTGATCTCCCGGTCCTGATGCTCCACAGTCGATAGCGGCAAGGTAGGCCGCAGTCAGGAATCCTTCGCCGCCTGCTGCGCGTTGGCGGGAACGCAAAGCGCAAAGAGCACGGCGCCCAACATGATTGCGGATTTGTGATCGCGGAGTGCGGACTTTAGAATCTTTCGACAATGAGATTCGATCCTAACTGATTCCATTTTCTTCTCCTCAATCCGCAATCCGAATTCCGCAATCCGAAATCACTTGATCACTTTATCCGCCCGGGCGAGCAGCTCCGGCGGAATCGTCAGGCCGATCTGCTTCGCTGTCTTCAGATTGATCACCAACTCGAACTTCGTCGGTTGTTCGACAGGCAGATCGGCAGGCTTTGCACCTTTCAGAATCTTGTCCACGTAATATGCGACGCGCCGGTAGCTGTTCGCTTCGTCCGCCCCGTAGGACATGAGCCCGCCGGCATCTACATATCCTCTGTTGCCGACCGACGGTAAGCGGCTCTTTAACGCCAAGCCCGCGATCCGTTTTTGGTTAGCATTCATTACCGGACCAGCGACCACGTAGAGTCCATCCGGGCGCTGCTTGTTTAGCGCTGCGAATACCTTCTCGAAACCGTCCGCAGCTCGTACCTCCCAAGGCTGAATAGTCAATCCCAGCGCACGCGCCGAGACTGGGAGAACCTCTTTCACCTCGAGTACACTGGGCGGATTGGCCGGATCGTAGAGAACCGCAACACGGGCAAGTTTGGGAACCGCTTCTTTGAACAGCTCCAGCCGCTTACCGCCTAGTTCTGTGGAAAGGAGAGTAAGGCCGGTGACGTTGCCGCCGGGACGGGCAAGGCTTTCAACCAGGCCTGCTTCGACAGGATCGAGCCCACCGCCCATCATAACGATGGGAATCGTCTTG
>QHYM01000430.1 GCA_003223295.1 Acidobacteriota bacterium | reverse complement strand
TTTCATGAAGGTGAATTCCTCCTCGATGTCTGTAAGGCGCTTCAGGAACTTGTCGATAGTCTTGGTCAGTTCATCCAGACTCTTTGCAAAGCGTTCTTCCGTCTTCGCCAGGCGTTTGTCGACGGCGGCAAGGATTCTGATTTCTTGTGCGATGAACTGTTGCTCCATCCGTTTGTCCTGAGCGGCAAAGCCCTCTTCAATCCGTTTGTCCTGAGCGGAGAGTTTCTCATCCACCGCCTGCAAAATAACGGATGTTTGCTCCACCAACAGTTTTTCGATCTGCGGAATTATGGACGATTGCTCTTTTTTAGGATGTGTGGGTGTTGATTTAGGCATGGAAGGCAGGTTAGAGAGGCTTGTACTTTCAGTATAGGTGGGTGGCAGAGGTTGTCAACGGATGGTGTGGCGCTCATTTCCAATAGGTCGGCCCAGTGTGTAGTATGGAGCGGCCTATTTTATAGGCACGGTGCAAATACACGTGAGGGGGATCTGATGGCGAATATCGCCGAGATGGTGAAGGAGCTTCAGCAGCAGCGAGACCGTTTGGACCAGGCTATTGGCGCCTTAGCGCCACTAGCGGGAGTAAGTAGGACTTCGTCCGTGCGAGGCGGAGCGGGTGGGCCGCGTCGGACTCTGTCCGCAGCGGCGCGGAGGAAAGTTTCGCTCGCGCAGAAGGCGCGGTGGGCAAGACTGCGAGCGGAGAATTCTGCGAAAGGTCAACCTAGCACGGTGAACCCCGGCAAACGAACTATGTCGGCAGCAGCCCGGAGGAAGATTGCTGCGACGCAACGGGCGCGCTGGGCAAAGCTGAAGGCACAGCAGAAGAAGGCCGCGTAGTCAGCCAGAGCCAAAAAGAGGAGAGTAGGAGTACCTCGTGCTCTGCTTTTTTAATCTGAGCCCTGGTGCGCGACATAGGCTGTCCAAGGATCATGGTGTTCTGCGACATCCGCATCTCCCCGATGGTCGGATTCAGAGAGAAACTGCCAGTAAACAATAGAATGGATGCATTTATGACAACCACGCGGACTCATTCCCAACTGTCCACAGGACGCTTGAAAAAACACCAGCGAAACGCTTAGGTTTGGGATCTGTAACCCATACGCATTAATGTCCGTTGCGAAAAAGGCAAGAAGGCCAGAGCCACTGTCGCTGCGATGGCCAGTCCCATACCGATCTTATACGCCACCAGGAGAGGCGAAAGGGCCCACACCTCGTCGACAATCAGGAAGAGCAGAAACATTCGGTGAAAATCCTCCCCTAGTCCTCTGTAGTCAAACGCCAGTGCTGTGAGGACGTAAAGCCGTACAGCGATTCCGACAACGGCGACCAGTACGATCAAAGCAACCAGCAGCCAGGCTCCGCCTGGAAGAAACTGGCTGACTACATATTCCAGCCGGTGCAACTTCCACAGAGCGAACAAGTACAAGACCAGGTACAGCAATTGGATTAGCGACAGTAACGTGCGCACAAGGTGGCGGGGAGTTGACGGCAGCTCTTGCGGCCCTGCCGTTAAGAAAAACGACCGCCGCGGGGTTTCAACCGGTGGATTCTCCATAACGCCGCCCACCGGCAACACGGTGGCGAGGGCAGCGTCCAATTCGTCGACCGCCTGGAAGCGCTGGTCAGGACTCTTCTCCAGGCATTTCAGAATGGTCTTCTCAAGAGCGGGCGGCAGCGACGGTTCCAATTTCCGAGGCCGTACCGGCATTTCGCGAATTTGCTTGAGAGCGATCGCCACAGGCGTATCCGCAGCGAAAGCCGCAATCCCTGTAAACATCTCGTACATCACTAGTCCCAATGCATAAATATCCGCACGGTGGTCAACTCGCTTTCCCTCAGCCTGTTCTGGAGCCATATACGCAGGCGTACCCAAAACGGCTCCGGTAAGGGTGTTTCCGGGGTTCACTGATCGAGCAATACCGAAATCCATAATCTTTATCGTGCCGGACTGGTCCAGCATCACGTTTTCCGGCTTCAAATCTCGATGCACGACGCCTTGGCTTTCGGCTTCGCGCAATGCCGCGCAAATCTGGCGCGCCAAGTCGATT
>QHYM01000429.1 GCA_003223295.1 Acidobacteriota bacterium | reverse complement strand
AGAGTGCGATACATGTACCCGGAGATCGCCAGCGTGTCCGCAGGCTTCCACGGTTGCGGCCTATAGCGAAGCAACGAAAATTCCAGCGGAAGGTTGCTCTCATGCTGCTCAATGAATTTGTTCACGCCGCGCGCGTACGCCGCGAGAATCTTGCCAGCCTCTGGTTCAAGAGTGGTGGCTTCCCGGTCCGCCGCCCGGCCGAATCCAAGTGTGCGGAAATCTTTGTCAATGAGGAGAGTCCTCTCTCCAAGAATCTCGGAAAGCTGACCTCGCGCCACGCGCCGTAGCAAATCCATCTGCCACAGCCGGTCCTGTGCCATGACGTAGCCTTGCGCCTCGGCAAGATCCTCCACCGACGCGGCGCGAATGTGCGGCACGCCCCAGCGGTCGCGGTCCACGGCAACTTCTTTCTGAAGCCCGGGGAGGGAAATGCTTCCATCGAGTTGCGGCAGTGGGCGATAGACCAACCACCATGCGACTCCGCCGGCAAAAATGACAAGGAACCCAAGAATCCAGGAAAAGACTCGGACAAAAGTTCGCAATTTCACTCCTGGGTAAAATGAGAAGAAATCAGTTTAGAGGAGGCACCTAGTATCCGCAACCGCGCAGGAAGGCAGGAAGGCAGTCCACTCAACGGTCATCCCGACCCTCAGGCCGCGGAGGACCGCGGCCTGAGGCGGAGGGATCTGCTTTTGATTTCGGAACCCGGGTTTATTTCTTCTTGGCTGCTGGAGCGGGCGGGGGGGCCGGCTTCAGGTCCAAAGCGGCCTTTTGAAGTTCGGTAATCGCGGAAGCGCCCAATTCATAAAGCGCAGGTTCGTTCTCGCGCTTCGCCACATAGCGGTCGCCATTCTTTGCGATGAGCACTTTCTCGACGCGCTTCCCGCTGTCGGACGTGACCGTTAACTCGATCGAAGGCGTCGCAAAGCCGTTGTCCGGAAATTTTGTCGCGGTAACCGCGCGGATGTCCGCAACCAATATGCCCACATTGCCCTCATCCATTTTCACCCCGTTCGACCACCAATCCGAGCCGCTGCGGGTCAGAAAGTAGCTCTTCGCACCGTCATGAAGTTCGATTTTGTCCGGATCGGCAAAACTGAAATCAAATAGCTTTTTGTTTCGAAAGTCGTCCAGGCTCTTGTCCAGCGAACTCCCCACCGAGGACAACACCTTGTACACGCCCTCAACCGCGCTTGACTTTGCGTAATAGTCGTCCTTGTTCTTGCGGACCTGGAGTTCTTGCGTCCCGGCCACATCGGTCAGTTTCGCCGTAGCTACAGCCGTGCCTGCATTGAACGCGCTCAATGACTTTTTCTCATCGTCAGTCGCGCGCAGCTCCATTTTCGCATCGTGAAGTGAACGAACCAGATCTTCCACCGCGGACTGGTCTGCCCGCAGCGGCTTCGGCTTCAGGATTTGCCACTGATCTTTGTTGCGCCCAAACTCGACAGTTGTTTTCTTGGCCGTCAACGCTACCCGGCTCAGCTTCTCTGAATCGAACGTCAACAACCGTTTGTCGCGCAGGTCGTTCTCGGTTTTGTCCAGGCTGGATTTGTGGTAGCTCGCCACAATGAAAACCCGCGGGTCCCCCGCTAGCTCGGCATAACTGCCCGAGTTGGTTGGAGTTTCGTCTCCGAACAAGAGCGTTACGGTATTTCCGTCCTGCTTCGTCGCCGTAACGGAAAGCGAAGGCTTCGTCAATCCGAATTGCTCGAGGTTTGGGGCTTTCTCATCCAGGAGCTTATCTGCGTTGAGCGTGCCGAACGTGGAGGCTATCCGATCCAGCTTTCTCAATCGTAAGTGACTGGATTTGGTCCTGCGGCACCTCCAGGATCTTCGTGGTGGCCGGCGTCGGCGGCGCTTTCATTGCCGAAGCTTCCTTTTTGTTCGACCACCAGAACAGCCCGGCGAGAGTTGCCAGGAGAAGAGCCGCAACGAGGAGTCTGCCCTGCTTCATAATTTAGCGCCTCTTCCACCAGGTGAAAAAACCTGTCCCCACGACAAGGAGGGGCAAAACGACAACGCCGAGCCAGAAAGTGGCCTGCATTCGTTGCGTGGTCATATTCACGGGCCGGTCTTCGCGTGATTTCGGGCGAATCGAAATGAGGTCTTCGTCCGACGAAAGCCAATTCACCATGTTGACCAGGAGGTCTCGGTTGCCCAACGACCGCGCACCGACAATGCTGTTTTGCGCGGCAAGCGATGTCCCCACCACGACAAATCGCCCTTGAGGGGAACCGTTGTAGGTTCCTGCGGCAGCGAGAGTCAGAGGGCCTTTCTTACCCTTGCGAGGGTCCACCGCCCCTCGCGGGCCAATGCTATCCGTACCGATGCTGTTGTCTGTGGTCGTCACCAGCTTGGTAACCGTCGTCTTGTCCGTGGACTTCGTTTCCAGCGATCGTGCTAACGGATAGGCTGTTGGAATCCGCGTGAGCGGTTGTGTGATCGCGTGTGATTCGTAGGAGAGGATGAAGGGAACCTCAGGGCCCAAGTTGAGAAGTTGTCCGTAGCCGCTCAGATCAAGGACTAGGTCTTTGTCTGGAGTGGCGCCCCATTTCGCCAGTAGTTTGTCAAACTCTTCGTTCTCTGTGGGCGGCTCCGCATTTCCCAGTCGCAAGGGGGTGTCCAGAAGAACGAGGGCTCTGCCGCCACCTTCAACGAATTTCTCGATTGCCGACACCACGGGAGAGGGGTAGTCGTTCTTTGGACCGGCTATCACCAGCACCGTGCAATCCTTTGAAATCTCCACTGCCGGCGCGCTCTGCTGTTGGCCCAGCGTCAACGTCTTGTCGGTTGCCTTGGCAGCGGGCGTGAGCGATTCCGTGCGGACCTTGTAATTCTCCCGTTCGAGGAGCGCCTTGAGGTCCGAATATCCTCGCGCATCTTGATCGTCTGTGGAATGCTCGCCCGCGGCCGACAGCATACACACCGTGCGTTCGCCGGTCTTCTCTGCGCGGATAAGTGCGGCGGTGATTTCCTCCTCCGTCAGACTCTTCGCCCCTTCCCGCCGCGAACCGATTTCAACAATCACGGGGGAGTCTGGGCGAAATCCGGCAGCCCCGGCAACCTGAGGCTTTCGCTCTGGGTCGACGTAATTCACGTGTACTTTCGGCGAAAGGCTGGAGTAACGATCTAGCGTGTCCCGCGCGGCGCTAAAATCGGAGCCAAAGTAAGTAAGCTGCGTATCCGTTTTAAGGCCTTTGACGATCTTGATGGTCTGCTCGGACAGGCTGAATTGTTTGTTGGAAGTGGAGTCATAGGACTTGTCATAACGGTCTGCGAAAACATTTGCAAACACCAGCACTCCGACGACTACCGCGAGGTACAAAAACGCGAAAGCCGAGTATTTGGTCTGTCTTGCTTTCAGCCACGCCGGTGCCATCACGATCTCCACCGCAGGGATTCCATCTGCCTCAGAATCAGAAACAGCGCGAGGAAAATAAATGAGAGGTAGAAAACAACGTCTTTCAAATCCACGATTCCTTTGCTGAAGTTCTCCATGTGCGTAATAATCGAAAGGTAGTTCAGCACTTTTGAAAAGCGCGAGTCGTCGAAGTTGGTGAACCAGCTGAGCATGTACAGCATGAGGCTGCCGAAAAAAGTGATCCCTCCGGCGACGATCTGGTTGCTGGTCAGCAAGGAAACAAACGTGCCAAGAGCGAGCAAGCACGCGCCCTGCAAAATCAAGCCGAGGTATGCCACCACGACAGGCTTCCAGTCGGGCTTTCCCCACGCGAATAGCAACGCCATGCCCAACAGCGATGTTCCCAAGGCGCACACATACAGCACCAGTGCGCCGAACCATTTGCCGAGGACGATCCCGATATCCTCGACTGGCGAAGTCAGAAGCAGCTCTATTGTCCCGTTGCGCTTTTCTTCGGCAAACAGCCGCATGGTGATCATTGGGATCAGAAACAACGACACCGTCCCGGCAAAGCCGAGGATCGGGCGGATGATCTGCTCATTTACATTGAGCGTCGCGCCGCCACCCGTCATTTGTGCCCGGAACATGTATTGGACGAAATCGTGCGCCACGACGTAGAAACCGAGTCCGAAGATAATCGCGAATAAAGCGATAACGGCATACCCGATGGGCGAAACAAAATAACTGCGCAGCTCCTTTTGGCAAATGATCCAGATATTTTTCATTGTGCCGCTTCCTTCACCTTTGGTTTTTCCGTCGACGCTTCCGATTGCTCGCCTGTCAGTTGCAGGAAGATGTCCTCCAGGCTTGCCGATGCGGACCGCATTTCATTCAGGTCCCAGCCCGCCTGCACCACGGCGCGCACCAGGTCGCCGCGCACGAAACTGTTTTTG
>QHYM01000161.1:1190-13659 GCA_003223295.1 Acidobacteriota bacterium | reverse complement strand
TGTACTCGTAAGCTCCCAAACTGGTCCGGGAAGGTCGCCTCATCCCATCCATATCTGCACTGTCGGAGCCCTCAGAGAGAGAAACGTTAATCGCTGGACTGCCGGGCCGCAGGTGGTAATTGCCACCGGGAAAGTCAACGAAGCGGGGATCTAAAACCATCAAATTTCGAACGACATTACCAGATCCAGTCAGCGTTGATGTGTCCACCCCTTCAGAAGTGGTGGTTCTGCCCCACGAAATATTCGTGTCAATGATATTGTTGCTCGCATCGTCTGCCAGTCGTATCTGTTTATTGTTGGTCTGCTGGCTGTTCATGAAAACGATGTTGTTTGCAAATGTGTTTCCGTCAGCCCCTTTTCCGATGATGACCCCGCTGTTCATCGCCTTGACGATCGTATTCTCAACAATAGTCAGGCCGGTGATCTTGCCGGAGCCTGCAAAAAGCTGCAGGTTAGCGGACCGATTATGCTCGAGCAAGCAGTTGGCAATGCGATTGGTTCCACCGCTGGCGGCCCAATAGATGCCCTGGTCTACATTCACCGGATGCTGACCCATGGCGTCAGTGTCCACATCGAACCTGCCGTTGTCGTGGACGTAGCAGCCCAAGACGTGCACATCGCTAACTTCACTCGCGTAAAGCCCCGCGTGATAATCGTTTTTCCGAATTTCAACGTGATCCAAAACGATGTTGTGGCACCTGTCCAGCCAAACTTGGCCTGCGCCTTTTCCCTTTACCCCGCTGGCGTCTGGTCCCAGCGGACCCTGAAAGACCAAACCGCCCGACTGTGGAGTGCCCAAGAGCTTCAAGTAATTTCCGCGGACAACTACCAATCCGAGAACGATGGCGGTTTCCCCTGGATAATTCCGGATGACAATAGGGTTGCCCTGTTCGCCCGACCTCGAGATGGTGTGCCTGTAACTAGGTGTGTTATAGGCGCCAGCAGGCTCGTAAGTTCCAGTCCGCAGACACACCACTTGTCCCGCAGTGAGTGTGTCGAATGCCTTCTGCAAGTGTTTCCATGGAGCTTGGATTGTCCCTGAATTTGTGTCGGATCCGCCCGGAGAGAGGTAGTACGTGCAGGCTTCCGGCGGCTCACTGGGAGCGGACGTTGCCTTCACCTTCACAAACGTGGCCTGAACAAAACCAACGCAAGCCAAGAGGAACAGAATAGGGGCTATTCTGGACATCGATCGGCGTCCCAGGATTTACGGTATGTACTTATGCGGAGCGTGACTCGCTTCCTTGCGATTGGTCATACTGGTTCGTTACGAGACTTGGTCCGGAATCATTCTGAGTTTGCAAGCCCAGCTTTGACGGGGACACTACTCGCAGTTGTTCCTCAAGGCAGCGGACAAAACGAGCAATGGTCACGGAGCGGTCGAATTGCGCAATTGCGGCTCGGCGAGCCTGCACTCCCAACTGTTCGCGATAGGACGAATTGCGAGCTAAATCCAAAAGGCTCCTTGTAAGGCCCTGTGTGTCCCCAGGGGCTACGACGACACCAACCTTGTTCCGAGAAACGATGTCGGCGGCTTCCCCCGAGGCGATGGCAACCAGCGCTCGGCCAGAGGACATCGCCTCATAGAGTTTGGAAGGTACGGCGCCAGGAATGTGCATCTTTAATGGAACGAGCACGATGTCCGCTGCTGCTACGAGGGCGGACATCTGGTCTTGAGGGACAGGATCGAGGAATTTGATGTTGGTCAGTCCTCGCGCTTCTGCTTCGGTAACCAGGGCGCGCTTCACGGGGCCATCGCCCACCAACACGAAAGAGATTGAGGAGTCGTCTCGCAATTGATCGGCTGCTTCTATAATCTGCTCCAATCCCTGGGCCAGACCATGCAAACCGGCGTAAAGCACAAGGCAGCCTGGTTTCGATCTCAGCAGAGCCCGAGCCTCCGGCGTACCGCAGTCCGGGCGGAAATTCTGCGTGTCAACTCCATTTGGAAGATAAAAAGTCGGCACGCTCGGGAAGCGCTTCTTGATGTTTTGGACGATTTCGGAAGACTGTCCGCTAACAAGCCAAGCGTGCCGGTAATAAAATGCCTCCAGCCATTCGCTGAGGCGCAATGCCAATCCCGGTTTCAGGGCTCCTAGACGAACGACCGACTCAGGCCACAAGTCCGAGACATTAAATATCCATCGGGCCCGCTTCCACCGGCTGAGCAGAAACCCAGAAATTCCTAGGAAGAGGGGCGGACTCTCTGTGAGTATGTAATCCGGCTCGTCCAAAAGTAAACCACCCAGGACCACAGACGAGAATACAAACGAAAAGTAGCATAGAAGCCGCTTTGCCATTCCCGCGCTCTGGGTCGGATAAATAAATGTGCGAATCACAGCACTGCCGTTATGATTTTCGCGCCGAACCAATCCACCATAGCCTGGATGGTACCGGCCCATCGGATAATTAGGCATCGCCGTGAGAACAGTAACTTCGTGGCCGGCACTCGTCAGGCCCTGAACTAGAGCCGATAGCCTATTAGGAGCTGCCCCTATCTCCGGCGGGAAATATTGGGTATGGACAACTATTTTCATTATGTCGCAACCTCCTTTGTTGTGGCCAACTGCGGCCGAGAATGTCTAGCGGTACTCTTGAGTATAGGAAAGTGAAAAGCGGCGCAGTTGGTCGGGGAGAGTCAATCATCCGATTGCACCCTTGCCGATACCGCGAGCCCCACAGCGAACTTCTTGTTTGCCAGGCGTTGACAATAAACAACGCGGGCCGCTCCCGGGATGTGCTCCCCATCAAAGCTAACCAGCAACCGAGCCCCAGGCGGCCACATCCGCTTCGTAATGGCGCGCAAGCCGCGAGAACTCACGTTCTCAGTAAAGGCCTCTCCTTGAAAGGCCTTTCATTCAAACCAGAAAGCAACACGGCCAGTTCTACGGGCGTCCGCTTTTCGGACCGGCCAGTTGGCATAGACATCTGGTGCCAACTCCTCAGCAAACGAAAACATTTGTAACGTGGGCTGGAGGTGTGCGGACTCTCCCCGAGGAAACTCAAGGTCGACATCATCGCGTGTGAGCAGAATTCAGGAAGAAGTTCATCAGCAGATTCGCCACCTTCTCGTCACCTCGGGCATTTGGATGGGTGCCATCGGCCTGGAAGTCCGCTTCTCCGTTGCACGGCGACCCGGCTTGCCCGTTGCACCAAACGAAGCCATCGGAACGCGGGGTGTCTCCGTTGGCCCAAGTGTAAGGACCCCACGCCATCCAGGGAGCCGCGCCGGCTTTGTGATTCAAATCTCCGGCTGTCGGATCGATGCTCGTTCCCCCGCTGCGGACTTGGAGAATCTGCGCTTGGATCAACCACTTCAGCGAAAAGCCATACTCATACGCATACGGTTCGGAGCTATGGTTGGTCGTCGCATAGCCGCCATAAATGCGACCGGAGTGAAAAGACTGCTGCAAGTTTGGCCAGCGCGTCTTGGCAGCTCGCAAGATGCCACCCAACTGCTGCTCGTACCGCAACGCCTCTGTGTGGCTCACGCTGTTCGAGCATCTCACGACCGTGGCGTCGCACAATGTTTGGAAGCCGTCACCGGCCGGGTCGCCGTTGTATTCCTCAATCCAGGCAGCCTGCACCTGCTTTTCAGCCAATCCTAGTGGAGCGAGCACCATGTCCCGAATTCGATCATATTGATTTCCCAGGGTCGGATCGCACGCTGGCGGTCCGCTAGCTACGGTCCAAACACAAGGTGATGCTCCGGTCAGTGCTCCGTTCACGATTACCAGCGTGGCGTGATTGACGCCAGAATTGGTCGGAGTTTGGTTCATGAAGACCGCAAACTCGTCCACAACCGTGGACCTGCCGACTGCGACAAAGACAATCTTGCCCGATGCACTTGGGTTCCCGTTGGTATCCAGGGGTTGAATCGCGGCGGCGGCCGCTAAGCCTGCCGTGTCATGGTCCACGGGAACCGTGTCGCTGCCGTTTTCGTATAGCCCTCCCTGGAACGTCAGATAATTTTCTGAGGGTGTCATGTCTGTGAGAGGTATCTTGGCGCCGTTGCCGCCTGGACTGGTTACGGTGAGCGAGGTTGAGCCGCTCTTGCCATTGAAAGCAACTACGATCGTTGCCTGCCCAGCCCCTACTCCCATGGCCAGACCGGGGTTCTGCTGGCCTGCACTCTGGACCGTTGCCACATTGGTATTTGAGGATGTCCAAGTCGCATTTTGAGCGACGTCCTGGAGCGAGTTGTCACTGTACGTAGCATTGGCAAAAAATTGCTGTGTTCCATTGGCAGCGATCGTGGGGTTGAGAGGGCTTATATCAACTGAAGTTAAAGTCGGCGGGTCGCTGATCGTAAGAGTAGCTGCTCCAGTTTTGCCGGCGGATGCGGCTGTAATGGTTACCGAACCGGCCGCGACACCCGACGCGAGTCCCGAATTCTGAATGGTTGCTTTGCTGACATCAGAAGACGTCCAACTCACAGACTGAGTGATGTCCTTTGTCGAGGCATCACTGAAGGCGCCAGTAGCTGTAAACTGCTGAGTCGCTAACGATTGAATTGAAGAGTTGGCTGGTGTCACAGCGATTGAAACCATGGTCACAGATTGCGAAGCTAGACTTCCTCCGCAGCCCGCAAGCCACCCTATGGTTGCTCCCATTCCAAGCAATCGCGCGAAGGACTTTGTTCGTTTGGCGATGCTGTTCTTTTCATTCCTCACCCCTTTCATGATCATAGCGAACCTCCTCTGTGGTCTTAACGTATGTTGGGCGCGGGTGAAGCCCTGGGGCGGGAGCAACTCGCCTGGGTAACGCTCGGACTACGTGTCTACGCAGACCGGGCTGGAATCAAGCGCGATGCGGCCCGCTAGAGTGTCGCGAACTGCGCGTGGTTGCTCAAAGATTTCTTTTTGCATGAAGTCCTCGTAACCATGCTTCGCGGTCATGGCGGGGGTCCACGTGACGTGTTGCACAGGGCGCTGAATTGCCCCGTCCATCGATGTCCATCAAGTGGACCCCCTCAGGGGAAAGTACGGTGAGATCACCGAGAGAGGCAAACCGTAAAGCCCGTATCAACCCGATGGAACCAGAAGAATCGTGAAGTTGAACGACCGAAACACGCCGATACTTGCTGCCGCGAAGAGGTCGAAAACGAAAATTCCCGCTTCGGAATTCCCGAAGGTAATCAGTGTTGGAGTTTGGCACCCGGCCGTATCGTCAAGTGGAGACAGTGGATGGTGTAGGGGATACCTTCTTCCGTGGACAGGTCTGAGAGAGCACCCCGCACTTCCCGGTCGCAGGCCTTTCTCGTCTCTGGAGCCATGGAAACAAAATGCCCTTCGATTCGGACCCACCAGCCCCAATGTCCTTCCAGAGAATCGTAGTAGGTGTCGTGCGATTCAACTGCGGAAACATGACGTGGATCGAAGATTCCACTGAACAAGCGTAGAGCTTCCTCTCGCGTAAGCTGAGTCCGGATTCGCGCGGACTCCAGAAAGCGCGCCGGACCCATGTATTTCAGGAAGATCGGGCTTGTCTTCCGTATGAACTCCTGACCGTTATTTCTCCCGATGAAGAACAGATCCATGTGTCCATTCGGCTTGAGTACGCGGCGAATTTCTTGTACCGAGGCACGGAGGTTGGTCACCCAATGGAACGCAAAGATGCTGAACAAATAATCCACCGACTGAGACTCCAATGGGATCTCTTCGAAACACGCATCTAGAATACTGATATTCAGACAATTCCCGATTCGCCGCAGCGCACACTTGCGCATATTCTCAGCCGGCTCGACTCCGATGAATTGAATGTTCGGCCGGCTGCGGCTTGCTAGCTGCGACAGCGCCCTCCCAGTACCACAACCTACATCGAGTACCACCTGGTCGTTGTCCTCGATAAGCAGGGAACTCAGGATCCTGTCAGCGGCGCGGCCCCAGCACGACTGCAGGTTCAATTCGTCGTCATACTTTTCCGCCAGCAGCGAGTAGGTCTCCACAACTGGGTTCGCCATGTTCATGTTCACCTGTGGATTGAGAGATGTCGTTCCCGAGGGCGATACGGCATAGGTTCTTCACAACGCAGATATCCGAGGGTTCAATAGTTTTCAGATCAATCGGGCGGCTCGTCTGCTCCTCGACATATAAAAGCAAGTCGACAAGGCCCATTGAGTCCAGCAACCCCTCGGTGATGAGATCGATGTCTTCGGTAAGTTCGGCCCGCTGGCGATTCCCGGGCAGCTTGTGCTCTTTGATCCAGCTCAGGACGGAAGCAACCAATTCTTTCTCTTGTATGCGATTCACGTTCGAGCCCCTTCAAGCAGTCGAACGAGCCCCCTTCGATCGACTTTCCCACTCAAATTCAGCGGCAGGGCATCGAGCGCGTAGATCCTCTGGGGTACCATGTAGCCGGGCAAATACGTGCGGCAGTACTTCAGCGCCTTGCCCTCGTCGAGCGCCTTTTGGCCCGAAACGAAAGCAACCACACCGTCGGCAGAGCCATCTCGCACGGGCCAAGCCACCGAAACGACTTGATCGGTTCCACAAGCTGCTCGAAGCACCGCCTCAATTTCTTGCAATTCTGCCCGATACCCTCGAATCTTCACTTGATCGTCGATTCGGCCGAGATAGTACATGCAGCCGCTCCAATCTTGTTTGACCAGGTCCCCCGTCCGATACCAGATTGCATCCTCCGAATTGCCCAGCCGCACAAACTTCGCTCCCGTCTTCTCTGGATCATTCCAGTACCCGGAAGTGACCTGCGAGCCGGCAAGGAACAGCTCACCGGCCTGATCCCTTGAAAGAATGTTGAAGTCCTGGCCGACAACGCTTGATCGCTGTCCGGCAAACGTCCAGCCAATCGGACAAATCCCGTTCAAGCTTTCTCCCGGTGAGTGATTTCTGTCCCATCGATAATGGGAAATAGCGATGGTGGCTTCTGTAGGTCCGTAAAGATTCTCAATCAGCGAATGCGGTGCTGCGTTTTGCCACAGTTGCGCGTACGAAGTTGGGAGAGGCTCTCCGCAGAAGAAGCTGTATCGCAAGGAAGGGAAGGAATCAGACTCCAGAAGTTTCATCTTGGACAAAACGCTGATTATGGAGGGAACGGAGAACCAGGCGGTCAATGCGTTATCGCGGATGAACTTGGCCGGCAACAGGACAGCTCTTTCAGGCAAGCAATATAAACAGGCCCCGCGCTCCCAGGCGACAAAGATGTCATGAACACTCAAGTCGAAGGTCAGATCGGAGTGCTGGGAGAATCGGTCGGTTTCATTCAGATCGTACCGGCTGCACGTGTAGTCGATGTACGACCGCACATTCGAGTGAGTAACAGGCACTCCCTTGGGCGCGCCTGTGGTGCCTGACGTGAACAGAAGATAGGCAATCGCCTGAGTGGAGACAGTCGTTTCGAAGACAGAGCCGTGGCTCTCGAAGACGTCATTTGATAACAGATACCGATGGAGAGGAAAGTCCGTTTCAAGGTCAGTGACGTCTGCCGTTTCGGGAAGTAGTACAGTTAAGGGTTGCTGCAATCCTTCCAAGAGCTCCCTCAGGTGTGGGATGCATTCACTCCCAACGATGACCTGGTTACACCCAGACAGGATCATCATTCTGCGAGTACGCTCTGCTGGGAATTTGGGGTTTAGTGGCACATATCCTTTTCCAGCGGCAAGAATTCCCAAAATTCCCGCATAGGCCGTCACGCTTCGATAAGCCAGGATGGCGACCAGCGGAGAATTGGGCGCCTCAGTCCGCAGTAGCAGAGACGCAAGCTGGCCTGCCTTGCGTCTGAGATCGCCATAGGTGAGAGTTTCGCCGTCGACGACCAGAGCTGAACGCGATGCGAACCTCTCGCTCGATTCCAGGAATCCACCGGCAGTATTCCGCAACTTATCCTCCACTCATCCGTTGGATTGGAACTGCCTCTTGGGCATCTCCGCTGCTAGCGTGGGCCGGATGGGACGAGAAGTCTTCACCGCGGGACATTGGCGCCGCCGGGAGCCCGGAGGAATCGCCCTCTGCGATGTGCGACTTGTTACAGGCAAGATCGAAAGCGAGTCGAGCGTGCTTCAAGTCCTCTTCGCACAAAGGAACGTCGAGAATGAAGGTGCGGCAACCCAAGGCCAAATAGCGTGCCAATTCTTCTCCGACTTGCTCGTAGCTGCCCACAAGATAGGGACAAAATGTTTTGTAATTCTCAAACGGCGCAAGCCAATAGCTGCTGCGGGTAGTCTTGTTTTCTTCGATGGCGCTCGATAGCTCATGGTGCCAAACAGAGTCCGAGACTTTCATCGCCAGCTCGTGAATCATTTTCCCTTTCTTTTCCTCGGGAAACCTTCGACGGGCTTCCTTCCAAGCTTCCCCTTCGGTCGGGCGCACCACCACTCCTATACGGATCCCGAAACGGCTGCCCCGGTTTACCGCCATGAATACACAGTCTTTTGCGGGTTTGGCGTAAAGGACCGGCACCGCCTCGAGGA
The DNA here is from genome assembly GCA_003223295.1 of Acidobacteriota bacterium. Classification (GTDB taxonomy): domain Bacteria; phylum Acidobacteriota; class Terriglobia; order Acidiferrales; family UBA7541; genus Acidiferrum. The sequence continues at coordinate 5,231 of QHYM01000161.1, read as the reverse complement.
AACCGGCAGCAGACAGACCGGCTTCGGAAGAGCCCGAAATTAGCACACCGGGAAATAGTTCTCCAGGTAACGGTGGCGTCATTTTGAGGTTATTGACCCGGTAGAATTTGCCTTGAAAGGTAATCGCATCGTGATCGGCAAGCAGGCCCTTGATGATCGTCGCGTATTCGACCAAGCGCTCGTACCGCTCATCGTGCGGAGTAGGATCGTTTAGTGCAACCAAGTCGTTCTTAAACCCGCCTGCGACCAGATTCAAATAAATGCGCCGACCGTACAAAGCGCCCAGCGAAGACACCATCTTTGCGACTGTATAAGGATGCATGTAGATGGGCTGCACCGCGACAAGAGGGGCCAAGTGCTTCGTCTCTTGGACGATTACCTGGGAAACCAACCAGGGGTCCACCTGAGAGTTGTCGGTGTAGACCAATATCCCCGTGCATCCCCAATTTTCACTCCAGCGAGCTGCGTCAGCTACAGCATTGGAGTATTCAGCGAGGGGAGTGTTTCCTATTGCTGGACAGGTGCTAAAAATCTCCAAACGCGAATTGGGCCCGTACCTTTCCGCTCTCCTAGGTTTTCTACTTCCGCCTGGGTTCGACATTTAATCTCCTTGGCAGGCGCCCGTCAGGCGCCGGTTCTAACTTCGCGGCATCATCCGGTTTCTTTTCAGAAATGAACGCTGACCAAGTCGCGTCCAAAATCGAAATTCATATTTTAGGTAATCCGTTTGGAGCGCTCGGTAGACCGAGACAATTCGCTGCGAAACCATGGCGCTTGATAAGTCATTTCCTAACTCGCGCCCGTTTGACCTTTTGCCCGGCCTCAAAATCTCGGAAATGGCCTTGCCGATTTCGCGGGCATCCCGGGGAACAATCAGGGATGGCCGGACTCCCTCCAATCGTTCTCGGACATCTCCCACATCGACCGAAACCACAGGAAGATTGCAAGCAATCGCCTCTTTGACCACGTTGGGAGAGCCTTCCCAGTCGCTCGTCAGCAATAAACAATCGGCGGCGTTCATCATCAATGGAATGTGGTTGGGGGGAACATTGCCATCGAGGACGGCAAAACGGACCTTTCCGCACCTGGACTCAGCGAATTGAACCGCAGCCCGGGCTAAATCCAAGCGCTTGCAAATTGGATCGCCCGCGTTGAAGAGCACCACGTGCTCCTCTTTCCCCCATTGAAGTTCCCGGCGCGCTTCTTGCAAGTCACGAGGATAGAAGAGCGTCATATCCACGCCAGTAGGAATGACTATGACGCGGTCCCTTCGCCACCAAAGTTTGTGCTTCAGCTGATTGCTCACACAGATGATTCGCGCCGCTCGCAAGGCGGCAAGCTGTGAGAGCAATGTGCCAAGGGCCTCCTGCAGCCATCCACGGCTGCGATTCGGGTTCAGGTCACTTCCCCGATAGGTGACAATCACTGGGAGAGTTGTGCTCAGAATGGCCAAAAATGCTGTCATCGTTCCGTAGTGCGCGTGCAGTATGTCTGGTTGGAACGCCCGAATCTCTCTGCGCAATCTGCGCCACTCACCTAGAACCACCCAAGGAGATGTGCGGGAGGCCACGGTGAAAGTTTTGCAGGTGATTCCCGAGACTTCGAGAGACGCTACCTGCCTGGTAACGTGGATCATCGAGGCTTTTGAGCTGGGCAGGGGAGTGACGGCGAGGACCCGGAGTGGACCCTCCTCTACTCTTGCATCAATCATTCCCAACCTTACAGGGCGGGCTTCCAGCGTGCCAGCCATCGTTCTAGGCTCCATAACATGTAGACTTGCTGGTAAGTGTTGAAGCGGCTTCGCTTTGATCTGTTCCAAATCTGATCAACAAATCCGGAAAGCAACTGCTCGGAATACTCTGGTCGAATGACATCGCGTATTCCGGTGCCTCGAGAGTTGAGTAAAGAACGCACCTCTTCCCGGCCATTCCGACCCAACCAGGAATCCAATGGAATTCCGAAGCCGCCCTTAGGTTTCTCGACGATGGCTTTTGGCAGATACTTCTCGGCGAGCTTACGCAGGATAATTTTATTTTTCTTGCGCGAATACTTTAGATGCAACGGGATCTTCGCCGCGCACTCTAGAACATGCTCTCCCAGGAAGGGAACGCGGACCTCCAGCCCGTGGGCAGCGCTCATCACGTCTACCTTCCGCAAGTAATCTCCCGGAAGCGCATAGCGTACCGTCGAATCGACAAATTCTTTCCCCCCTGGATTGCTGGTTCCATGCCCATTGAGCGACATGGAAGGAACATAATTGCCGATTGTCTTCATGATGCATGGTTCGATCATTTCGGGGAGTTCATACGGAAAGGTGTAGCAGGATAAGGCCAGGAGGCGGCCCTCATTTCTTGATGCTGCTGAACAAAGAAATCTCTTGCCCATGCGAGAAAGATGTGGAGCAATTCCGGAAATTCCTCCCAGCGTTGCACTTGTTGCCTTCAGGAAGCCATTCGGCAGGGTGCCCGCCAGCTTTGCCAAATCAGCGTGATAAAACCGCCGATAACCGCCGAACATCTCATCTCCACCGTCCCCGCCAATGGCAACTTTCGCCGATTTCCGAATCTCTTTGCAGATGAAGTAAGTTGGGATCGCGGAGGAATCAGCAAATGGCTGATCGAATTGGACAAGAATATTTTCGATTAAAGAAATGTCCGCTAGCCGGGGATCCAGGACGATTTTCCGATGCCGAACGCCAAGGCTCCGGGCGACGGCTTCAGCATAAGGCGATTCGTCATAGGCGCCTTCCGTGAAGGAAACAGTGAACGTCTCCAAATCTTCCCCAAGCACTTTTGCAAGGAAGGCGACCAAAAGGGAAGAATCAATACCGCCACTCAAAAGCACACCAATCGGTACGTCCGAAACTAAATGCTCGCGTAGACTTTCGGTCAAGGCCGCCTGGGTTTGTTCCAAAGCTTCTGATTCCCCCATATTGCTTGGAAATTGGAGCCATGACCAAAATCGCCGCTTTTCAATCCCTTGCCGAGAAACCCGTAGCGATGTCCCCGGCTCGAGCTCGCGCACATCCAGAAACATTGTCTTCGGTGCGAGGGGATAACCAAGAACAAGAAAATCTGCGAGTGCCTGATAGTCCAAGCGGCGGGGGACGCCGGGCGCCTGTAGTATGGCCTTGATTTCCGATCCGAAAAGGAAACCAGAGGGCCCCCAGTGGTAATAGAGCGGTTTGATGCCTGTTCGGTCGCGAGCCAAGAAAAATTCATGCTCCTGCGTATCATAGATCGCCAAAGCAAACATTCCGCGGAACCGCTGGAGGCAAGCCGGTCCCCATCTTATGTAGGATTCGAGTAACACCTCAGTATCGGAAGACGTGCGAAAGCGGTGCCCCAGGTCCTCGAGGTCTTTACGAAGAGATCGAAAATTGTAAAGTTCGCCGTTGAAGACAATCACGAACCGTCCATCGGCAGATTGAATCGGTTGGCGGCCTCCCGCGAGGTCAATGATCGCCAATCTGGTGTGGCCCAATCCGACGTCCAGTTCCGGAGACAGCCAGGTCCCCGCTCCGTCTGGGCCTCGATGAGCCAGGCAGGCGGTCATCGCCGAGAGTACCGTCGGCGAGTCACCATGATGGCCGATATTAGAGAAGCCGCAGATTCCGCACATTTGAATGGTCTTAGTTAGCCAGGACACTCAATCGGTAGTGAACTTGGTTAGGACGCCTGAGCTTTACAGGTAATGTTCACAAGCTGGCAAAAGCGTTTGAAGTACTGGGGCGGCCGGAGTATTCGGCAATGAGTTTGCAGACCTCGGCACAAACCTTGTCGAGCGGTTGCGTGCCGTCGACTCGCACAAAGTTGCGGACTTGCGTTCCCTGGCGAAGGAACGCTTGCCGGCGATTTTCAAGCTCCTCAGGAGACTTTTCTCCTTTGCGGGCGAAGAGAACTTCCGCAGGGGAATCCAGGTAGATCACCAAGCTGGGCCTTGGGTAGAGCTGGGTCAGAATCCAGCGGTGCACACGCTGCTCGAAAGTCCAGACATCGCTGTCGACCCCATCAAGAGAAAAGTCGAATAGAAAATGTCGAT
>QHYM01000161.1:0-1148 GCA_003223295.1 Acidobacteriota bacterium | reverse complement strand
TTCGGCTCGCGCTGGTCGTGGATGATTCGCCCGCCGCGCCGGATCTTTCGGCATTTCTATTGCGGCGTCTTCGGACATACCCGACGAGGCGGGAGGTGGGCAAGGCAAAGTTGCAAGCCTCGATGTTATCCCCCATGTAAATGGTCTTGAATAAAAACGGCGATGACGCAACAAGCGCGCGACTGATCGTCGACTTGCCTGCTCCATCAGGGCCAATTAGCGCAACGGAAAACATGCGAAACTTCATAGGTAGATTTGCGATTTAGAGGACTGGAGCGGTTTTTGAGTATTGCCGCGTCATCTTTCTCGTGACAATGGGGTGAATTTGCGCACCGCCAAAAGCGGCCATAACCGCCTCATCGAATTCACTCTTGTTCTCGGGTGTCCCCGTTTCGCGCAAGAAGCCGAGGTTGCTAAAGCGAATGTCCCGGTAATTGCCGATCTCGTTTGAATCGAACGCCGTTTTGATCTCTCGGACACCATCCTCCAGCGTATATCGGCAACGGAATCCAACCCGCTTCTCAATCTTGGAAAAATTGACGCGGTAGTTGCGCCGGTCCGTATTCTCGGCGTGCTCGATCTGCGTGCCCGGAAACACGCGCTGGACCACCTCGGCCACGTCGGTGAGTGTGTGGTTCAAGCGGTTGTCACCCACATTGAAGACTTCCTGGCTCACGGATCCCAACGGGGCGTTTAGGAGGAGCATGATGGCCTCGGCAAGGTCACTCACATGAACGAACGGCCGCCATTGTTCCCCATTAAAGATCGTGATTCGCCCATCCTGTTTTGCTTTAGCGGAGAGAAGGTTCACAACCAGGTCAAACCGTGGACGATTCGAAAGTCCAAATACCGTCGCAAAGCGCATGATAACCGGATGGAAGTTCGCGGTCACGCTTTCAAGCAACGCCTGTTCGGAAGATACTTTTGTCTCTCCGTACAGAGACACCGGCTCCACCGTTGAGTTTTCGTCCATGACCTCATCACTTGCCCCATAAACACTGCAACTCGAGGCGAACAAGAACCGTTCGACACCGTCGCCCTTCGCGATCTCGATGAGCATTCGCGTTGCAGCGTAATTGATCTCGATCGTCGTCTTTTGATCGAGTTCGCAGGCTGGATCCCCAACGATTGCCGCCAAATGAACAATG
>QHYM01000428.1 GCA_003223295.1 Acidobacteriota bacterium | reverse complement strand
CCCTGCGAGATTCTTCAATTAGTTCTTTAAGCTTTTGGGATTGGTCTACCATCCTGAGTGGCCTTTACCTCATTTCTATGGTGTATTGCTATGTATGAACCGCTCAAGAAAGAAGGTTCCGGAATTCTCCGGCTACAACGCATAGTTAAGAGACAAATCTCCAATTTCTTTCATTGAACGACCGTGATGATGTTGTAACAGGTCATGAATCTGCTCGCAGAATGTAGCGTCATCAAAGATAACGCAACCCATGTAGGCTTCGTTCCCGTATTCAATTACCAAAAAGCATTTGGTTGGTAGTTGATCCTCCCTTATCACGTGCTTTAGGATTCCGACTTCGCCTTTTAGAGTTTTCTTTTCTTTCAGACATGTGGAAGTCCAACTTGGCGGCCAATTAGGAATACCGCGATAGGACATCAGCGGGTGAGATCGCAGGGTGACTATGTGAGACCTCCCTGTTCGGGCTCCCGGCCACCACTGACCCGGCACTTAAGCTCGGACGTTTACGTTTATGTCAGATACGAAACCTATTCGAATTCAGTTAGCGATGTCAAGATAAAATTGTGTAGTTATCTGCTCTTCATCTTCGCCTTCCTCAGCCGTGGATTAAATAGCCCACCTAGAACGCCCGCAAGCACGCCCAGTCAAGGCGCAAAGTTCGTGTCTGGTTTCTGACATTCTGGTTCTGCTTGACACGCCTCCTGGATAGGACCAGAGTCCCGCCATCAGATAGAGGTCCGAGCTTTGAGCTGAGTTAGCCGACATCAGCAAGCCCGAACGGCGAGGTTTTATGGCTGCATTGCTCTACAAGGACTTTCTCATCATTGGCACCAGTCAGTTCGACAAAGATAAAGAACTGCAGGTGCCCATTGCCGATATAAGCTGGCATTCCGCCACTGGCCGCGAGTCCCACACCATCCAGGATTCAGTTCATTACTTTGGAACTAAGCAGGAGGCTGAAGCCTTCGCTATTGAAGCGGCCAAGACATGGGTTGACGCACGTGTTAGGGCGGCTTTAGGTTTGACGGTTCCTCTGAAATAATCCTATCCGTTACCGGCACACTCGAAACATTGATCAACCGCAATTCGGGAAAGTTCCAAGCCATACCATTCGGCGAGTTCCGCCATATCGAACGTCACACCGGAATCATGCAAACGGCCCACTTCGATGACGGAGCCGGAGCGACCGGATTTGAGAATCGTCCCTAGGGATTTCCAATAAGACGTGTACGGCGGCCCAGGGACCGCGCTCCCATGAATCCAATAGCCTCGATGTTGCTCCATCATCTTCCCTCTAATCCCCCTTGTGGCTTGGATTTGTTTGCGACTATGTTCCACGCCACCCATGCCGGTCAAGACCCACATCGTGACATTTCGGCGGCACAAGGACCGGAGGCCCTCTAAGTTCTTCGTCGTGGCGCATTCCATGCGGGAAACGATTGAGATGGCCTGGGAGAGTGGAGGCGCGGAGTTCCAAAGCCGCTTTGATAGGGCAACAGCGCAGGCTGAGGAGATGAAAAGAGGCTTTCTCCGCGTGCTCTAGTTGTCCTCAGTTTGCATGTTCATTTGACAGCTTATTGAACACTGAACTAAGTTGGGTGAATAGCTGATAAACCGAAGGCGCACACAAGAAATTCACGGACCATGACTTTCAATCTTCCCCTCGCGCAAATCGATGCCGCGCAACTTGAAACCCTCAGAGCCGACGATGATAAACGGGAATTCTTGAGCGATGTCACATCCTTCGCGAACGCAGCCGGCGGTGACCTTATTTTCGGCCTCCAGGAGCGGCGCGAGGCAGGAAAGCCAACCAGTGAGATTGGGGCTATCGTGGGGTTGTCGGAACTGAACGTCGATTCCGAGCGACTTCGACTCGAAGCCATGATCCGTGATGGCGTTGATCCTCGGATGCTGCCGGTTAGCTTCCACGAGATTCGTCGGGGCCCCGACCCTCCATGCCTTCTGCTGCGCGTGCCTCGAAGTTCGGCGGGACTTCATATGGTCACCTATAAGAATCTCAGCCGCTTTTACAGCAGAACCTCTGGCGGCAAGTATCAGCTTGATGCGCACGAGATCCGGGCGGGATTCGTAGCGGCAGAGACGGCAATCGAGCGTCTTCGGCGCTTCAGGGTAATGAACGGAAGGCGGCAGAATACGTCTTGAAGAAAAAAAGCCAAGCATTTTGCTTGGCTGTGACAAAAAAGAACTATAGAGGTCCCTCCAGCAACGTCCCCGCGAATCGTTCCATCTCTCCATTTAACACCCATCCTTAACAATTCG
>QHYM01000427.1 GCA_003223295.1 Acidobacteriota bacterium | reverse complement strand
ACTGGGAAGTCACCGGTATGCTTTTTTCGACTGAAGCGCTCTTCGGCTGCAGCGGCGATCAGCTCACCGTCAATAAACAAGGCAGCAGCAGAGTCGTGTCCCTGCGAGATGCGATATTCGCGTTCCTCGAGATTTGGCCAATAGGCCTTCTTGAACGGAATGGACTTTTCGAAACCGCTGATTCCGAGAATAATCAAGGCAGTATTTCTCCAATTCCAGTTTTGAGTTGAGTAGAGCCGACGACGAAGTTAGCCGCCTTGGAGGCGCATCCACCATTCGCCTTCCAGCCGGGTAAGGAACGCGTCACCCTGTTGAATGGCTTCGCGCAAGTCTGCCCGTTTGGAACTCACCAGCACCCGGGGACCATTGAAGCTGAACAGGCAGCGCTCTTCGGAAAAATCCGTGACGAATTCGGGATCCATGCGGCCGGAAATGGCAGATGATCCCAAGCGCCACGCATGAAAAAAGAGCTGATCCAGAACGCGGCGAATGGAGTTCTTAGTCGCTACAAGCTGCAAGACTTGGCTTATGCCGTTCGGGTTGAAGTAATACATATACCAGCCCACAACCTGCCCGCCGCTATTCCGAACCACTGCCTTGCGTAAACTGCCATGGCATCTTTTCTCGTTAGCCTGCTCCATAAGCCATCGCAAAGATTGTTCATCATATTCGGGGCAGAGCGACTTCTTTGCCACGAATTTTGGCAATTCCTCAAGCAGCGTCTCCCAGCTCAAATCCTCCTCAGGAGGGTGCTCGGCCTGGTGAAACGGGCTTCGACGCCTGTGAGTGGCCAGAAAGTCAGCGACAGCGGAGGCCGGCCGCAGAGCCCATTGGGTGAGTGTGGAGAGCCCGCGCTCCCTCCATCGCCCGAGGAAATACCGAGTGGGCCGCAAGAGGCGTGTCCAGTGGACACTGTAGGGGAAGGCGGTCAGGCCCCCCAATCCCTCCCAGATTTTACGGCTGGCCTCGTTCGCGCCATCGGTGAACGACAAATCTTGCGGGCCCGCAAAGAATGCACTCTGGAGCTCAACTGCGGCAAGACGATTGCGGACTGAAGGATCCACCATGAATTGGCTGGAGACGGCCGCGCGAATTGGCCGGCCTTTCATCCGCATTCGCCGTGGTATCACTCCATAGAACCCGCAGATTTTGTCCCCCTGTTCTTGATAAACCAACGACGGGAGATCCGCGTCGTACCAAGGATTCTCAAAAAAGAGCCGCCTAAAATGGACCTCAAGCTCACCGGGGGAAAAGGAATTCCCAGGAAACACTCTTTTGTGCAGGTCAACGACTTCTGGAATATCGTCGGGCGTAAAAGGCCGGATCCTTTTTGTAGCGGCATAAGTGGGGTGCCCGCAATCGGCCTTGGGTAGCATTGTTGCACTTTTTGGGGTACCGCAAACTGGCGGAGCGAATCCGCCTGAGGCCAAGGGTGTTGCGGCGCTGCTGCTCGTTTGACTAAGAAGTTTTCTCAAGGTCAGTTGGCGACGGTGTGGCATTGACTCAGGGGACTGCGGCCGATGCTCTTAGTGGCCATTCTGCAATGCAAGATGGCACAAACTTTTCACGACGGTGAACTCTTCCGGATCAACATCGATCAGATCGAGCTTTTTTCGAGTGTAATTCTCGATGAACAAGACGAGATCGACAAAGGCGAAGGAGTCCAAGAGTCCGCTCTCCAGTAAATTGGTGTTCTCGGAGATCTCCGTATGGTTCGAGCCTTTGAGCCCATTCTCTTTAACCCAGCCGACCACCAGATCGATGAGTTCTTTTTCGGCGACTGCATTCATGCGTGGACACCTTCGAGCAGATTTGCAAGCTTCCCGCGGTCGATTTTCTGATTCGGGTTCAGAGGCAGCTCGTCGATCAAATAAAGCTTTTTCGGAACCATGTAATCGGGCAACACATCACCGCAGCTTGCCAAAACGCGTTCCTGGTCAAGCGTCTTGACGCCGGAGACAAACGCAACAACGCCTTCGGCGCTGCCATTGGCAACCGGCCAGGGAACTGAAACAACTTGTTCTGTGCCGCAGACCCGCCGCAGCACAGCCTCAATCTCCTGTAACTCCACGCGGTAGCCCCGGATTTTGATCTGGTGGTCAATCCGGCCCAGATAGCAAAGGTTGTCCTCTTCATCCTGTTTCACCAAATCACCGGTTCGATACCATACTTGTTCGCTGGCACCGGGCAGACGCACGAACTGCATTTGAGTTTTCTCTGGATTGTTCCAGTAACTATTGGTGACTTGCGAGCCTGAAAGGCACAGTTCGCCGGGTTCTCCGATG
>QHYM01000160.1 GCA_003223295.1 Acidobacteriota bacterium | reverse complement strand
TTCAGCCGCTCTGCCACCTCTCCGGCGTTTACTTTCAACAGCTTACCACAGAACCAGAAATGCTGTGGTGACCAACTGTTGACCAGTCGGTTGAAAAGTGCGAAAGACCGCGGCCGGTTGAACTCTCCGCTACATCGGTCGCTCGTAGGCTAGAGGGGTCGCCGAATCTCAACTGCAACTGTCGGGGACCTACTTTCGCTTGTCTTAATTCTTCGATCCGGGCCTGTACCTTCTCCAT
>QHYM01000159.1 GCA_003223295.1 Acidobacteriota bacterium | reverse complement strand
GACAATGGCTCACACCAATACTCAGCGCTGTGGGTTTCGCCGTGCTCCTCCTGATCGTTCTTGCCTCTGGTGCTTCGTACGGAGGTATTCGCCACGCTCTTCCTGCAGTGCCAACCTTGGCGTTATGCGCGGCACTGACCATTTACAAGGCGATCACAACCCGGTCCTTAGTTCTCCGCGTGGCTGTGCCGCTCGCGTGCGGTTGGGCGCTCCTTTCCGCTCTTCCCGTCGTCCGTCCCTGGGAGTACTACAATGAATTCGTCGGCGGCACTGCGAACAGTTCCCGTTATTTTAACGACGAAGGCCTAGCTGTATTCCTTCGAGGGCGAGAACTGGCCCGGTACTATCACCAAGAAGTGGAGCCCAATGGCGAGGTTCCCTACATTACCTACCCCATCCCTGATCCGGAAAAGCTGCGACGGGGAATTCATTGGGTCGGCGAGGATCGGGTGCGGGACCGAGCTCTACTAGAGGCGGATGTTTGGTCTGGGACAATCGTCTGTGGCGTGCGGGGAACCGCCCCCTACCTCTGGTGGGACCGTGAGGCTCTCCGGAATGCGGTCCCTGTCGCGCGCTTTGGCAACTTGTTGGCTTTTCGGGGTAGCTTTCCAGCGCGCCCGATGAAAGCAGCATTCCTCTACTATCAAGCAGTGGACTATATCTATACCTCGCAGCCAAACTTGCGTGAAGCGCAGCGACTGCTGTCCGAATCCGCTGCGCTCGATCCCAGAGCATTCTTTGTAGCCATAGAGTTAGGCAACGTTGACGTTCAGTTGGGCGACCGCAACGCTGCTGTCACTGCCTACAGTCTCGCGAGGCAGTACGCTTTTAGAGAGCAGGACAGACGATTGCTTGCAGAGCAAATTGCTCGAGTTTCTTCAGAGTCCGGCGAGCCAGTGCAGCCCTTGCGCAACCCTGAAATTGAGTGAGGCTCTTATTGTTCTCCACCTCGACAGGGACACAGATATCGCCGCTTCTCTCCAAGAGTCAAGAGCCATCCCTCTTGTCCACTTGTGGGCTTCCGAAGTCTAATAATTATTCGACTATGATCGAACTCCAGAACGACTTCGGACATTGCCGTCGCCTGCTCGCTGCTGCGGGAACTGGGTTAAGGCGTCAGAGACCGCCCGGTCTGGTAAAATGTCTCGCATCTTAGGTGTTCGAGTCCCGAGGACATCGATGATCGACCGTCGTCTGTTCGTGAAGCGCACCTTCCTCGGCGGATTGGCACTTTGCCTGGAGCACTGGGCGACCTCGCCAGCCTACAGCGAAGACTTAATCCCTCCCGCGCCGGCCATATACGTGAACGAACCGGCGGGAACGCCGCCTTCTCCATTGCGCATGCCCGGGCTCTTTCCGGGCCGCGTTGTAGAAATCGCGGATCCCCAAGCTATTGTGGCCAATCGTGTTTCGCAGCCCGTCATCCGTCGGATGCTCGACCGTGCGCTGCGCGAATTGACGGGAGCGCAAGACGTCCGTGAAGCGTGGAGCAAATTCATCGAACCGAAGGACATTGTGGGTGTCAAGATCAATCCCTCCGGAGCTCCAGCCTGCTGCTCTTCCCCCGAAATCGTGAGGGAAATTGTCGCTGGGGTGCAATCCGTCGGAGTTCCGGTGCAAAACATTCATGTCTACGATCGTTACGCCTACGAAATCGAGATCGGCAGTTACCAAACGCTTGTGCCCATGGGTGTGCGCGTCATCAGCGTAGAAGACCGCAAGCTGGATGCTTCCGGGTACGATTCCAATATATATTGCGAGGCTAACTTTTTTGGTGAATGGGAAACGCGCTCTTACATGGCCAGTATGGTATCTTCCAGTTTAACGAAGATCATCAACGTTCCCACGATGAAGGATCACTCCGCGGCGGGGGTTACCGGCTGTCTAAAAAATATTGGCTATGGAACGTTCAACAACGTGGATCGCTCCCACCGCCGTCCATTTTCCTTTACGGACCCGTTGATTGGAATCATGTGTTCGGTTGAACCCCTGCGCTCGAAGGCCGTGCTTCACATTATGGACGGCATGAGAATGCTTTGGCACGGGGGGCCGCTGAATCAGAACCCGAAATTTATTTTTCCCACGGGCATATTGATAGTCGGCACGGACCCCGTCGCAATGGACACCATTGAACTCGAAAAGATTGAGGCGAAACGCCGCAAAGAAGGCGCACCCAGCGTGTGGTCACGCGATCCTAAAAGTCTAACCGACAATGGTGCCGAATTTTACGAGGATGCCACTAAGAATCTATTCTACCGCCAGCCCCATCACATCGCCGCGGCAGGAAAGCTCGGCTTGGGCACTTCCGACCTTAAGCAAATCGATCATCTTGTGCTCGGTGTTGGGTGATGGACGCGACGGACTTCGTTATGAGGCTCAAGTAAAAGTGGTGAGCGACTGGCCTAACTTGCTATGTGACAATAGGCACAGCGGCGGACAACTCCCGCAGCCGTGGCGAGCCCCCCGAAGATCTCTTTGGCAGGCTAGCGTTGAGGGCTCAGTGAGGAGCGCTCCGATCTTATACGACGGACTCCTCTATGTCTCTTCTCTGGCTGGCTTTCTAAATGCGATCGATACGCGCACCGGCAAAGTGCGATGGCGCTTCAAAACTACGGCGCCGATCCACTCAACGCCCTCACTGAATTCGGGGAAAGTTCTTGTCACTTGTGACGGCGGCACGTTGTATGCGATTAATTCGAGCAGTGGCACAAAAACTTGGGATGTGCCAACCGGCGCGGAGGTTTGGACCTCGGCGATCGTCTCGGAAGACACGATTTTCTTCGGCGACACAAGTGGCCACATGCAGGCCGTGAGTTCTGCTAACGGGACGCTGCAATGGAAACGCGCGCTGGGGGGCAAAATCTACTCGACTGCTTGCATTGCGGGACAACGGGTCTTCGTAGGCTGCAGCGACGGCAGAGTCTACAGTATGGATGCAAAATCCGGCGACATTCTCTGGAAGACGCTCACCGGAGACGGCATCGACAGCTCGCCAGCCGTTGCCAAAGAAACGTTGTTTGTGGGCTCGCTCGATTATTTCTTCTACGCGATCGACACGGTGAACGGGGCCATTCGTTGGCAGCACGAAGCCGAGTTGGGTATCACCTCTTCACCCGCCATTTCTGGCGATCTTGTTGTTTTCGGATGTAAGGCCGGTGTCCTCCGCGCGCTCAACATACAGACCGGAAAAGTGATATGGGCGCAGCGTCTCGGCCAAGCCATCACGGCACCGCCCGTAATCAGTGGAAGTACAGTCTGGATCCAGTCGGGAATAACCTACGCGCTGAACCTGGCCGACGGTAACATCCTCTGGCGGGCTCGCCTCGGAAATTCGCTGCAATCCGCACCAGTAGTCACACAAGCTGCGGTTTATTTGAGCAGTATGGAAGGCGACGTTTATGCGCTGGCTTAAATCTGCGGCGTTAGCGTCCCTGACCTTGGCCATGTTGCCGCTCCAAGCAATCCTGTGTTCGCCCCAGAACAGCTCGTTTGTTCACCAGAAGCGCTACGCAATGGGGACGATCTTTGAAATCGTCATCTACGATGAAGATTTGCCGCGCGCAGATGCTGCTGGGCGGGCCGCTCTTGATGAAGTTATCCGCCTCGACGGCATGATGAGCAACTACAAGCCGGAAAGCGACCTGAGCCGCATGAACCAAACTGCCCATTTTCAGCCGGTCCATATTCCGCGCGAGCTTTACGAACTCATCGAAGAGTCGCTCTTTTACTCGCGTCATTCCAATGGCCAGTTCGACATCAGCGTGGGCCCACTAGTCGATCTATGGAAAGCGGCTCTCGCCGGTGGACCCTTGCCTACGGCCGCTGACCTGGCTTCTGCCCGGCGTTGTGTCGGATATCAGAAAATCGAATTGATACCGCCCGACCGCATTCAATTTCATTCGGATTGCATGCGATTGGACTTAGGTGCGATCGGGAAGGGCTACGCTGTCGATCGCGCGGCAGAAATACTAAACGCTCGTGGTATTCACCGCGCCTACATCGACGCCGGAGGCAGCACCATTTACGCCCTGGGCGCGGCGCCAGGAGGCAATGCATGGCGCGTTCGTTTGCGCGACCCCTCCCGCAAGCTGGGCCCAGAAGTGATGTTAATCAATAACAGCGTCTCCACCTCCGAGCAGAGCGCTCCGAGCTCCCTTCAAGGGGACGCGCCGGGCCACATCATTCTTCCCGGCACGGGCAAGCCCTTGCAAACACGCTATGCGATCAGCGTTACCGCGCCATCCGCTACTGCGTCCGATGCACTCTCAACCACACTGCTTCTGCTCGGCCCCACGAAAGGGACGGCCTTGGTCAAGACTTTACCTAACGTGTCTGCCATTTGGATCGATTCTGATGGCCAGCGAACACTTGTCGGCGATGGCGTCAGTTTCTTTCTGACCGGAGAAAACCGTCCGATCCACGTCTCGCCACTGAAAAATAGAATCGCCGCAATTTCAAAAGCTGCGAAGGAATTGCTCCCATGAGGCGCATGTCCTTCCTTTGCATGCTGTTTCTTGGTTCGATTGCCGCGTGCACCCCAGTAACTGCGAGAGTCTTTCTCCGCGTGGAGCCATCGCCCCTGCCTCCCGCCGATAAAACAGGGATTCAGGATGTAGTCTTGCTCTGGCCCTTGCAGGATCTATCGGTCGCCGCCAAACTCCACTCTCAGGGTTACCGCGTTTTTCTACAGTGTGAATCGAAAGACCTCGCCGCCGCCGTCGTTACTGTGGACCGCGCAGCAGTCACAGGCATGATCGTCACCAACACTGCGCCTTCAAGCCAATCTCCTGCCGCCGAACAGCTTCGTCCTTACTTCGCTGCGCATAAGAGCCTGACATTCCGCATGTCGGTCCCCGGAGGAAAACAGCCACAAATGAAGGGACGTTTGGTGGTCGAACGTGACGGAGTCCTGCAAGTTTCAAGTCCTTCCTCCCAGCCTTGGCTCGATACCAATCTTGCTTTGGTCAGGCTCGCGCAATCTATGGATCCGGGGTCACTTCCGATCATCTACGATTTTCACTGGGACACGTCGGGGGCTCTGCCCGATGCATGGCACCCGGATGCCCAAGCTTATGCAGTGTCGATTGCCGAAGCGGACGCAATCCGCTCAGACGTCACCATCGATCTTCCCGGCTCGCTGCAGAGGGCGCTCGTCGCGGACGATCCTCGGGCTTGGACGCTTTGGAAAGCGATCATCCCCTACCTGGACTTCTCCTCTCACGCGCCAACGGAGAGAATGCTCCCAGTGGTGAATCTCGGTGTCATCGTCGATGACGCACAGGCCAGCTACGAGGCCATTAACCTGATGGCGCGTCATAATCTTGCTTTCGAATCCGTTCGCCCCCCGGGTCTCACGCTGGCGCGCCTCAGTAGCTGGAACTCTGTCGTTGTCTTTTGCCCTTTGAATAAGGAAGCCGTCGCACTGCTTCGCAACTTTGCCGCGAGTGGCCGGATCGTCATTTTTGTGAATACCCACGATGAATTTCCCTGGCACTCGGCTCCACCGCTTCGCCAGGAATCTCGCGCGACCGTTTACTCCATCGGCGCAGGCCAAGTAGTTGAAATCGCCGAGCCGGTTGTCGATCCTGAAAATTTCGCCCGTGACCTGCGCCGTTTGATCGGTAGAGAGCGATCAGCCCTCGCCCTGTGGAACTCACTGACCACACTCGTGACCGGCTATCACGAGCAAAGTCGTCCCGACGTTACCCTGTACCTTGTAAACTACGCCGACCAGCCCGACAACGTGCAAGTTCAAGTGAAGGGCCGCTTTACCCGCGTTCGATTGGAATCTCCCGAGGAACCCTGCTGCGTTTCTCTGCCTTTCGTTGAACGCGGGGGTTTCACTGAATTCATAATTCCGGCGCTCCGCATTACTGCTAGAGTGCATCTCGACTCGGCTCGGGAAAGCTCCGCCGCACCATAGCGGACAATCATTCGTATCGAAGGGCAACATAGGATGGACAGGTAGTGCCCAATTCTGTGTTGCCTCTCCGGGCCACGCCTCAATGCAGAGCACTACTTGTTCGGGGCAAAGCTCGTTTTTTGAAACAGAAATTCCGGAAGCATCGAAAGGGGCCTCAATGCGGCAAACAGTAAAGCTGGTTTTCACATTGGCGGAATCATTCGTAATTGCAGTTGGCGTAGCTAACGCGCAGGTACCCAACACACAGATGCCTAGGTATGACTTGCTGCTAAAGGGGGGGCAGGTCATCGATCCAGCCAACGGATTGGATGGAAAAATGGACGTTGCTGTTTCGGTTGGCAGGATCGCTGCAGTTGAAAAGAACATTCCTGTTACTCAGGCTGTAAAGGTCGTGGATGTCTCCGGTTTCTACATCACACCTGGGCTGATCGACATTCACTACCACATTAGTCACGGAGGCGCGCCGCTGAATTGGTTCGCTGCCGACTCTCCAGATCACGAAATTCCAGTCGTAACTGCACTCACGACTGATCCGCGCTCGCAACTGGCTCCGCTCGGAATTCCAGCGGATTTAGCTTTGCAGTCGGGCGTAACCACAATAGTTGACGCGGGGACGGCGGGTGCGGACACGTTTCTGCAAGAGAAGGAAGAAGTGATCGACCACGCCAAGGTACGTGTGCTGGCTTTTCTGAATATCGTGGCCAATGGGATGAAGGGTGGATTAGAACAGAACGTCGATGCGATGGACGTGAAGCGGTGCGCTGATACGATTCTAAGATACTCGGACATCATCGTCGGAGTAAAAAGCGCTCACTACTGGCCACAGAAACCATTGGACGAGCTGCATCCCAGTTGGGCCGCTGTAGATCGCGCCATCGCTTGCGGAGAAGCAGCAAGAGTTCCGGTGATGTTTGATTTCTGGCCGCGCCCCGAGAGAAGTTATGCCGAGCTTATTCTCCAAAAGGCCAGACCCGGAGATATACATACTCATGTTTTTGCGCAGCAATTCCCCATCCTTCTTGACGGGAAACTCAATCCCATCCTGCAACAAGCGAGAAACCGGGGTGTCATTTTCGATGTGGGCCACGGAGCAGGGAGCTTCTGGTTCCGAAATGCTGTGCCTGCCGTCAAACAAGGATTTGTCCCGGACTCCATGTCCACCGACTTGCACACAGGCGATTTCACAATTTTGAGCATGGGCAATGTGATGTCCAAGTTTCTGAGCATGGGAGTTCCGCTGGCCGATTTGATCCGCCGTTCGACCGTCAATCCTGCACACGAAATTCACCGACCAGAGTTAGGAACTTTGTCCGTTGGCAGAGAGGCGGACATCGCTGTTTTTGAGGTGTTGCACGGTCATTTCGGCTACATTGATTGTGGTTACGCCAAGATGGAAGGGACCTCACAGATCGTGGCGCGAATGACGGTTCGTGCAGGGCGAATTCTCTATGATCCTTCCGGTCTAAGTATGGTCCAATGGGAAAAAGCCCGTCCGCAATATTTCACTATTCCGATGTTACAAGGTTCTCTTCCAGCGACCGCCGACAGTTATCCGAGAAATTAAAAAAGGAGGAAGCGTGCCGCAATCGATCAGTCGTCGAAAGCTTTTGCGCAACGGGAGTCAGGCTGTCGCCGGTAGCGTGTGTATTGGCGGCCTCTTGCCTCTGAACACCTTTGCACCCGCGGCATCTGCAGCGGGCGTAGATTATTACCAGAGACTTGGCGTAACGCCGTTTATTAACGCGGCTGGCACCTACACGATCCTGTCGGCCTCGACCATGCCGGATCAGGTGCAAGCGGCCGTGGCTTTGGCGGCACAAAAGCCAGTTCATCTGATGGAACTACACAAAGCGGCCGGCGAATATCTTGCCAAGCGATTACGTTGCGAAGGTGCATTGGTCACGTCCGGCGCCGCCGCTGGAATAAAGCTGGCGACAGCAGCGTGCATTACTCGGGGGGGCAAGTCTGCGATTATCAATATCCCGACTGAAATGCAGGGATTAAAGAACGAAGTCATCGTCCAAAAGGCGCATCACTATGACTACGATCACGCGATTCGAGACTGTGGCGCGCGTTTTATCGACGTGGAAACGCTTGATGAATACGAACGCGCCTTCACCGAACGTACGGTGATGACGCAATTCTTCAATGCTGCTGAAGGAGGGCGGATCAGCAGGGAAGATTGGGTCCGCGTGGCTCACAAGCATGGAGTCCCTTGCTTCAACGATGCAGCTGCCGATGTCCCGCCTATTTCAAACCTGTGGAACTACACCGAGATGGGCTTTGATCTGGTGGCTTTTTCGGGTGGAAAAGGGATTCGTGGACCGCAGTGCACCGGGTTACTGCTTGGGAAGAAAGACTTGGTCGAGGCGGCTCAACTTAACAATTCACCAAATTCAAACACAATCGGTCGCGGGATGAAAGTGGGAAAAGAAGAAATCATTGGTCTCGTGGCTGCCGTGGACTGGTTTCTTGCGCAGGACGATGCTGCGATGGAGGCGGAATATCGCAAGCGAGCCGCGCTAATCGCAGAGCGCGTGCAAAGCGTGCCGAGCGTAGAGGCAAGAGTTTTTATTCCTCCCGTTGCGAACCATGTCCCGCACCTGACGATTACCTACGACATGAATCGAATCAAGCTCTCGGCAATTGAGGTGATGCAAAGGATGCGCGAAGGAACCCCACGCATTGAACTGAACCCATCCACAGGCGGAGGCCCCTCCAGCGCGGGTCTGGCTGGAGGCGGCAACGTGATCGTCGTAGGAGTTTGGATGTTGCAACCGGGTGAAGATCAGATTGTGGCGAGACGTCTTCAGGAGGTCTTATCAGAAGGAGCGAAATGAGCAGGAGCGGCACTGTGAAGGCCGGCTTGCCTCTTCGTGGCCGGTTTGATGACTCTCCAGTAGTTAGCGCAGTCGCTTAGCAGGTTGCTTGGGAGTAGCCCGTCATACAGACGCAATCACAAAAGAACAGTAACGCCACCAACTTCGGCCGGTGAGTCCGGCACAGTTCGGTGCAAGCTTTTCAGTTCGAGGCGAACTCCTGTTGTGCGAGGATAATTGCA
>QHYM01000426.1 GCA_003223295.1 Acidobacteriota bacterium | reverse complement strand
TCCTCACTGTGGTGCGCGCGAACTGTTGCGCACATTGGCGGCTTGCAGGAACGCCTCAAGGTGTTGCCGGTCGCGAAACGCCTCGGTGCCCCCGGCGCGCGTCGTGGAGAGCGCGGCCACTGCATTGCCGTATGCAAGGCAGTCTTCCAAGTTTGCGCGGAGCATGAATTTATGTAGGAAGCCAGCGTTAAAACTGTCGCCCGCCCCAACAGTATCCACAGGCTGAACAGACAAGGGAGGCGCATGAAATTGATCTTTGCCGCGCCTGGCCGTTGCACCGTCCGGACCGCACTTGATCACAGCGATAGGAACGAGCCGCGACAGCGCGTCGAGGGCCTCTCGCACATTGTCCGCTCCAGTAAGCCTCGAGGCCTCTCGCTCATTGGGCAGGAAGATATCAACATTCTTGAGCACAGCCTTAACGTCATCGGCCCAAAGGTCCTCGGGGTCGTCGTTGGTGTCGAGTGAAGTAGTAAGGCCGGCCTTTTTCATTTGCGAAAAAAGGTCGGGGATCCTGGGGCGCAATGCCCGCAGAAGAAAAAAAGAGGAGAGATGAAAGTGGGAAGCGCTGCGGAGATGGTTCAAATCGAGGTGTTCTAATTGCAGATCCAACGTTGTGCCCAAATAGGTGAGAATCTGGCGCTGCTTACCGAGAGGAAGAATCACGGTGACACCGGTAGTCTTGCCGGGAAGGGTTTTGACTCCTGAAACATCAACACCGCTCTCTCGTAGACGGTCAACGCAGAATTTGCCAAGCGGATCGCCGCCGATACACGAAGTGAAACCAACGCGGCTCCCCAGGAGAGAAATGTTGTGGGCGAAGATGGCCGAAGAGCTGCCAAGGGTTATCGCAAAATCGGTGGCCAGGTGCTCTCGCTCGGGTTCGAGCGCTGGAGGCAGGCCGTACAAAATCAAGTCGGCATTGAGCTCGCCGACAACGCTTATTTCAAAACGCTTCACCCCACCGTCTCCTCTTCCTAGATGCGTTCTACGCGAACACTTTGCTCGATGCGCGAGACATCCTCTTGCGTAATGCGGGCCGGAAGCGTTGCAAGGCAATTGGCCGCGCCGCAAGCAACGGCCAGCGCCAGGCTGCGTTCGAAAGAGAGCCCCGTTGCCGTGGCGAACGCAAACCCCGCAAGAGCCGAGTCCCCGCACCCAACCGTCGATTTGGCGCGCAAAGGAGCAGTCCAAGCATGAATTGCAGGCTCGTCGTGCCCTTGAATGCCGACGAGGCCGCGATCGCCGAGGCTTATGGCTGTGGACTTCGCGCCGCACGCAAGCAGCTTGCGGGCGGCCCGGGCAGCGGAGGCAGGATCTTTTATCGCCGTCTCGGTCACACTCTCTGCCTCTTCGCGATTGATTTTGACAAAATCCGGGCCGGAGGCCAGCGCCTTCGCTAGCGGTGGGCCGCTGGAGTCGATGAAGGCATGACAGCCCGCGGAATGGGCTGAATTCACAAGCGATGCATAGCCTTCTGCCGGAACTCCGGGAGGCTGGCTCCCCGAGATGATCACAACCTTCCCGCCCGTTGTGCGTTGAAACTCATTGCTACAAATCCGCTGAAACTCGCACCATTCGGACTGCGCAATCATTCCTCCGGGCTCGAGAATCTCGGTCACTTCCCCGCGACTGTCCACGATTTCGAGATTGACGCGGGTGTCTTGAACGGTGGGTACGGAGATTGTTTCTATTTGCAAAGGACCAAGACCGGCGAGCAATTCATTTCCCGTGGAGCCACCGCAAAAACCGATCCATCTTGGATTTGCGCCCAGACCTCGGAGAGCCATGGCCACGTGAGCGGCCTTGCCCCCGGGAGTTCGATGAACCTCAGAGACACGATTGACGCGGCCGGTTCGAAATTCGTTCAACACAAGTCGGGTGTCGATGGCGGGATTCAGGCTGACGCAAAAGAAGGCGATGACGTGGTCACGCGAGTCTGCGACGGGCTTACTCATTGGCAGGATATTTTTCCGACCACGGCGTGGCGTGTCGCAGGCTCGCGTTGATGGCTCGAATATTTTGTACGCCATCGGTTTCCAGCCATTCTTGGAGGGCTTCCGCGCTGCCACGGGCAAAGACGCCGACGCCGTCCTTCCAAGTGGCGCGTCCACAGAGGACGCCGCAAAAATGCACGCCTGCTTCGGAGGCAAGCTCCAGGGCTTCGTTGAACACGCGAT
>QHYM01000436.1 GCA_003223295.1 Acidobacteriota bacterium | reverse complement strand
GCGGATTTCCTGCTAGGAGCAGTAAACGGCGGTTCGGTGGATCGCCGAACGGTAAGCGCCTGGTTCCCGCGCCAGAATTCCTGGGCGCTGCACTTCAACGACTCCTGGAAGGTGACTACAAAATTCACCGCGAATTTCGGCGTGCGGTGGGATTACTTCTCGCCATCCCGTGAGAAATTCAATCATCTTTCGTTCTTCGATCCCACAGGTACGAATCCGGACGGGATACCAGGCAGCTTGGCCTTTGCTGGAAGCGGCTCGGCTTGCCAACCTGCTTGTTACGGAGCGGAGTACCCGGAAAAGGCCTGGCGCAGGGGCTTTGCGCCGCGGTTGAGCGTGGCGTATTCCTACGACCAAAAGACCGTCGTCCGAGCAGGTTATGGCGTTTTCTTCACGCAAGCGTTCTACCCCGGCTGGGGCGGGGGGATCTCGCTCGACGGGTTGAACCTGAATCAATCGTTCGGCAAGCTTAAAGACCCGACGACGAACCAGGACGATCCAACCTTCTACTTAGACAATGGAGTTCCGGCACCGGCACAGCTTCCCCCGTTTATCTCGGGATCGTTTGACAATGGTCATAGCATCCTCTATCGGCCCTTGGACGCGAACCGGCGGTCGTACGCGCAGCAGTGGAACCTGACCATCGAACGCCAGCTCCCACAAAGTTTCTTCGTGAGCGCGGCATACGTTGGGAACAAAGGGTCACGGCTACCGTCGAGCTTGAATCCGGTCAACGTACTGAATCCGTTCGACCCCAAGATTCAGGCGCTTTATGCGCCCATCCACTCTCCGGACACGATCTGCGGACAAACCTCCACTCCTCCCACTACCGCAGACTGCTCCTATGTGCCAGAGTTAAACGCCGTCTTCACATCGGACAGCCAAACACTTTTTGGAGTCAAGACGCCCTACCCGGGCTGGATCGGTGAGCTTAATGCTGCGGGGAATTGCTCTCCGACTGTCGGCCAAGCGCTGCTGCCGTTCCCGCAGTTCTGTGACAAGCTGCAGGGTTTGAACGAGGTTCATGGCAGCTCCATCTACCATTCCTTCCAGTTAAAGGTGGAAAAGCGCTACAGCCAAGGGCTGTACATGCTGCTTGCTTACACAAACTCCAAGCTAATCACCGATGCTGCTGATAATACCCAGCGCGATGCCTCAACGTGGAACGCATCGCAAGGAGTGATCTCGCCTTTTGAAGAAAAAAGAAATCGTTCGCTGGCGCCTGATGATGTTCCGCAGACCCTTTCGGCAGCTTTTGTTTACGAGCTGCCGTTCGGGAAAGGTAAGCGCTACTTGAGCGGCAGCGGCGGCCTCGACCGCGCCGTCGGCGGCTGGCAAATTAGCCCCATTATTCGCTTCTCCAAAGGCACGCCGATGTGGATCCGCTCGGGATCTTGCCTCACCTCCTACACATCGCAAGGATGTTTGCCAGGGCTCATTTCAGGACAGAAGCCCTTCTTGCAAGATCCGAATAACTTCAATCCCGACAAAGGTCTACTCATCAATCCGGCTGCATTTGAGCCCCTGACCTCATTCGAGGCAACTGGGTCGTGCCCGACGTGCACGGGAGTATTTGGGTACACTGGGACGGGTCCACGCATTTTTGGCTTCCGAGGATCGAACTACAAGAACGTAGACTTTGCAATCACCAAGAACACCCGGTTGAATGAGCGACTCAGTCTCATTTTCCGCGCAGAGTTTTACAACGCCTTCAACCTACATATGTTCGTCAACGATGGCAATTTCACCATTTCTGGAGGCAATGCATTCGACACAGATATAAGTTCAACGAGCTTCGGCAAGTGGACAGGCAACGTGAGCGCGCCGCGAAGAATTCAGTTTGGAGCCCGATTTGAATTTTGACCACCCCTAAACACTCCAAAACACAAGACCGGCGCCCCGATGAAGAGTCGGGGCGCTGTTTTTTCTCTCGACCAAAGTCTTAGAGCGCAGTTCAAAGTAACGATCAGAGGTAAAGCACTCCGCTACCTTGGAGGAGGCGGGGACCCACTCGCGGCTTGCGCTTCACTGGCTTTCCTTAGCTCCTGAAAGCGGCCAATTTCCGATCTCGAAAGCGGTTCGTTTCCCAGCCGGTGATAGATTTTGCCCAGCAGATAATGCGGCTCTGGATACTCTGGGGCTAAGGCGACGGCCAGCTTGAGCGATTCAACGGCACCTTGATATCCGCCTTGCATCTCCAGAACGCGGCCGAGTTGATAGTGCGCCTGTGGAAGCTGCGGATCATA
>QHYM01000435.1 GCA_003223295.1 Acidobacteriota bacterium | reverse complement strand
GCGGCAACGAGGCATGGGTCTCCAGACACCCGCCACGGAACTCTGTAAAGCATCCATGCAGTGACGAACGAAACGATAATCAAGACCACCGTCTGAACGGTCTCTTGTGCGGTGGTCAGGCCGGCACGCGCCTCCGTCGTCGTATTCATGTTCGGATTGTCTTCCTTTGTGCCTGGATGTATGCAGCAACCCAAGGGCGATCTAGCGAGTGCCGCCCCTTATACTACATAAGTTCGAATCCCTCCTCCTCCGCCACAAAGCAGCTTTGGAGTTAGAGGGATTGCCTTTTTGCTTAAGGCCAGCGATTGCGCGGCTTTTTATCACCGTCTTATCCCAACGGTGTTGAAAACCGTTAGGCTCGAAAGGGTCCCGGGGTTCGAACCCCCCCTTCCGCCACGAGTTAAGTTCAATGAGAATTAGAATTGGCAGGTTGCACGCGGACGTCGCCGACTTCATGATTAAGTCCGTCGAGAATCATTTCGCAAGCCGCAAGATTTTCAGCGTCTCCCATTGCGGGGTCCACAACACATGGCTCGGGTGGGTGGCGACAGGAGCATCCGTCACGGCCTATCTCTTTCACAAGGCGGAGACCCCGACAAAAATCCAGGATCCAGGAGCCACCAGTGTTGGTCCACTGTTCTAGCTCCGCCACTCTGGCAAGCCAACTTCATGTTTTCGATAGTGTAAAGAAAGCTTTCTCAAAGTATGGATACCCGAATTCGACGCGAGGTGATGGTCGTCGTGTTCCGCGACAAAATACATGTGGTCTACGAGCCGCATCGGTGTTTTCAGACGCGGGTGAACGGCTTGGCGAACGAATAGCTATGGGTCTAATTCCTCCACATGCATCAACAGTCTCTCTCTCAAGATGGAAGTCGCGCAGAATTTGTTCCAACGGCATCGCGTTGTGGTTTGCTTCGTCGGCAGGGGTTCAGGGTCGCTGCGCGTTCGTTCGGCAGGATTCCGGTTTTAGTCTCAGAATTCCAGTCTCAACGCCAACTGTAAGTCACGATTGTCGTTGATGGTGCTGGTTATCCGTCCCGCCGAGGGCGACCCAATGGCAGCGTTCGGGAAGCCGAAGTTCGGCGTGTTGAAGGCGTTGAAAGCGTCCAGCCGAATTTGTGCCCGAAGGCGTTCGCGAATCACCGTATTTTTCACTAGGGAGAGGTCCCAGTCCACGGTGCTAGGTCCGTAGAGGACACCACGGGCGACGTTTCCGTATGTGTTGGCAGGGGGCGCAACAAAGCATTGGGTGTTGAACCACAACGCGGGACCAGGATTTGACAGGTTCCCATCGCAGATTCTATTGGGCCAACTCGGCGCGCCATTATTGACGCCTTGGTTTAGGGTGACGCTGTACGGGCGTCCGGTCGATAGTGTTGTGATTCCGGCCACCTGCCATCCGCCGATCAGACGTGAAACGGGTCCCCCGTTCAGCCACCATTTTCCGGAGCCGAAGGGAAGCTCGTAGACCCAACTCCCAACAAATCGTTGCTTCACATCGAAACCGGATGAGCCGTAACCCGCCCTGAGATTCGTGACGGTCTGCGGGTTGCCTACGGCACCGCCGCCGCTGGCAGCCGAACCGCCGTAGTCGAGGGATTTGCCGAACGTGTAACTCGCTAGGAACTGCAGTCCCCGAGATATGCGCCGTGTCAGCTTGGCTTGAAGGCTGTGGAAGTTAGACATATTACGCGGATCGCATTCTAAAATCGTGTTTACGTTCGAGAGCGCCTGGATCAAGCGCCGTGATGCCTGCGAACCGACACCGGGCTGAATCTCGTTGGCGTTATAGCAGAACATCAGGTGAATGCCACGGCTTCCGGCATAGGCCATCTCGGCCACGGTGTTGGTGCCAAGTTGGCGTTCAACGTCCAAGTTCCACGACTCCATATAAGGTGTTAGGTTATTGAAGGCGTGGCCGATGACGCTCGGACTCGCTGTATTGAGCGCTGCCGTGGTCAGCGGCATGACAGGCGTGATTGGCGGGAATGGGTTGTTAATCGCGGGGATAGTGCTCATCTGGGTGCCGAGTGGATTTGTTGCAGGCGAGAAGTTTTGCGAAATTGTGAAGGGCACGTTTTGTCCCAGCAGGTTCGACGCCGACTGTTGTTCCGGGAAGTATGAAATGCCGTATCCACCGCGAATGACCGTGTGCCCATTACCAGCAAGATCGTAGGCAAAACCCAGACGCGGTCCCACATCACCGTACTGCGCCGACTTACCAGCCGTTGAGGAGGCACCATTCACTCCCGCGTATATTAAACGCAAGTTCTGGTAGTCGAAGTTGGCAATTCTATTTTTGATCTCGGTGTCCGGCGTGAAAACGTCATAGCGCAGGCCGAGATTGAGAGTGAGACGATTGCTGAACTTCCAGTCATCCTGAACAAATGCCGCGTACTCGCTGTTCCGCAGATAATATGCCTGCAATAGAAAGCCGCGTGTGCCGCCGGTCGAAAATCCGAGCAACAACGTGGCGAGGCCATTGCCGCCCGTATTCGCGGTCGGGTCGTTTGTGAAGTTGTCGTTGAAGTTGAGTGAGCTGCGAGTGTTCGTGTTTGTAAAAGGCGACATCT
>QHYM01000434.1 GCA_003223295.1 Acidobacteriota bacterium | reverse complement strand
TGCCCGAAGCCGGATTCGTGCACGCCGCTGCTCCCGCGCCCGGGCGCGGGCAGGCTGAGGTGCTGAAACGCGCGCACATATTTTTTCATGGCTGGAGGATATCCTCCACCGGAAAAAACATGAAACACGGGCATGAAGCTCATCAGCGCGTCGTACGGCATTTCTCCGCAGATCAGCACGCTGGGGAATTTCTTGCGCAAGCCTCCGACCAGCAACCGCGTGCCTTCGTGCATGTCGGCCTTGGTATTGTTCTCCCAGCCGCCGGCGATGTCGAGGAAATACGCGTCTGCGTGATAATTCGAAATGACATCCGCGATTCGCGCGGAGAGCCAGTTGCGCCACGAGGGTACCCCAAGATTCATGTACCCGCCATTGCCTTCGTTGTGCCGGTCGTTGTCCCAGTCCACCCAATTCAAATTGAAAGTGTCGCCGTCGATCTGCTCGGTCGTAGCGTCGGCAAAGCTGTTAAATTCCGGAAGCAGCTTGTTCGCCGCGTTCATCCCGAACATGGGCATAAAATGAAAGCCCATACTGTGGCCCTTGTCGATCAGCGTTCGGAAGCCTTGCTCGCCGCCAAGCCGCGGATCAGGCTTGTAAATGGGATAGTTCCAATAGTAGCGGCCGTCCCACGCGGGCAGGAACACCAGCACTTGCTTGCCAGGGATTTGCGTGGCCACCCACTCCAGAATCTTCAAGGATTTTGCGAAGTCATTAAAGATGTAGCCGGTCCAGTGCATCCCATGAAGCGAGACGACCAGCGCTACCTCGCGGAACCACGCGGGCACGTCGCTGCGGCTTTCCCAATCCGGAATGGCAAATGCCTTTTCCAAGTGCTCGAAATGCGGTCGGTACGCGGCTTCCACGCTATCCGCGCGGCCGACTCGCCACACGGGGGTTTCGATCCGATTGCTCTTTGCCCAACCTTCGCGCTCGTGAGTCAGCTCCACGCGGTAACCCTTTTCTCCGGGCTGCAGGTAAAAACGACTGGCGCGCACTTCCTTCAGCAGTGTAGAAAGGAAAAAGTAGTCTTTTTCCCCGGATTGGATAACCAGAACCGGAGAATCCATTCCTCCCGCGACAAACAGCGAGCCGCCGTCGAAGGGATAGCCGAAAAGCAACTCATTGTCTTTGGGATCGAAAAAGTTTCCCCCTGCAACAGAAACTTTTCCGCGAGGCACGCCGCGCAGAATCGCGGCGATGGATTTAATCGGCCGGCCCATTTCCGCGGTGGCCTGGCATTCCACGAAAGAGCCGTTTCGCACAATATGCGCTTCCAGCGTTCCCGGAGCTTTCTGCTGGTCGCCAGCCCAAACAAAACCCTTGCAGCGAACGTGGAGTCCATCAGGCGCAGATTCCACGGTCATCAGGCTTGCGTCAAGCGCATATGTGTTTTCGAAGGTGTAGACACGGAAAGAAAACTGGAAGTTCTCGAAGGACACTGAGGGCTCTGGAAAATCGAAACTGAACTTAAAGAAACTATTCCCGCGCGGCGGAATGTATACATCGCTGGTGTTCGTGAGAGGCACGATCGGCGAGGATTCCGCAGGATGGAGCCCCATCGGAGCAATGCCCTCCTCATCGGGAACAACCGGAGATCCCTTCCAGGAAGCGCCTTGTTTCGAAGCAGTGCCAAGGAAGGCCGCGGTGGATACTCCGGCAACGGTCTTCTTGAGCAGGTTCCGACGAGAGATCTTGTCATCCATGTCCGCTCTTCCTCGAAAAACAGGCGGAGAAGAGTGAAACGCAAAAGGTTGGGAAGTGTCAAGGAATATGTGCAAGCGCTTGCAAGCATTCGGCGGCATCGCGAGAGAGTCTGCCTGCTAGTGCAAGTTCCCGGCTGAGTCCTTGAGTTGTCCTTCGAGCCGTCGCTTCTTTGGAATCGTCCGGCGTGTTAGGGGTGCAGCTCGCGATGACGCTTAATGAACTCCCTCAGGTACTCGCCGGCTTCCGTGATGTGCTTCCATAGCGCCATGGACGCCAGTTCAGGATCCCTCGTCCTGCACACATCCAGGAGTTCTCTATGCGCTTGACCGGCCCGGTGTAGGTCACGCGTAAAAACGAGGTGTAGACGCGTGTAGCGGTCACAATTGATGTTCAGAGTTTTTAGGAAGGACAACATGACTGGGCGACTAGCGGCAGCATATAGTGCGGAATGGAAACTCCAATTCCACCTACCCCAGGATTTCACTTCCGAATCCTTCTCCAAAGATTCCTCATAACGCTTAAGGATGTCTTCGGCGACTTGAAAATCCTCCGCCATCATATTGGGAATCGCGCAGCGCAGCATATAACACTCCAAGACCGCGCGCGTCTCGAAGAGTTGCATGATCTCGTCCGGCGAAAGAGCAGACACCACTGCGCCCCGGTTCGCATGGATGGTGATCAATCCTTCGGCGGCTAAGTGGCTGAGCGCCTCGCGAACAGGGACTCTCCACCACCGCAGCAGAGAGAGATTGCCTGGGAATAGGTGCAGACTTCTTTTGTGTAGCCGTCTCCATACTTCTCCACTCTATATGGATAAATCAATAAGGGGATATACCCTGCAGCGGTACATCACGTTAACAAGTTCCCGGATTTATCGCAGCGCGGATACGAAAGAGTTGGCTTTGGCACTGCTGCATACAATATACACCGCTCAAAGCCGTCACACATAAGGCGTTTCGTCCCCGCCCGGCAAGTGCCCCGAATCCATAAACCTCCGTGTTAGCGATTTCACAAGCAGCCTAGAAAATACACCATTTTCTCCAAAACTGTAAGGACATTGTGGTATGCAAGCGGTTGCAGAAAATGCTTGACAGCGGATTGGATATCTTATACAAAGTCGCCATCGTTCCGGTCCTCGGCATCGTGGGGCCCATCGTCAACAGCTCGCGCCGGGTCGGAGCTTCTCGTTTGGGTTGCTCGGATTGCGAACCTCCGGTTCGCGAATCAAGGGGAGGATTCCACAGTTTGGGGTGTTTCATAGGAGGAGCTGGTTATGTTGCGCAGATTCTTCTTCATCTTTAGCCGCTTGGGAATCGGAATAGGTTGCACCGCTGTTCTGCTCTTCTGGAACGTTCTGCCCGCCCGGGCACAGATGGGCTCCGTCGGAACCATCAATGTGATTGTGCTCGACTCGAGTGGCTCTGCCGTTCAGGGAGCTAAGTTACAACTTCAGGATCTGGCCACCAACGAAACCCGCGTGGCGGAGACACAGGAAGTAGGGAGCTATAGTTTTGTCACAATACCGCTGGGAACCTACAAGCTGACTGTTACCAAGACTGGCTTTGAGACTTTAGTCTTGAGCTCCGTCGTTGTTCAAGGCGGGCGTGTGACCGACGTTAAGGTGACGCTCAAAGTAGGAGCTGCCACGGAAAAAGTGATCGTAGAAAGCGCCACACCGCTGGTCGAGGCAACTTCGAATGCCATCGCCACGACCATCGATATGAAGCAAATAAATGACCTCCCGTTGCAAGCACGAAATATTGCTACCCTTGCTTTCTTGTCCGCTGGATATAGCGGTACACCGGTGAACGGAGGAGGAACGTGGAACGGTCTTCCGGTCATTGCGCAAGGCAACAGCATTGACGGGGTTATTTCCTCGACAAGCCGCATGAAGTTTAGCGGAAACGTCCAGCCGGGGCTGCAAGCGAGACTCGAAGACATAGAGGAAATGACCGTACAAACGAGCCAAGTGGACCTGAACCAGAGCCTGGGAACGTCCGCCATGCAAGTGAGTTTTGTGACAAAACGGGGCAGTAACGACTACCACGGGCAGGTATTCGAGGATTTTCGAAATTCTGCGCTGAACGCCAACACCTGGCATAACGACGCCGTGGGTTTGAAAAAGAACCATTTGATCCTCAATGAGTTCGGTGGAAGCATTGGCGGCCACATTATCAAGGACAGACTCTTCTTTTTTGGTTCTTTCGCCATGGCCAAACAGCCAGGCGGGTACACCAACGGCACTGGCACCGGTGGCGTGCCGCTGCGTTTGGCTCTGACGCCCGCCGCTCAGCAAGGGATCTTTACTTATACGAGCGGACCGCAAAAAGGCCAGACCGTGAACCTGTTTACTCAGGTGGCGCAGCCCGCTGGACTCCCGACGACGGTGAACACTCAGATTGCGGCCGAACAATCTCTTGTTAACAATGCTACTGGCAGCGGTGGCGTCGCACTCGTGCCTGCGACCAATGATCCGAACCTGCTGAATATCAATTGGGCCGTTTCCGCCCCGCGAACTCAATATTTCCCCGCCTTGCGCCTGGACTATAACGCCTCGAAAAAAGTCCGGATTGACTATTCCTTCGAAGAGACGAGGTTCCACCAACCGAACGCTATCGGTGTCGCTCCTATTCTTCCGGGACCCGATTTTGACAATCAAGCGGCACGAAACGCGGCCAAGAACTACACAACATCTCTAGGAGTGAATTGGACGATCACGCCGACGTTGGTGAACCAGTTCCGAGGAGGCTACTACTACAATGCCGCTTGGAACGCGTTTGGAGCGAAACCTCTTTGGGTTACTCAGTCACAAGTGAGTTGGGCGATTCCGAATTTGACTTCCGGCCAGTCCTTTAACCTACCGGTATCGAATTATTATCCCCTTGTTAATTTTCAGGACAATGCGAGCTGGCTGCATGGCAGACACTCCGCAGCCTTTGGTTTCAATTTCTACCGAGAACAGGATCACTACTGGAACGCGCCGGACGGCATTCCCAACCTTGCTATGGGCTTACAACCTGGCGACCCTGCGCTCAATACATTTGAAAGCTATTTTGCCAACGCCTCCGCTGCTGACCGTACCGAGGCAGAACAACTGTATGCGACACTCATCGGCCGAATCTCAAGCGTGGGCCCCATAGGGAGCGGTTTTCCTTACAATGTCAAGACAGGGCAATATGCGACCGCGGCGGGATCCGCCTATAACCTGGATGAACTACAGAAAGCCTGGGGCCTCTATGCGCAGGACTCATTCCGCCTCACGCCGCATTTCACGGTAAATTACGGGCTGCGCT
>QHYM01000433.1 GCA_003223295.1 Acidobacteriota bacterium | reverse complement strand
GATTTGGCCATCAAATTCGGCCACCACGTTTTTCTGGTTGATGACGCCGCGCAAAGCCTTTTCGACACCGGAATTGATCGATTTTTGCCGGACCAGCTGCTCGATCTGATCATCGGTCAGAGTTTTCAATTCGTACTGGGTGAACTGCGGCTTCGCCTCGTTAATGACCAGCCTTTCGGTTTTCTTCGGCTCCACGTTCAAACGGAAACGATACAGGCCGGCCGCATTTTCCTCGGGTTGTGGCACGTCCTGAGCGAGTTTCCATTCCGGTCTTGCGGGATGCTCAATGATCAGTGTGCGCGGCGCAGTGTCTTCGTTTCGAACGATGTAAGTTTTCTTTTCACGTTCTTCGTTCATGGTGGCCATCGTTCCGCGGACGATGAGAACCCGGGTCACGCGCTCCCGGGTACTCTCCTCTTTGGTGTCAACCAACAAACCGAGATCAGTGGCATAGGAGAGCAGCCTGTGCTCTCCTGGCTTGATGGCCTCGACGAGACCCTCTCCCGCAAACGTGTTGCTGTCCAAAACGCTGAAGCTGCCGCCGTCCAGAGTGAGCGCGCTCGCGTTACTCAGCCATAGCGCGCGCAAGGGCCGCGCCGATCCGAGCGATTCGCTCCACAACGAAACTTTCTCCGCCGCTACGTCGGTCTGCAGAATCGGAACTAGCGCCGATTGATTCTTGCGAATGGTCACGCGCTCTTTCAGCCTGTATTCGAAGAGATCGCCCAGGGCATTCCCTTCCGCTGCGGGCTCGCTTTCCTCTTGCGCCTGCTCCACTTCTGCTTCGTCGGGCATTGGTTTCTGCGGCGCCAGCGAAGGGGCGGCGAGCGCAACATCTGACGCATGGAATGTCCCGCCTCCGGTCCCACCTCCGCTGCCACTCCCCATGTCGGCGGCAACCCCGCCCAAAACTCCTCCAATAGATCCGCCGGCAACTCCACCAGGCACTCCACCAGCGACGCCCCTTTTCTCTATTGAGGCGGCGTGCGTCTGGGGCGTCAACTGCACGCTCCCCGGCAGCGGCACGACAGGGCGCCTTCCGTAGTACGGCTGCGAGAGCTGTTGGATGAACGAATGTGGTGCGCCCGCGACCAGAGACAACTCCACATCGTTCCAATCTTCGCCAATCGTGTTGTCCACGATGGCCCACCCTTGCAGGAACGGTTTCTTCTCGGCTTTCGAAGGAAGCACGATGCGGTAGGTTGTCTTCCAAATCGGTACTTCGCTGATGTAGCTCACGTACAAATTTCTCTCGCCAGTCCCGGTCGTGGAAATGGTCATGCGCCGCAAATCCTGGTCGCGCGACGAAGCCACTAGTCCCAGGTATTTGCTGACTTCCGCCTGCAAATCCTTTTCTGCAATTCGAAAGCTCATCTCCGGTGTCACTTCGGAAGTGCGGACTTCACCCGTGTCGCTCACAAGGGAAACCTCCGTCCATTCATTCGTGCCGTTATCCTTCACAATGGATTTCTGTTCCACACTGAGCAGTTTTCCGGCTATGGCCATTCCTTTTGCAGTGCGAACCTCCAATCGCGCTCCGCGCAATGCGTCGAGGAATTCCGCTGCTGTCGGCTTTTCGCCGAGCGCTAGCCGCAACGTAGCCAGCCGCCTCGCCAATGGGGCTTCGGAGTTGTAATCCACTCCGGTGATGCGCCCCCCGGAAAGATCGAGCACGGTCAGCGACTTCAGCACGTCGTTCAATTGCGCACTGGTGAAGTCCACGTGCACGTCCTGACTGCCCCGCACGTGCCCCAGGTGCTCGAAATAGCCGACGCCATTTTTGTACAACACGACCCGGCGCACGGGCAGCTTTGCTGCCGAGGCATTCGAGCTTTCGCTCAACTTGCTCGCGCTTTCAAGGATTCTCTGTTTGTCCTTGGATTTCTCTTGCGCCGGATTCGAAAGACACCAAACAAGAAAGACGCAAAGTAGAGGCAGGACTCGTTTCACGCCGCACCCCCGCCGATTTGGAAAAGCACTCACACGCAAAAAACCAGATGCCAGCTACACCCCTTGCGTTGTCTGATCTCCGAAAGAGACCACGCAGAATCAGCTCATGAGTGTCACCATTAAGAGCGTCGTTCGCGCTGCAGCCTCGCTTCCCGTAATGTGCAGAAGGCTTCGCTCCTGTGAAATACTTAGACACCAAGGAAACGCAGG
>QHYM01000432.1 GCA_003223295.1 Acidobacteriota bacterium | reverse complement strand
AAACTTACGGGCGATTTCGGCTTTGGACATGCCGAGAATGGCGCCGGGAAGAAAAGTGTTCTCGCGGCCGGTGAGCTCAGGATGGAAGCCGGTACCGACTTCGAGGAGCGAGCCGACGCGGCCGTGGATTTCCGCCCAGCCAACGGTGGGGCGGGTAATGCGAGAAAGTATGCTCATTTTAAGATCCAGCGCTCTCCGCGCGCGGCGAGAGGCAGAGTTCTGACGGCGCACTTGCGTTGTCGTATTTCCATGAGTGGCCGAGGTGGACCAGCGGGCGCTCGAAATAGATCCACGATAGCCGTGCGAAAAGCAAGGTCACTGCGAGGGCCAGAGCAAAGACCGGCAAATCCTGGAGACGAGCGATCAGCGGTGCGCCACTTCCCAGGAAGGAGAGAACCGCGCCCAAGATGGTCTGATGAAAAAGATAGACGCCGTAGGCGATAGCTCCAAGCCAGCAGAGGGCAGGATTGCGAAGCACGGCGCTTAGCCAACTTTCCCGCTGCGTCAGCGCGAAGAGAAGCACGCAAAAATAGAAAAAGGGGAGCCAGGTGAGTCCCACAGAGACCATCAGAGGACTATAAACAAACCAGGCGGCCTTTGTGAAATAAGCGATGCCTAAAAGAAGGACTGGAAACGCCAGAGCAAAAAAAAGTCTGGCACGCGTGATGCGTTCCCGCCATTCCGGATCCCTGAGCAGGATGGCCGCCAGGACGCCCAGCAACAGAGCGTCGGCGCGGCAAGGCATCAGGACGTATGCGGCGATGGAACTGCCGGGGATGGAATAAAAGAGGAGTGTGCGCACGAGAGGAGCCGCAAAAATGCCTGCTAATAAAAAACGAAACAGGCTGGAGAGCGGTAGAACACGCACTAACAAAGGGAGCGTCAAGTAGAACTGTTCCTCGACGGCGAGAGACCAAGTGACGGCCAAAGCACCGGTACCAATCTTGCCGCTGGTGGCCATCCAGAAGTTTTGCGTGAAGCTGGCGTAGGCATACCACGGCTGAGGATGATCCAGGAGCCAGGACAGGTCCGCATGAGAAACCAAAGGCAGGACGTATACCAGCACCGCGTATGCTGCAAGGAAGACAATGTAGATCGGAACAATGCGGAAAAGCCGCCGAGCGTAAAAAACACGGTAATAGTTGGGTGCCGTGCGGGCATCGAGAAGAATTCCGCCAATGAGAAAACCCGAAAGAACAAAGAAGAGATCCACACCGGACCAGGTGAGCCGCGTTGCCGCTGCAAGGTAACGCGGGACGACACCGGCTTGAGGGTTTAGCGTGTTCTGAAAGAAATGGAGAATCAGGATCAGCCCGATGGCGATGCCGCGAAGGCCGTCAAGTTCGGGGATACGGTCAGTGGCGCGGGGGATGGGGGGCGAACTAGATGCGGTCCCCAGCAGGCCGGGATTAGACACGGTCGGCAACGGAGGTCTCCATGCGGTTGAAAAAGAAAAGGCCGCCGAGAAAAACGAGAGCGACGGCACAGGCGGAAGCAAGCAAGAGCAGGCCGGGGGCCTGGCCGCGGCCGGTGATAGCCCAGCGGAAGCCGTCAATGACGCCGGCCATGGGATTGAGGCCATAGAGCCAGCGCCAGCGCGCGGGCACGAGAGAGGATGCGTAGGCAACGGGAGAGGCGAACATCCAGAAGGTGATGACGAAGGGGATGACATACCGGACGTCGCGGTAGAGCGCGTTGAGGGCGGAGAGCCAGAGGCCGACGCCGAGAGCGGTGAAGAGCGCGAGAAG